>CAZRFE010000050.1:0-16711 GCA_964599565.1 uncultured Gammaproteobacteria bacterium
CGGCTTCCATGCGTGCGCATTGCGCGCTCACCCATTACCATGGCACGCATTCTCGAAGAACGCCGAATGACTCACGTCCGGGGGGACAACCTGTGAATCCGCTCGCCATTCTGCGCCGCACGCGCCAGCCGGTGATGTACGAGGTGCGCCTGGAAGTCGACGCTGCCATCGCCGACGAGTTCGACGACTGGCTGCTGCTTCATGTGCGCGAGATGCTGGCGTTGCCCGGCTTCCAGGCAGCAACGGTGTATCGCGGCCGCGAGCTGGCCGAGTCCGGCCGCGCGCTTCGCCTGGTCGCGTACGAAGTGCGCGGGCAGCGCGAGCTGAAGAGCTACCTGCACGCGTATGCACCGCGCATGCAGAAGGACGGCGTGACGCGTTTCGGCAAGCAGTTCACGGCGTCGCGCCGCACGCAGCCGGCGGCGGATTACGTGCTCCCCGAAGGTTTTGCGATGCTGTTCGATCGCAATGCGATCTCCGGCGGGCTGCCGGTCTGCAGCAACTGCCTTGAACCGGTGACGGGCCGCTTCTGCTCGAACTGCGGGCAGGAAGACCGCACCGTGATGCTCTCGCTCGGCGAGCTCATCTACGACGTGATCGGCGATGTGTTCAATTTCGATTCACGCGTGTTCCGCACGCTGCGCCCGCTGCTCTTTCGTCCCGGCTGGCTGACGGCGGAATTCGTGCGCGGGCGGCGCCAGCGGTACCTGCCACCGGTGCGCATGTACATCTTCATCAGCCTGGTGTTCTTCTTCGTCGCCGCAATCATGGCGGACGGCGAATTCGACGAGGACGCGGCAGACGCCGACAGCACCGAGGAAGAACTTTCACCCGAACAGCGCGCCGAAGCCGAACGCGGCCTGCGCGAAGCCGAAACGGAACTCGGGCTGCCGCCCGGCACGCTCCAGTCGACGCTGCCCGGGAAGAAGAAGGAATCCGCGGCGTCGGATGAAAAGGCGCCAGCGGAAGAAGACGACGCGCGCGATCGCGATGAAAACATCAATGTTTCTCTCGGCGGTTTCGGCACCGAGGCATTCGAGGAGCGGCTGGAGCGCGGTGCGCGCGCGGTGAAGGATGATCCGCAGGCGTTCGTGAAGGAACTGCTGCAGCAGATCCCGACGGCGATGTTCGTGTTCCTGCCGCTGCTCGCGATGGTGCTGAAGATGCTTTACGTCGGCAGCGGGCGCTACTACGTCGAGCACCTGATCTTCACGCTGCACTTCCACTCCGCGGTGTTCGTGCTGCTCCTGCTCTGGCTGCTGTTCGGCGAACTCGCCCTGGTGTGGCCCGTGCTTGATCCGCTTTCCGGCTGGGTCACCGCGGCACTTTGGCTTTACCTGCCCTTTCACCTGTACAAGTCGATGCGCTGCGTGTACAGCCAGGGGCGTTTCGTGACAATCCTGAAATTCACGCTGCTCGCGTTCGCGTATTTCATCGCGATCGTCTTGATGTTCGTGATGACGCTGCTTTACACGCTCTACCTGCAATCCTGAGGAGAAACCGCATGAAAAGAATGTCGCTGATGCTGATCCTTGCCGGGCTCGCGCTCACCGCGCTTGCCGGCGATGCACCGGAACTTTATTTCGTTTCGCCCGCGGACGGCGCAACGCTGAAGAGTCCCGTGCGCGTTGTGTTCGGACTGCGCGGCATGGGTGTTGCGCCCGCCGGCGTGGACCGCGATAACACGGGACATCATCATCTTGTCATCGACGCGCCGCTGCCGCCCGCGGGCAAGCCGATTCCTGCGGACGACCATTACCGGCACTTCGGCGGCGGCCAGACGGAAGCGGTGATCGAACTCGCACCGGGTACGCACACGCTGCAGCTGGTTCTTGGCGATCACCTGCATGTGCCGTTCGAACCGATGGTGGTGTCGGAGAAGATAACGATCACGGTCGAATGAGCGGCCGGAAGGACGTGACGGACAAAGCCGGGAACCTTCCCGGCTTTTTTCGTCACTCGCTCTTCATTTGCGCATCTTCCTCGCCCAGTTCCCGCACCTGCTCGAAATCCGCGCGCGGATCCATCGTGTTGATGACGGGCGATGCGGTGGTGGGCACTGCCACGAACGGTTCCTGCGCTTCGACAGGTACGGGTTCTTCCTCGCGCCGGAAGTATGCGACGACGCCGAAGACGAGCCCGACACCGGCGATGAACAGGAACAGGCCGCGCGGGCCGACGAGATACACAAGGCCGGACGCGCCGATCGGCCCGAGTGCCGCACCGAGCCCGTACAGCATGATCAGCGCCGCGGAAACGGTGACGACCTGGTTCGCCTCGAAGTGATCATGCGTGTGCGCAACCGCGACGGGATACGACGTGAACAGCACGCCGCCAAACACGAGCGCGGTGACGTAGAGCAGCAGCGGATACTCCGTGCCGACGGAAAGCAGCGCGACGCTCATGAGCGAGGCGAGGATGGTCATCGTGGCGAGCACGGTGCGGCGGTCGACGCGATCGGAAATCATGCCGACGGGATACTGCATCAGCAGGCCGCCGAGAATCGCGGTGGCCATGAAGATCGCGATCTGCGAAATGTCGAGCCCGATGTTGCGCGCGTACAGCGGCGCGAGCGCGTAGAACGAGCCGTTCATGAATCCCGCGACAAGCACGCCGACGATGCCGAACGGTGCGGTCTTGTAAAGCCGCGACCAGTTGAAGCGCACCGGCTCGAGCGGCGCGGGATGCATGGTGCGCGTGAGCGAGACCGGCAGCAGGCACAGCGCGAACAGGATGCCGATGACGAAGAAGTGCAGCGGGTCGTCCACCGGCGCGATGTTGAGCATGAACTGTCCGCTGCCCGTGCCGAGATAGCTCACGACCATGTACACGGAGAACACCCGGCCGCGGAACTCGCGCGGCGAGCGTTCGTTCAGCCAGCTCTCGACGACCATGTACATGCCCATCATGCAGATGCCGGTGAGCACGCGCGCCGGCAGCCAGAACCATGCGGTGACGAAGATGCCCTGCAGCAGCACGTTCGCGCAGTTGACGGCGGCGAACACCGCGAACGCGCGGATGTGCCCCACGCGCTGCATGACGCGCGGACACACCCACGCCCCGGCGACAAGGCCCGCGTAGAAGCCCGCCATCACGAGACCGATCAGCCAGTCCTCCGCGCCCGCCACTTTCAGGCGCAGCGACAGGAACGTGCCGAGATGCCCGCTGCCGAGCATCAGCGTGAGCATGGCGAGAAAAAGTGCGAACAGGGAAAGCAGTGTCTGGCGCATTGCCACAGGGTAGCGAATCCGCTGCCCGTTCCAAAGGTGGCGAACCGGGTATCTGCGGGCTTCCTGTACAATGTCAAATGAATGAACGCGGCCACAGCCGCGCACTGGCACGGACGCGGCAAACTTTTCACGCAGGCCGCCGATGCACGAGTTCGGTCCCAACGCGGAAGACGAAACGCACTATCGCGTGCTGTTCCGGCATGCCGTCGAAGGTCTGTACCGCAGTTCCGCGGACGGACATTTTCTCGAGGTGAACCCCGCGCTTGCGCGCATGCTCGGACATGCCACGCCCGAAGCGCTGCTCGCCGCCATCAGTCACATCGGTGTCGATTTCTATGTCGAGCCCGGACGGCGCGCCGAGCTTCTGCGCCGCCTGCTCGCCGAGGGCCGGCTGGAAAACGCCGTCTCCGAGGTGCGCTGCGCGGACGGCTCGACCACCTGGGTCAGCGAGAACGCGCACGCCATCCGCGTGAACGGCGCGCTTGCCTGCATTCACGGCAGTTTCGTCGATGTTTCCGCGCGCCGCCGCGCGGAAGTTGCGTTGCAGGCATCGGAGGCGAAGTACCGCACGCTGGTGGAACACATCCAGGACGGCGTGTTCCTGATGACAGGCGGCGTGTACCAGTACGTGAACGATGGGTTCGCGGACATGCTCGGTTACACGCGCGACGAGATGCTCGGCATGAACTACATGCAGATCGTCGCGCCCGAGGACATGCCCGCGCAGGAAGAGCGCCGCCGCCGCCGGCAGTCGGGCTTTCGCGATACGCACGAGTTCGAGATCAACCTGCTGCACAAGGATGGCCGCACGCGCGTGCTCGCCGCGGTGCGCGTCGGCGCAGTGGATACCGACACGGGCATGGCGACGATCGGCACCGTGCGCAATCTCACCGCGGAGCGCGAAGCCGAGCGGCGCTATCGCAGCCTCTTCGAGCATTCCGTCGAAGGCATTTTCCAGAGCACGGCCGAAGGACGCTTCACGGCGGCGAATCCTGCGCTCGCCGAACTGCTCGGCTACGCCTCGCCCGAGGCATTGATGCGTGAAGTGCGCAGCATCGCAGATGAAATCTACGACGATCCCGCGGAGCGCGCGCGGGTCGCGCGGCTGCTCGAGACGCAGGGCGAGTTGCGCGGCCACGAGGTGCGCGTGCGCCGCCGCGACGGGCATCGCATCTGGGTGTCGGAAAACACGCGCGTGCGACGGCATCCCGACGGCAGCGTGCTGTGCTACGAAGGCACGCTCGTCGACATCACGGCGCGCAAGTCCACGGAGTTCGCGCTGCAGCAGTCGGAGCGGCGCTACCGCACGCTGGTCGATCACAGCCAGGTCGGCGTGTTCATGAGCCGGCGCGGAACGTACGTGTACGTGAACCGCGCGATGGCCGCGATGCTCGGCTACGAGGAACACGAACTCATCGGCGCGAGCTACCGGCAGCTCTGCGCGCCGGAAGACCTTTCCGCCGCCGACGAACGTTTCGAGAGCCGGCAGCGCGGCGAGGACGTGCCGTCAACCCATGAAGCGCGGCTGCTGCATCGAAACGGTGTCACGCGCCTCATCGCGACCATCAGCGCGGGACCTGTCGAACAGGACGGCGAGATGCTGACGATGGGCACGGTGCGCGACATCACCGAGCAGAAGCGCATCGAGCGGCAGTTGCGGCACAACGCCACGCACGATCCGCTCACCGGCATGCCGAACCGCGTGCTGTTCGTCGAGCGCCTGCGAAAGGCGATGACGTACGCGCTCGGCCGCGGCGGACCTTCCTACGCCGTGCTGTTTCTCGATCTCGACGGCTTCAAGGTCGTGAACGACAGTCTCGGGCACGCGGCGGGCGACCAGTTGCTGATGGAAGTCGCGCAGCGGCTGCGCGCGTGCCTTCGCCCGTGGGACACCGTCGCGCGTCACGGCGGCGACGAGTTCACCGTGCTCGTCGAGCAGATCAACGGCGTGGACGACGCCGTCGATGTCGCACGGCGCATCCAGCGCGAGCTGTCCGCGCCGGTGCGTCTTGGCGATCACGAGGTGTTCTCGAACGTGAGCATCGGCATCGCGCCCGCGAACGCGGAATACCACAGCACGGAAGAAATCCTGCGCGACGCGGACACCGCGATGTATCGCGCGAAGGCGCGCGGCAAGGCAGGCTACGTGGTGTTCGATTCCACCATGCACGAGATCGCGCGCCAGCGGCTGCAGCTGGAAACGGAACTGCGCCAGGCGCTGGAACGCAACGAGTTCGTGCCGCACTTCCAGCCGTTGATGGATCTCGGCAGCGGCAGGCTGATCGGTTTCGAGGCGCTGCTGCGCTGGCAACACCCGGAACGCGGCCTGCTGGCGCCGGCGGAGTTCCTGCCGGTCGCGGAGGAAACGGGACTCATCGTTCCGCTTGGCTGGTGGATGATGGAATCGGCGTGTCTCGCGTTCGCGCGCTGGCAGGACGAGTTCGCCGCAATCCGCAAGCTGGGCATGAGCGTGAACATCGCGGACCGGCAGTTCTCGCATCCCGACCTGCTCTCGCAGGTTGCGCGCGCATTGAGAAACAGCGGGCTCACATCGAACGCGCTGCATCTTGAGATCACCGAAACGGTGTTCATGGAAAATCCCGTCGCCGCCGGCCAGCGGCTGGAAGAACTGCACGCCTTCGGTGTGGAACTGCACATGGACGATTTCGGCACGGGTTATTCATCGCTCAGTCACCTGAGCCGCTATCCGCTCGACACGCTCAAGATCGATCGCGCGTTCGTGTGCGACATGCTGCACAACCCGGCGCATCTTGCGATCGTGAAGACCATCGTGCAGCTGTGCCGCGATCTCGGCCTGAAGACCATCGCGGAAGGCATCGAGAACCGCGAGCAGCTGCGCGCGCTGCGCAAGCTCCGCTGCGACGGCGGACAGGGAACGTATTTCTCCGCGGCGCTGCCGGAAGCGGACGTGCTTGAAATGCTGCGCAGGGGAAAGTGGAAATGACAGCGACGCGCAGAAAAAAAAGGCCGCCCGGAGGCGGCCTCTTTCATCGCGGCGATACCTCAGAGCACTGATGGTACCTGCTGCGTGATGCAGTGCATGCCGCCACCGCCCACGGTCAGCGCGTCGTTCTCGACCTGCACGATCTTCCGGCCGGGGAACTGCGCTTCCATGAATTCCTTGAACACTGCGTCCTTGGTTCTCAGGTTCTCGCTGCGTCCTTCCTTCCAGAGCTTCGGTATCAGGATCACGTCGTTGGTGATGACGTAGTTCATGTAGCTCGCGGCGAGCACGAACTTGATCGGCGAGCCGTCGGTCGGAAAGTGCTCGATGCCCGCAAGCTCACTGAGAAATCCGTATGTAATGTCTTCCGGGTAAAGGTCGACCACGATCGGCTCCGGCGCAATCTCCGGCCGCAGTATCGTCAGCGAATGGCCGTCCTGGTCCGTCGCGTTCGACAGCACTTCGTACGCGGCTTCCAGCGCAAGATGTTCCTGGACGACGAACGGGTTGCCGCTCGCAAGTTCCGCCGTCGAGACCTGCGGCAGCAGGACGGTGCGATCGTCGAGCCAGGTCACGAGTTCATCGACATGCCACACGCCGACATTGAAGTGCGGCACACCATCGATGATCTTCGGGCTTTCCAGCACGGGATGCAGATCCACGCCGGAGTTCTCCGGCAGGAAGATGACCTTCTGCTGGTTGAAGACGCGCTTCAGCTCTTCCTCGATTTCCGTTTTCGTCATGCCGGGATTGCTCATGGTGAGCGACTTCTCGACGACGAGCATGGTTCCCTTGCCATTGAAGTGGAAATTGCCGCCCTCCGCCACCAGCGGAGAACTTTCGACGGGAACGTTCAGCGCCGCTGCGATCCGGTGGGAGACGTCGTTGTCGATCTGGTAGATCGCATTCGTTTCCGCCGTGTTGTAATCCTCCATGCGGTAGGCGTCGAAATCAAAATCGATGACCTTGTAGTTGCCGTTGCCGTCCTTCATGAACGTGCCGCCGGTATCGCGCACCCACAGGTCGCCGTGTTCGACGGCATGGAAATGAACACGCTCGTCGATGGCGTCCGCGGATACGCCCAGCGCCGCCAGCGCGTCGCGCAGCCTGTCGATGTCGCCATCCTCGTTGACGGCGTAGTGAACATGCACGGATGTGATCAGTTCCTTGATCATGTGCGCCTGCGTTTCAAGCATCGACCAATCGTGCTTGTAATCCACGGTGGGTGACGACAGCCACACGGCGGACTGCGACTCGAATTCCGCCGGCACGCGGAATTCTTCGGACTTCTTCCCGCTGTCATTGCAGCCGGCGAGCAACGCCAGCACGAATGCCAGGAGCAAACCTGTCTTTCTGTTGATCATGGAATTCAACCTGTTGATCGGGCGCTTTGAACCGGCCCGGTGGGAATAAGTGAGGCACGTGTGACGAATCCCGTGCCCGTCCTGCAAAGCGCGCACAGGATTCCGGCACGTCAAGGGTTGTGACATCGGGATGCGGCGGAGAAGGCGGCAGGACAACAATGAAATCGAAGGCACAGGCGCGATTCTGGGATTGCTCATCCCATCATTCGGTGACAGCCAGGCAGGGTGTTCAGTCGCGCACGGACGGTGCGGATCCGGCTATCCGCAGACGAGGTTTCTTCCCGCACGCTTCGCTTCGTAGAGCTTGGCGTCCGCGAGCATCAGCGTCTGCTTCTCGCCCGCGCCGGTTTCGAGTCCCGCAACGCCGATGCTGGTAGTGACGACAAGCGCCGGGTCCATCGTCTTCCAGTGGTAGCCTTCGACGGCCTTGCGGATCTTCTCGCAGACGCGCACGGCGTTCGCGGCCGTGGTCTCGGGGAAGCAGAGCAGGAATTCGTCGCCGCCGTAGCGCGAGATCACGTCGATGCCGCGGCACTGGCTTTTCAGTATCTTCGCGACGACGCGCAGCACGTCATCGGCGAGCATGTGCGAGAAGGTGTCGTTGATGTGCTTGAAGTCGTCGACGTCGAGCATCGCGATCGACACCGGATGCCCGAAACGCTCCGCGCGGCGGAATTCCTCGGTGAGGCGTTCGTCCATGAAGCGGCGGTTGTAAAGCCCCGTCAGGCTGTCTTCCTTGGTCTGCCGGTCGAGCTCGTCGGTCTTGCGCTGCAGTTCGCGCAGCAGCAGTTCCTTCTGCGCGCTGGTTTCGCGCAGCGAGTCCGAAAGCTCGACGAGCGACTGCTTCTGCGCCTCGATCTCGCGCGTGCGCTCCTCGACCTTCTGTTCTAGCTGGTTCTTGTAATCCTGCAGTTCGGCGAAAAGCTGCGCGTTGGCGATCGCGACGGCCACCTGGTCGGCGAGCGTGATCAGCAGGTTGAGATCCGACTGGTCGAATTCATACGCGCTGAAGCTCTGCACGCTGATCGCACCGAGCACGCGGTTGCCGTACGCAACGGGAACGCCGATCAGCGATTTCGGCGTCTCGCCGATGATGACCGCGCGCTGCTTGGCGGGATGATCGGTGCGGTCCCAGTTGCGGATCAGGAACGGTTCGTTGTTCTCGATGATCCAGCCGAGCGCGCCTTCGCCGAGCTTCTTGCGCTTGCGCGGCTGGCGGCCTTCCTCGTTGTGATGCACGCGGAAATCGAGCTCGCCCGCCTCGTGGTCGTACAGCACGAGGTAGAACGCCGAGAAGTTCAGCAGGCGGCGGCACTGCTCGAACACGAGTTCCGCGAGATCATCGAGAATCAGCGAGGAGCTGATGCCGCGCCCGATGCGGTTGATGACGAGCAGTTCATCGACGCGCTCGGCGAGCGCCCAGTGGTTTTCCGCGAAGCGGCGCACGATCAGCATCGCCATGATGAGCAGCGCAAGATACAGCGCGACCATGTCGATGCTGTTGACGTTGTAGACGAGCGCCGTGAACACGCCGAGCGGCACGGCGGCGAGTTCCACCATCGAGGAGAAGAACGAGAACGACTTGCGGAAGTCGCCTTCGTTCAGCTGCGCGTACACGGACATGAACGCTTCGTTGATCAGCTGCATCAGCAGCGCCATCAGCGCGATGAGACCGATGCTCGACGCATCGAGATGCACGAGCGGCGCCGGACCGCCGAGACCCTGGTAGGCGAGACCTGCGGCCAGCACCATGATGACGGACATGCCGGAGCTGTGCAGTCCGCGCGTAAGAAGAAACGTGAAACGGCCGCGGTTGTGCTTGCGGTCGACGAACGGCCACAGGAACGAGGCGATGGCGTTGATGAGCGCGCCGAGCACCGCGCCGAAGATCAGCACCGAGGCGACCTGCGCGACGCGATCAAGCGAGGTGTGGCCGACGAACGGACCCGAGAAACCGCCGGAGATGATGAATACCGTGAGCGCGATGAACACGGCGATGTTCATCGGCTCTGCGAACGACACGCCGTGAGTGAGCACCGCCCACGCAAGCAGCAGCCAGCCGCAGGCGGCGAGCACGCTTGAATAAACGAGCAGCTTTTTCTCTCGGGCGTTCACGGTTCACTTATTGTCAAATTCGGTGAAAAAGTACGCATTTGTGCGTGATTGCGCAAGTTTTTGCGCTGCGTGCTGTCCAGCATTTACCGCCACTTGTCGGATCGCCGGGTGGCCCCAGATGATAAAGTTAGACGGTATTTTTCCGAAGGGAGTTCATGCCCATGCGTATCCCCGCCGCCGCCTTCCTCGTGCTGATCCTGGCGCTGCTTGCCGCCTGCGCGAGCCGCCCGCCCCACGAGTTCGACAGCTCCGCCAACTTCAAGGCGCTGAAGACCTTCAAGTGGCTGGAGCCCAAGTACGGCGATGAAGGCGTGAGCCTGTCCCACCCCGTGCTCGAAAGCCCGCTGCTCGGCCAGCGCGTGCGCCGCGCAACGACCATGCAACTGGAGGCGCGTGGCTACCAGCCGGTGGAAGAGAACCCGGATTTCCTCGTCACGTTCCACACCGCGGAAAGCGAAAGCCAGCAGCGCCACGGCGGCTACGTGCAGCTCGGCTACGGGCGCTATTCGCCGCACTGGGGCTCGGCCGTGCTGCTCGACATGACGCCGCGCACGTTCCAGGAAGGCACGCTGATCATCGACATCGTCGACGCCGAAACCGGCGATCTTGTCTGGCGCGGCTGGCGCGACGCCTACCTCACGCAACGAAACTTCAGCGACGAGCGCATCAACGAGGCTGTGCAGTACATCCTTTCGGCCTTCCCGCCCGGCGCCTGACCGGCGTTCCATGGACCACTGGACGCGCGTGATCCTGCACGCGGACATGGACGCGTTCTTTGCGTCCGTGGAGCAGCATGACAATCCCGAACTGCGCGGCCTGCCCGTCATCGTCGGCGGCACCGGGCCGCGCGGCGTGGTTTCCGCCGCGAGCTACGAGGCGCGCCGCTTCGGCGTGCATTCGGCCATGCCCGGCGCCGAGGCGCGCAAGCGCTGTCCGCAGGGCGTGTTCATCCATCAGCGCATCGCGCGCTACCGCGAAGTCTCAGCGCAGGTCTTCGCGGCGATGCATTCCATCACCCCGCTGGTGGAAGGACTCTCGCTCGATGAAGCCTTTCTTGATGTCACCGCAAGCGTGCGGCTGTTCGGCAGCGTGCAGGCGCTTGGCGAGACGCTGCGCGAGCGCGTGCTTTCCGCGACGGGACTGAACGTTTCCATCGGCATCGCGCCATCGAAGTTCGTCGCGAAGATCGCATCGGACATCGAGAAACCGGCGGGTTTCGTGATCGTGCCGCCGGACCGCGTGCAGGCGTTTCTCGATCCGCTGCCGCTGAAACGGCTGTGGGGACTCGGGCCGAAGACACTCCCGCGCGTGGAAGCGGCCGGACTTCGCACGTTCCGCGATGTGCGCACCGCGCCGGCGGAAAAACTGCGCGCGCTGCTCGGCAACCAGGCGGAACGCTTCGCGCGGCTCGCCGCCGGCATCGATGCGCGCGATGTGAATCCCGAGCGCGAAGACAAATCCGTGAGCGCGGAGGAAACGTTCGCAACGGACATCCGCGACCTCGCGAAACTTGAGACCGTGCTGCTCGCGCTCACCGAAAAGCTCGCCGCGCGGCTGCGCCGCCACGCGCTGCTGCCGCGCACGCTCACCGTGAAGATCCGCGAGGCGAGTTTCCGCACGCACACCCGCTCGCACAGCTTCCAGCCTGCCTCGAACGAAACGCGCGTGCTGCACGAGCAGGCGCGCGCGCTGCTCCGCGCGTGGTGGCAGGAGCATCCGCGCGCCGCGATCCGGCTGCTCGGCGTGGGCACAAGCCAGTTCGGCTCGGCCGGACAGACGGACCTGTTCGCAGCGCCGCAGGCCGCGCAAACGCTTGCGCATCGTCCCGTCGACTCGCTCGTGGATTCCGTGCGCGAGCGTTTCGGCAGCGGCGCACTGATCCGCGGGCGACTGCTTGAGAAGAAATAGGCGGATCGCGGCCAAAGCCGCTCCCGCATCCTGTCGCCATCCATCCACTGTCACCCGGAATTTCACCTCCCCCACCCCTTCAGGCATGATGTGATGCTCACCTGCATCCCGAGCCAGCATGTACGCCGATTACTTCGGACTCGACGAACCGCCCTTCGCGATCACGCCCGATCCGCGCTACCTGTACCTTGGCGGGCGTCACTCCGAGGCGCTCGCACACCTCTTATATGGCATACGCGAAGGCGGCGGCTTCGTGCTGCTCACCGGTGAAGTCGGCACCGGCAAGACCACGCTCACGCGCTGCCTGCTCGATGAACTTCCCGCGGAAGTCGACGTTGCCGTGCTGCTCAACCCGCGCCTCGACGTCACGGAATTCCTTGAAGCGATCTGCCAGGAACTCGGCATCCCGCTGCCGGAAGGCGGCGGCAACCGCAGGCTCGTGGACGCGCTGAACCGTCACCTGCTCGATGCGCACGCGCGCGGCCGGCGCACGGTGCTGATCGTGGATGAAGCGCAGAATCTTTCCGCGGACGTGCTCGAACAGATCCGCCTGCTCACGAATCTTGAAACCGCGAAGACCAAGCTGCTGCAGATACTTCTCATCGGCCAGCCGGAACTGCGCGACCTCATCGCGCGGCCCGAGCTGCGCCAGCTCGCACAGCGCGTGACCGCGCGCTATCACCTCGAACCGCTCGCGCGCGACGAACTGCGCGCCTACGTCGCGCACCGCCTCGCCGTTGCCGGCGCGCGCGGCCCGATCTTCGGCACGCGCGCGCTGCGCGCGGTGTGGAAGCTGACGAGCGGCATTCCGCGGCGCATAAACATCCTCTGCGACCGCGCACTGCTCGGTGCGTGGTCCGCGGAAGCGCGCGAAGTCACGCCCGCGCTCGTGCGGCGCGCGGCACGCGAGATCAACGGTCCGCGCTCCTCGCATCGCGGCGCAGCCGCCATCATCGCAGCAGGCGCGATCATCGCAGCGGCAGCGCTGCTGCTTTACCCGCAACTGCCGGAAACGAACACCGCGCCCGTGCGCGCGCCTGCGCTCGCGCCACTCGCCGCGTGGCTCGAAACAAATGCACGCACCGCGGGCACGGACGATGCGCTTGCGCAACTGTTCGCGCAGTGGAACGTGAACTACCGGCCGGGCGGTCCGCCCGCATGCACGCAGGCAGCGGCGGCGGGCCTGCGCTGCCTGCATGACCGCGCCACCTGGCGCGCGCTCGTTGATCTCGACAGGCCGGCGGTGCTGGAACTCATCGACGATCACGGTGCGCGCTACCAGGTCGCGATCACCGCCGTCACGCAGCGCGACGGCGAAACGCTCGCGACGGTGCATGCGGGACCGGCGGTGCGGCGTGTTGATGCAATGGAACTCGCGGCGCTATGGCCGGGCGAATATCTCGCGCTGTGGCGCCCGCCGGCGGACATGGAAATGCCGCTCATCACCGGCATGCGCGGCCCGTCCGTGGCGTGGCTGCGGCAACGGCTGGATGACCAGCTCGGCGTCGCCACCCCGGCCGCCGACCCCGAACTCTTCGACGCCACGCTCGCCGAACAGGTACGCGCCTTCCAGCAACGCGAAGGACTGCGCGTGGACGGCATCGCCGGCGAACGCACGCTGCTGCGCCTGGACCGTCTTCTGCGCGACGGCACGCAACCCTTTCTCAGCGGGGACTGAAAACCGTGTCGCTGATACTCGACGCCCTGCGCAAATCCGACCGCCAGCGAACGCGGCACGTGGCCGAGCGGCTGCGCGACGGCCCGCCTGTCGCGCGCGCGCCGGCATTTTCCGCGACGGCCATGGCGATGCTCGCCGTCACGATCGCGCTCGCCGCGGTGACGATCACGGTGCTCATCGTCATGCAGCCCGCGCAACGCAGCGCAACACCGCCGGCAACTGGCACACGCGCGGAAATTATGGAAAATGCCTTGCCGGCCACGGCGCAGGTGCGCGCACTGGATTCCGAGCTTGCGAGCCTGCCGACGCCGATGCCGGAGAGCGAACCCGCACCACGCACGATCGATGTCGCGCCGCCGGTGCGTTCGGTGACAGCGGAAGAACTCGGCGCGCCACCGTACATGACACTGCCGGCGGACGTTCGCGCACGGCTGCCGTCGCTGCACATGGATGTACACGCATGGGCGCGCGATCCGCGCGAGCGTTTCGTGCTGATCAACCTGCGCCGTTACGCGGAGGGCGATCGCACGGCGGAAGGCCCGCTGGTCCGGCACATTCTTCCGGAAGGCGTGGTGCTGGAACACGAAGGCCTGCTGTTTTCCCTGCCGCGGCAATAGACGCGGCGGATCGCGGCGGCCAGGCACGTGATAACGGAAACACGCAGGGAACATTCATGAGCGCAACGCTACTCGCTCCACAGCATATCGACGGCGTCGGCCTGCGCCGCGCATTGCAGGCGGGCATCCACCGCGTGATCTCGCGGCAGGAACACCTCAACAAGATCAACGTCTTTCCCGTGCCCGACGGCGACACCGGCACGAACATCGCGTTCACGCTCAACGCCGTGCTCGCGGGACTCTCCGCGAACATGGAGCGCCACGTCGGCCGGCTGCTCGTTGCCGTTGCAGACGCCGCGCTCGATGGCGCGCGCGGCAACTCCGGCGCGATCTTCGCGCAGTTCTTCCAGGGACTTTCCGATGCCGCCGCGGAGCACGCGGAACTCACGGCGCGCCAGTTCTCGCAAGCCGTGCGCCGCGGCGCGGACTACGCGCGCGAAGCGCTCTCCGAGCCGCGCGAAGGCACGATACTTTCCGTGATCACGGATTTCGCGAAATCCCTCGAACAGCAGATCGAGCACAACGAGAACGCCGATCTCCTCTCACTGCTCGATCACGGCCTGAAAGCCTCCGAAACCTCGCTCGCGAACACGCCGAACCAGCTGCCCGTGCTGAAGAAGGCCGGCGTGGTGGATGCGGGCGCGGAAGGTTTCGTGGACCTGCTGCGCGGCGTGTATGAATTCGTGCGCGACGGAACGCCGCAACGCCTGCGCGACATGCTCGCGGGATTGCGCAGCGGCAGCGCGGACGGCGCGGATGATGAAGACATGGCATCCGGCAGCGAAGATCTCGCGCACCGCTACTGCACGGAATGCATCATCGCCGGCAGCGACATCGACCGGCGCAAGCTGCGCGAGGAACTTGCCGCGCTCGGCTCAAGCCTCGTGCTCGCCGGCAGCCGCGCGAAGGCGAAGATCCACATTCACGTCAACGAACCGCGCGACGTCTTTCGTCTCGCGGAACGCTACGGCGCCGTCAGCGGCCAGAAGGCCGACGACATGCTGCAGCAGAGCCGCGAAGCCGCGCACCAGGGCGCGGATACCGTTGCCATCATCACCGACTCCGCCGCCGACCTGCCGGAACACGTCATCGAGCAGCTGAACATCCACGTCGTGCCGATCCGCATTCACTTCGGCACGCGCGGCTACCTCGACAAGGTCTCGATGAGCGCGGACGAGTTCTACGCCGAGATGCAGTCGAACCCCGTGCACCCGAAAACCTCGCAGCCCGCACCCGGCGATTTTCGAAGACAGTTCCAGTTTCTCGGCAGCCATTACGCAGGTGTTGTGTCGATCAATCTCACGGCGAAGGCGAGCGGCACGTGGCAGGCGGCGGAAACCGCCGCGCAGCGCGCCGATGGCGTCGCCGTTGAAGTCATCGACTCGCGCAACGTCTCCGTCGGCCAGGGGTTGCTGGTGGCATACGCCGCGGAATGCGCGAAGGCGGGCTGTTCCGCGCCGGAAGTCGTCGATGCGGTGATGAAGATGCGGCCGAAGACATTCACCTTCGGCGCACTGCGCGATCTCGGCTACGCGGTGAAAGGCGGCCGCGTGCCGCGCTCGAAGAAAATGCTCGCGGACCTCCTGCACATCTCGCCCGTGCTCACAGCCACCGCGGAAGGCTTCATCAGGTCCGGCGGGGTGTTCTTCGGCCGCGAACCGTTCGTGGAAAAATTTCACGGCTTTCTCATGCGCCGGCTCGACCCCGCGAAGCGTTACCGTCTCTCCGTGAGTCACTGCAACTGCCCCGCGGACGGGCAGAAGCTTCTCGAAATGCTCACCGAAAGCCTGCCGAATCTCGCCGACGCCTGGCTCATGGATACCGGCTCCGCGCTCGGCGTGCACGCCGGTCCCGGAAGTCTCGTCGTCGGCGTGCAGGAGTACGAAGCGCCGCGCACGCACTGAGCGGCGCCTGCATCATTCCCCGGGGCGTCTCATGCCCCGGCGCTTTCCCAATATCAGACTTTTCCCGAGCAGGCGAAAAAGCCGCGCTCGCTAGACTTTCCTGCCTTTTTTCAAGCCATGAAAGATCGACAGGAGGTCACATGACGAACCGAAACGGCCGCGCGCTCGCGGCATTGATGATGAGCGCCGTACTCGCCGGTTGCGGCGGGGGCGGCAGCGACGGCGACGGCGACGACACGATGAACCACGCACCCGGTGCGGATGCAGGCGCGGACATCACGCGCATCGAAGGCGCATCCTTCACGCTCGTCGGAACCGGCGCCGATACCGACGGCGACACGCTGACGTATGAATGGACAGTGCCGGAAGGCTTCACGACCGGCGCAAGGACAGCCGCAACGCTGAACGTCAACGGAACACCGGACATCGACGCGGACAAGCGCTACACGTTCGCCTTCAAGGTCACGGACAGCCACGGCGAAAGCGCGACGGACAATGTCACCGTCAAGCTCACGGCCATCGCACCGGAGACCGTCTCGCTTGACTTCGATGCCGTGGAGAGCGCAGCACCCGGCCTTGCCTACATTTCCGGCAGTGAAACCGTTTCAGGACTCGATGCCGCAACCGCGATTTCCATCAGCGGTGCGAACTGCGAATACAGCATCAACGACGGCGCGTTCACCGCCGCTGCGGGCACCATCGCGAACAACCAGGCGGTGCGCGTGAAAGGCAAGGCAGCGGATGCCTTTGAAACGGCCGGCAGCTGCACACTGACCGTCGGCGACGTCACCGCGGATTTCGCCATCACCACCGGCGCAAACGCATTCGACTTCGCCGTCGAGCCCGGCAGGCTTGTCTTCAGCTGGCATGCATTCAGCGGCATCACGCGCTATGAACTCACGCGCCACAACAGCGCAACCGATGAAACCG
>CAZRFE010000051.1:0-16645 GCA_964599565.1 uncultured Gammaproteobacteria bacterium
GAACATCGCGACGCACTGGTGTCGCTTGAAGGTTTCGGCGAGAAATCGGTGGACAAGCTGCTCGCGGCGATCGAGAAGAGCAAGGCGGCAACCTTGCCGCGTTTTCTGTATGCGCTCGGCATACGGGATGTTGGTGAAGCAACTGCGCAGGCGCTGGCACGTCATTTCGGCAGTCTTGAGCGCCTGCAGACAGCGGACGAACCGACGTTGCAGGAAGTCCCGGACATCGGGCCGAAGGTTGCGCATCGCGTGCATGACTTCTTCGGTGAAGAACACAACCGCGAGGTGATCGCGGACCTTCGCAAGGTCGGCGTGCGCTGGGAAGAATTCACAGGTTCGCATGGCGGGCCGAAACCGCTGGACGGAAAGACGTTTGTTCTCACCGGCAGCCTTGAGAGCATGACGCGGGACGACGCAAAGGATCGCATCACGGCGCTGGGCGGAAAGGTGACCGGCAGCGTATCGAAGAAGACGGACTACGTTGTCGTCGGTGCGGAAGCGGGGTCGAAACTCGCGAAGGCGGAAGCGCTCGGTGTGAAAACGCTCGATGAAAAGGCATTCCTGGCGTTGCTCGACGCCTGAAGCGGTCCGCAGATACTTCCAGACCTGACACTGCAATAAAAATCGGCCGGTTCAATTGAACCGGCCGAATCACCTCAACGACCAAAGGAGCACTGTAGTGTGAGGCTAAGGAGGCGTCTCGCGGGACGATGCCAGGGGCAGTTGCGAGGGTGCTGCGTTACCGCCCGCGATCAACCTCGCGCTCAAAACTACCTGCATGCCCCGGCTGCGACCGTGAAGCTGTTCACGCTTCAGGTTCGCCTTCATCCTCGGTCGCCGCTTCCGGCGACTGCGTCGCATCTTGCGCGGATTCCCCTGTTTCCGCAGCGCCGTCGGTATCGCTGCCCGGCTGCGAAATTTCGGCCTTGCCGCGCAGTTCGTTGATGTAATCCTGGATGCGCTGGTTCGTCAGGAAGCGTTCGATCTGCGGTGCGACCTGGTCGAACGACGGCGGCGGAACGTCGCGTGAATCTTCCACGCTGATGACGTGCCACCCGAACTGCGTCTGCACCGGTTCCTTGCTGCGCTCGCCCGGCTGCATCGACGTCACCGCAGCCGCGAACGGCGGCACCATCTGCGCGGGAGAGAACCAGCCGAGATCGCCGCCGCTCTGGTCGGCGCCAGGTTCGATGGAATTCTGCTTCGCGAGTTCCGTGAAGTCCGCGCCGCCGTCGAGTCTTGCAATGAGGTCGCGTGCGGTTTCCTCGCTTTCGACGAGAATGTGACGCGCCTTGTATTCCTTGCCGCCGAGCTCACCCTGGCGCTTTTCATATTCCGCGCGCACGGTTTCCTCGTTCACCGGGTTCTTCTCGAGATACTGGGTCATCGCGGCGTCCGCCATCGCGGTTTCGCGCTGGAAGGCAATCTGCTCCTTGAGCGGTGACTTCTCGTGCAGCTTGTCGGTGCGCGCAGCCTGCGCCAGCAACTGGATGTTGATCAGTTCGTTCAGCAACTGCTCGCGGATCTGCGGCTCAAGTGCGGCGGGATCGGCGCCTGTGCGCCGTTCGGCGTAGTCGTTGAGCTGCTGCTCTGTGATGGCTTCGCCGTTCACGGTTGCAACGCTTTCGCCGGCAACCGGCGCTTGCGTGCCGTTCCCGGCATCTTCGCAGCCGGCGGCAAGTAGCAGCACGGGGAAAAGGCAGAGTAAGAATTTACGCATGTCGATCTCCTGGATTGAAACGAATTCGGTGGTGTTATTTCGTCAAAGCTGCCCGGGCGTGTAGGCGCGAATGCTGAGTGCATGGATGTCGGCGAGCATCATGTCGCCAAGTGCTTCGTACACGATCCGATGACGCTCCAGCGGAGGCTTGTTCTCGAACGCGGCGCTCACGATGGTGCAGGAAAAATGTCCGCGACCGTCGCGCGCGCCGGCGTGCCCGACGTGCCGGTGCGACTCGTCCTGGATGTCGAGATACTCGGGTGCGAGTTCGCGTTCAAGACGTTCGCGCATGCGCTCGACGCGGGTGGCGGTCATGGCAACGCCTTGATGAAGGGTTTCACGCTCACGTTCGCATACACGCCGGCCGCGACATAGGGATCGGCATTGGCCCATGCCCCGGCATCTTCGAGCGAATCGAATTCCGCGACGATGAGGCTGCCGGTGAATCCCGCCGCGCCGGCGTCGGCGGAATCGATGGCGGGATTCGGTCCTGCGAGAACAAGGCGTCCGTCGCGCAGCAGCGCTTCGAGACGGGCGAGATGTGCGGGACGCGCCTCGCGCCGGCGCGCAAGACTGTCAGGGACGTCGGTGCCGATGATGGCGTACAGCATTCAGCGTTCTCCGTGCGTATCGATGTCATCGGCACTGACGTGGCGCGACAGGTAAACCGCCTGGACGACGACGAAGAGAAGCGTCGCGCCGATCACGCCGTAGAACTTGAAGTCCACCCAGGTATCCGTATCGAAATGACGCATGACGTACAGGTTGGCGCCGCCCAGCAGTACGAAGAACGCAATCCACATTGCGTTCAGTCGCTGCCACACGAACGCGGGCAGGTCGATCTCGCTCGCGAGCAGCCGCTCGATGACGGTCCTGCGCGGAGGAATCCACGCGGATGCAAGAAAGCCGATGGCGAACAGCCAGTACAGCACCGTCACCTTCCACTTGATCCATTCTTCATCGCCGATCAGCAGCGTGAGCCCGCCGAACACGAATACGAGCACCGCGGTGGCGAGATGCATCGGCTTGACGGTGCGCGTGCGCAGCCATTGCACGGCGACCTGCACGCCCGTGGCGACGATGATCACACCGGTCGCAAAGAAGATTCCCTTCCACTGGTAGGCGAGGAAGAACAGCAGGATCGGGAAGAAATCGAACAGGAAGGCCATGCATGTCCGCTGCGTGAACGTCAAGACGCGGTATCATACACAAGCGCGAAAACCCGGCCAAACAGTGCATTCCGCACCGAGCCGTTCCTTGAAGTCTCTTATGTCACGCCGATGAGCCAGTATTTTTCGATCCATCCCGTCTCGCCCCAGCCGCGGCTCGTGAAACGCGCGGTCGACATCCTGCGTGCCGGCGGCGTGATCGTTTATCCCACCGATTCCTGCTACGCGCTCGGCTGCCGCATCGGCGACAAGGACGCCGTCGATCGCATTGCGCGCATCCGCCGCACGGACAAGGAACACAATTTCACGCTCGTCTGCCGGGATCTTTCGGAGATATCGAGCTACGCACGCCTCGACAACTGGGCATTTCGCCTGCTGAAGGCGCACACGCCCGGTCCGTATACGTTCATCCTGCGTGCCACGAGCGAAGTGCCGAGACGGCTGCAGAACCCGAAGCGCAAGACCATCGGCATCCGCGTGCCGGATCATCCTGTCGCCCAGGCGCTGCTTGCGGAACTCGGCGAGCCCATCATGAGCTCGACGCTGATCCTGCCTGGCGATGACATGCCGATGACCGAACCCGAAGCGATACGCGACGCGCTGGAACACCATGTCGACCTTGTCATCGAGGGCGGGCACTGCGGCATCGAGCCGACGACCGTGGTCGTGATCGAGGAGGGCCGCGTCAGCATTGCCCGCCAGGGGCGCGGCGACGCATCGGTGTTCGAAGCCGGCTGAAAAAGCCCGCATACGCTTAGCCTGCACGCGGCCCCGCACGTATAATGCGCCGATGTTCGAGCTCAGCCTGCTGCAGAAAATCTCCATCTGGGCGATTCCGGTCCTGTTTGCAATCACCGTGCACGAGGTCGCGCACGGCTGGGTTGCGCGTCGCTTCGGCGATCGCACCGCGGAAATGATGGGCCGGCTCACGCTGAACCCGGTGAAGCACATCGATCCCGTGGGCACCGTCATCGTGCCGCTGGCCCTGCTGGCAATGGGCACCGGCTTTGTCTTCGGCTGGGCGAAACCGGTTCCCGTGGCGCAGCAGAACCTGCGCAACCCGCGCCGCGACATGGCGATCGTCGCCGCTGCCGGTCCGCTGACCAACCTGGCCCAGGCGGGAATCTGGGCGGTGATCGCAAAAATTGCGCTCATCGCGAATCTTGCCTATGTTTCCGAGCCGGTCGCGCTCATGGGCGCCGCCGGGATACTCATAAATATCGTGCTGGCGGTGCTGAACCTGCTGCCGGTGCCGCCGCTGGACGGCGGCCGCGTGGTGAGCAGCCTTCTGCCGCCGCACCTGTCGGACCGTTTCGACCGGCTGGAGCCATACGGACTGCTCATCCTGCTCGCGCTGCTGGCGACCGGCGTGCTGGGACGCGTCATGGGGCCGGTGGTCAATGTCATCGGGGGAGTTCTCTTCGCCTTCATCGGTCCGCAGGCCAGCTACCTGTTGCGCATTCTTTTCGGATAGGACGACAAGCAGAAGTGAACAACAATCTCGCGGGGGGCCATCTTCGTGTCATGTCGGGCATGCGGCCAACGGGCGCGCTGCACCTTGGCCATTACCATGGCGTGCTGAAGAACTGGCTGAAGCTGCAGCACGAATACCAGTGCTTCTTTTCGGTCGCGGACTGGCACGCGCTGACCACGCATTACGACGATACGGCCGACATCCAGAAGAACACCTGGGACATGGTCATCGACTGGCTCGCCGTGGGCATCAATCCGAGGCAGGCGACGCTGCTGATCCAGTCGCGCGTGCCCGAGATCGCGGAGCTGCACCTGCTCATGTCGATGGTCACACCGCTCGGCTGGCTGGAGCGCGTGCCGACGTACAAGGAACAGAAGGAAAAGCTCAAGGAGCGCGACCTGTCCACGTACGGCTTTCTCGGCTATCCCTTGCTGATGACGGCCGACATCCTCGTCGTCAACGCGGATCTTGTGCCGGTTGGCGAAGACCAGATACCGCACCTCGAGATGTCGCGCGAGATCGCGCGGCGTTTCAACCACGTGTTCGGCAGCGAGCCCGGATTCCAGGAAAAGGCGGAAGCCGCGATACGAAAGCTCGGCCCGAAGAACGGCAAGATGTACACCGAGCTGCGCCGCCTGTACACGGAGCAGGGCGATGAGTCCGCGCTCGAGAAGGCGCGCGCGACGCTCAACGACAACCAGAACATCACCAAGGGCGATCGCGAGCGGCTGCTCGGCTATCTCGCCGGCGCCGGCCGCACCATCCTGCACGAGCCGCAACCGCTGCTCACGGAGACGCCGAAGGTGACGGGCCTCGACGGGCAGAAGATGTCGAAGTCCTACGGCAATACCATTGCGCTGCGCGAGGCGCCGGAGTCGATCGAGAAGAAAATGCGCACCATGCCGACGGATCCGGCACGCGTTCGCCGCACCGACGTCGGCAATCCGGAAAAATGTCCTGTCTGGGATTTCCACAAGATGTACTCCGACGCCGACACGAAGCAGTGGGTGTGGGAAGGCTGCACGACAGCGGGCATCGGCTGCATCGACTGCAAGATGAGCGTCATCGGACGCGTGCAGGCGGAACTCGCGCCGATCCGCGAACGCGCAAAGGAATACGAGCAGAGCCCGGAAATCGTGCGATCGATCATGGCCGACGGCAGCGAGTCCGCGCGCGCCGTGGCGAAGGAAACCCTGGAAGAAGTCCGCCAGGCCATCGGCATCAACTATCGCTGACGCTGGCTGACGCTGGCCGAACCACTACCGCCGAACGGTATATATAAAGAATGCAGAGCGAACAGAAACTCGAACAGGCTGAAGACCGCGACGAC
This sequence comes from uncultured Gammaproteobacteria bacterium, assembly GCA_964599565.1. Lineage (GTDB taxonomy): Bacteria > Pseudomonadota > Gammaproteobacteria > Natronospirales > JAJUFS01 > JAJUFS01. Next base: position 5,694 of record CAZRFE010000051.1, read on the forward strand.
GCGCCGCCGACTGACGCCGGCAGCGCGCTGTTGCAGGGCGAGACCCACCAGCAGGGCGAGATGCCGTTCGCGCTCGTGATGGGCGAACCGCTCACCGCGATGCCGCGCGATCTCTACATTCCGCCGGATGCGCTGGAGGTGTTCCTCGAGGCATTCGAAGGTCCGCTGGACCTGCTGCTGTATCTCATCAAGCGGCAGAACCTCGACATCCTGAACATTCCCATCGCGGAGATCACGCGGCAGTACATGGACTACATCGAGGTGATGAAGGAAATGCGCCTTGAGCTCGCCGCGGAATATCTCGTGATGGCCGCAATGCTCGCCGAGATCAAGTCGCGCATGCTGCTGCCGCGGCCGATCAGCGACGAGACCGATGAAGACGATCCGCGCGCGGAACTCGTGCGCCGCCTGCAGGAATACGAACGCTTCAAGACGGCAGCCGAGGACATCGACGCGCTGCCGAGGCTCGAGCGCGATGTGTTCCGCGCGGAAGCGGAGCTGGTCGAGCGCCGCGTCATCGAAATCCTGCCGGACGTCACGCTGAAGGAAGTGCTGGTTGCGTTCAAGGACGTGCTTAAGCGCGCCGAGATGTTCCAGCACCATCACGTGCAGCGCGAAGCGCTGTCGGTGCGCCAGCGCATGTCGGACCTCCTGCTGAAGCTGCAGGACGCATCCGGCTACAGCGACTTCCACAGCCTGTTCACGCCCGAGGAGGGCAGGCTCGGCGTCGTGGTGAGCTTTCTCGCGATGCTGGAACTGCTGAAGGAAAAACTGATCGAGATCGTCCAGTCCGAACCGTTCGCGCCGATCCATCTCAAGGCCGCAACGGGCTCGCACGAAGTGGACATCGATTCGCTTGAGACTGACCTGGACGACTGACGCAACATGAACGAACAGCAACTGAAGAACATTGTCGAAGGTGCGCTGCTGGCGGCCGGACGCTCGCTGAGCCTGGATGATCTCCAGCTCCTTTTCGAGGAAAGCGTGCGGCCGGACAAGGGCGCACTGAAGAAAGCCATGGATGCACTGCGCGACGATTACGCGGACCGCGGCATCGAGATCAAGGAAACATCCAGCGGCTTCCGCATCCAGGTGAAGCAGCAGTTCGCGGAGTGGGTGTCGCGGCTGTGGGAAGAGCGCCCGACGCGCTACTCGCGCGCGCTGCTCGAAACGCTTGCGCTGGTTGCGTATCGCCAGCCGATCACGCGCGCGGAGATCGAGGATGTGCGCGGCGTGAGCGTCTCGACATCCATCATCCGTACCTTGCAGGAGCGCGACTGGATTCGCGTCGTGGGACATCGTGATGTTCCCGGCCGCCCGGCGATGTACGGCACGACGCGCGTCTTTCTCGATTACTTCGGGCTCCGCTCGCTGGATGAACTGCCGACGCTCGCCGAACTGCGCGACATTGACAGCATCAACGTCGAACTTGACCTCAAGGATCACGATGGCGAACCGCCGCGCCGCGATGGGACGGGCGAGGGCGAGCGCGCGGTACTGAGCGACGATTTCGCCGTCGAGATCGCGATGGCAGACGAAGCGGATGACGCCGGCGTGGAAGACGACGAACCGGATGCGGACTTCGCAGACGGTCATGAAGATCACGAGGCGACGGATGCAGCGGAAGAAGCGACAGAAAGCGACGACAGCGCGCAACAGCGCTGACGCCACACGCCCCGAACATGCGTCGCTTGCACCGACGGAACCGGAACGCCTGCAGAAGGTGCTCGCGACCGCGGGCGTCGGATCACGCCGCCAGGTCGAGGACTGGATTCGCGAAGGACGCGTGAGCGTGAACGGCGTTCCCGCGGAACTCGGCATGAAGGTCACGGCGGCCGATCGTGTCGAAGTCGACGGACGGCGCATCCATCTCGAGAAGCGGCTTGAACAGTCGCCGCGCATACTTGCCTACAACAAGCCCGAAGGCGTGGTCACGACGCGGCACGACCCGGAAGGCCGCGCAACGGTGTTCGATGATCTTCCGGACCTGTCGCGCGGTCGCTGGATCGCCGTCGGCCGTCTCGACATCAACACATCCGGCTTGCTGCTGTTCACCAACGACGGCGCGCTTGCCGACCGCCTGATGCATCCGTCATCCGAAATCAGCCGCGAGTACGCCTGCCGTGTGCTCGGCGACGTGACTGCGGATGCGATTGCGAAGCTGAAGGCCGGTGTTCGGCTTGACGATGGCGTTGCGCGCTTCGAAACCATCGAAGCCGCGGGCGGCGAGGGCGCGAACCAGTGGTTTCACGTCACGCTGAAGGAAGGCCGCAACCGCGAGGTACGCCGCCTGTGGGAGTCGCAAGACCTGCAGGTCAGCCGGCTGATCCGGCTGCGTTTCGGCCCCATTCGCCTTGACCGCTATCTCATGCGCGGCAAGTTCCGCAATCTCAAGCCGGGCGAAATGCGCGCGCTCTACGATGAGGCAGGTCTTCCACCGCCGTTCGTGATGCCGGAACGCGAGAAGAAATCAACACGGAAGGCTTCCGCACGCCGCACGCGGCGCGATTGATCAGGCCACGTTGAACGAGATTCCCTGCTTCTCCCTGCTCGCCGGTCCGAGCAGCCAGAGATAGGCGTTCGCGATATCTTCCGGCGTCTTCAGCGTATTCGGATCCTCGCCGGGATATGCCTTTGCACGCATGCCCGTACGTGTCGCGCCGGGGTTGATCGCATTCACGCGCACGTTCCGCACGTTTTCCATTTCATCGGCGAAGGTTTCCATCAATCCTTCCGTCGCGAACTTCGATACCGCGTACGCTCCCCAGTACGCGCGTCCCTGCCGTCCGACGCCGGATGACGTGAACACGACGCTCGCATCCTCTGACTTCCTGAGCAGGGGAATGCATGCGCGCGACAGCAGGAACGGCGCCGTCACGTTGACCAGCATCACGCGCTGCCAGGCGACGGGATCATAGTGTTCGATCGGCGAACGGTCGCCGAGCAGCCCGGCGTTGTGCAGCAGCCCGTCGAGCCTGCCGTATTCGGCATCGATGCGTTCCGCGAGTTCGAGGTAGTCGTTCCATATTGCGCCTTCCAGGTCCATCGGATAGATCGCCGGCTGCGGACCGCCGGCGGACACGATCGCGTCATACACCGATTCCAGTTTCCTTACCGTACGCCCGAGCAGGATGACGGTTGCACCGTATCCGGCAAGCGCGATGCTCACGGCGCGGCCGATGCCGTCGCCCGCGCCCGTCACCAGCACGACGCGATCCTTCAGTGCGCCAGCTTCGGGTTGCCAGGCGGGAACGGTTTCGATGATTGACATGGTGACCTCGAAGTAAGCGGTTTGAATTTCCAGGGACGTGCAGATCGCGATGGCAGGATCTTCATCGCATGTGATGTGCCGCTGCCTTTCGCGCGGATCGCCATGCGGTCCACAGCCGCGCGAACGCGTTGTCCCGGGCAGGCGGCTGCATGAACAGGATGCCGGGATTCTTGCGAAGGCGCGCGTGATCGCGCTGTGCGAGCGACCACTGCAACAGCAGTGACGGCGGCAGCGTGACAGCTTCCATTGCCGTTCTTGTCGCAACGCGCTCGTCGTCGAGCATGCCTGACATCAACTGTGCCAGCGACTCGCGCTGCGCCGATTCGCGCGGCAATGAAGCCGCGTCCAGCCCGTTGTCGCGCAGCCACGCCTCCGGGAACAGCCAGCGATCTGCACGGAGCATCGCGCCCAGCGTGAGCAGCATGTCCGTGAAGCGTTTCAACTGTCCGATGCGACGTGCTGCATCCAGTGCGCTACGGTCGCTTGCGCCGGACAGCAACGCAAGCTGCTCGGCAAGCACGCCGCCGCTGCGGTAGAGATACAGGCGGAATTCCTGTTGCGTGAACGCGTCGAGGCCGGCTTCCATTTCCGCGGCGTCGACGAGTTCGAGGCAGTATTCAGTCGCGATGCCGGCCTTGCCAAGGTGTTCACCGAGCGCACGCGCGAGCGGGTGCTGTGCGTCCCCTGCGAAACCGCGTTCGATTTCCGTTCGCCACCATTCGAATTTCATCGCGACAATGCCGGGCTCGGCGGCCTGGCCGAGCACGTGCTGCAGTTCCGAACGCAACGCGAGCAGCGCGGTGAATCCCGGTCGTGCGGATGCATCGGTGAAGATGCGCGAGAACTGCCAGTCATCGCGCAGCCGGGCGGCCTGCTCGGCCGCGTATTGATCCGTATCCGGCATGATCGTCAGTCTTCCGCGCTTTCAATCATGTCCTGGAGCTTGCGTGGCTGCATTTCCAGCGGATCGAGCGCGCCGAGTTCTCGCTTCGGATGCACACCGAGTTCGGTGAACTTGCGCGCACCCGGCAGCACGTTTCGCTCCAGCGAACCGACGGCCTTGTTGTAGTGGTCGACGGCGCGGCCAAGCGACTGTCCCGCGCTGCCGAGATGTGCGGCGAATGTCGACAGCCGCCCGTAGAGATCCTCCGCGAGCGCGCGAATGGTTTCCGCGTTTTCCGCGAGCGCAACCTGCCGCCAGCCATAGGCGACCGCCTTCAGCAGCGCAACGAAACTTGTCGGCGTCGCGAGCATGACCTTCTGTCGCAGGGCATCGTCGATCAGCGCAGGATCGCGGTCCAGTGCGGCGGACAGGAACTGATCGCCCGGGATGAACAGGATCACGAAATCCGGCGAACGCGGAAACTGGTTCCAGTATTCCTTCTTTGCCAGTTCGTTGATGCGTTCGCGCACCTTGCGCGCATGCTGCACGAGCGCGGCTTCGCGCGCGGCATCGTCCGTCGCTTCGGTTGCATTGATATAGGCGTCGAGCGGTGTCTTCACGTCAACGACAAGCTCGCGCTCGTCGGGAAGCCGGATCACCATGTCGGGCCGCAGCCGGCCTTCGGCCGTCGTGATGTTTTCCTGTTCGTAGAAATCGCAGCGCTCGATCATGCCCGCGAGCTCCGCGAGCCGGCGCAACGTGAGTTCGCCCCACTGGCCGCGCACTTCGGGGCGGCGCAGCGCCTTGACGAGATTCTGCGTTTCGTTCTGCAGCCGGATCTGCGTCTCGGACATCAATTTCAGTTGCTCGCCGATGCTGCCAAAGGCGCGGTTGCGGTCGCGTTCGATTTCCTGGATCTGCAACGTCGTTTTCTGCAGCGCCTCGTTGATCGGCTTGACCAGCGATTCGACAGCCTTCTCGCGCGCGGTGAGTTCAGCGCTTGCCTGCACCTGGAACTTCTGCAGGTTTTCCTGTGCAAGGCGAAGGAAGGATTCGTTGTTGTGTTCCAGCGCCTTGCGCGCGAGCGATTCCACGGTGCGCTCGAGTTCGAGCCGCGAACGTTCCGCCGCTTCGCCGAGCGCTTCATGTTTCGCAAGCGCGCGTTCCAGCGCGTGAATGCGTGACTGGCGCAGCAGCCAGGCGATCAGTGCGCCGATGATCGTTCCCGCAAGTGCGGCAAGGATGATGTTGATCATGGAATGCGCTCCTCCGCGATTGTCCGGTCGATCCATGCGAGAAGTTCGCCGGGAGCGTGGATCACGCCGTCAGGTTTCCATTCCGCCGGGTCTTCATGCTCATGAAGATAACCATAGCCCGCCGCAAGTGCGCGCATGCCGGCAGCATGCGCCGCCTGCACGTCGCGTTCCGCGTCGCCGACATAAAGTGTGTGCGCCGGTTCGATGCGAAGCAGCCGGCAGGCGTGCAGGATCGGTTCGGGGTGCGGCTTGCGGTGTGCGGTGGTGTCGCCGGAAACGGCGCATTGCGGCGCGGGCGAGATCGCGAGGTCGCGCAACAACGCATCGGTCAGCCAGCCGGGTTTGTTGGTCACGATGCCCCAGGCAATCTTTCTTGCCTGCAGTTCGTCGAGCACGGCCTGCATGCCATCGAACAGCTGGGTCTCGCGGCTCAGCCGCGCTTCATACAGCGCGAGAAAACGATCGCGAAGTTCAACGTAATCGGCGGCATCGCTCTCGATGCCGAACGCGATCTTGAGCAACCCCGGACTGCCATGTGAAACCCACGGGCGAAGACGTTCCGCTTCGAGCGCTTCAAGCCCGCGTTCGGCGCGCAGTTCGTTGACCGCCGAACCCATGTCGGGTGCGGTGTCGACAAGCGTGCCGTCGAGATCGAAAAGAACGGCGCGCAGCGTCATGCCGGGCGCCGGAAATGCATCAGGTAATTGACGTCCACGTTGCCGTCGGTGGAGAAGCGGCGCGTGAGCGGGTTGTAGTGAACGCCGCTGATGCCGGCGGCGTTCAGTCCGGCCGCGCGTGCCCATGCTTCGAGTTCGGAGGGGCGAATGAAGCGCGCGTATTCGTGCGTACCGCGCGGCAGCAGCCGCATGACGTACTCGGCGCCGAGGATGGCCATGAGGAACGCTTTCGGATTGCGGTTGATGGTCGAGAAGAAGACATCGCCGCCCGGCTTCACGAGACGGCTGCACGCGGCAATCACGCTCGATGGATCCGGCACATGTTCGAGCATTTCCATGCAGGTGACGACGTCGTATTCGCCCGCGCGCTGCGCGGCGAGTTCCTCGACCGCGACCTGGAGATATTCGACCTGCTGGCCGCTTTCAAGCAGATGCAGTTTTGCGACAGTGAGCGGTTCGCCCGCGAGGTCCGCGCCCGTTACCGTTGCACCGCTTGCTGCCATGCTTTCGGCAAGTATGCCGCCGCCGCAGCCGATGTCCGCGACGCGCAGTCCATCAAGGCCGCCGCAACGCCGATCGATCCATGCAAGGCGCAGCGGATTCATGTCGTGCAGCGGTTTGAACTCGCCGTCCGGATCCCACCAGCGCGAGGCGAGCGCGTCGAATTTCGCGATTTCGCCCGGATCGACGTTATGGCGCGTTTCGGTGCCGTGATGTGTCATGCATTGACTCCGCTGATGCGTTGCCGCCATTCCTCGGCGCGCCGGTGCAGCGCATCGATGTCGATGTCGCGCAGCCGGCCGTTCTCGAGCTTCATGCGACCGGCGACCCAGGCGTGGCTGACCTGGTCCCGGCTTGCGGCGTAAACCAGTTGCGAAACCGGATTGTAAACCGGCGTGGTCGCGGTTGCCGAAAGATCGACCGCGATCATGTCCGCCCATTTGCCCGTTTCCAGGCTGCCGATGCTGTCATCAAGCCCGAGTGCGCGTGCGCCGCCGAGTGTTGCGATTTCCAGCGCGACACCTGCGTCCACCGCCGTTGCGTTGCCGCTGACGCCTTTTGCGAGCAGCGCCATGGTCCGCATTTCACCGAGCATGTCGAGATCGTTGTTGCTCGCAGCGCCGTCGGTGCCGAGCGCGACATTCACGCCGGCCTCGCGCAATTTCGCAACGGGGCAGAAGCCGCTTGCAAGCTTGAGGTTCGACTCGGGGCAGTGCAGCACATGCACGCCGTATTCCGCGGTCTTGCGGATTTCCTCGTCGGTGAGTTGCGTCATGTGCGCAACCATCAGGTCGGGACCCAGCAAGCCGAGTTCCTCGAAGTGCGCGAATGGCCGCTTGCCGGTCCTGTGCAGTTCCTCTTCCACTTCCGCCGCGGTTTCATGCAGATGCGTGTGCACGGGAATGCCGAGCTCATCGGCGATGCGCTGCATCTGCCGGAAGCTGTCATCGCAGACGGTGTAAGGCGCATGCGGTGCGAACGGAAACGTCAGCAGCGCATTCGTGTTGAACTCATCGCGCACCGCGATTCCCTTGCGCAGGTATTCGGCGGTGTTCTCGGCCCACGCCGTCGGGAAATCGAACAGCACCATGCCGATGCTTGCGCGCATGCCGAGCCGCGAGCAGACCCGCGCGGTGACATCGGGAAAAAGATACATGTCGTTGAAGCACGTCGTCCCGCTGCGCAGCATTTCCGCGATCGCAAGTTCCGTGCCGTCGCGCACGAAGTCCGCGTTCACGAAGTGCGACTCCGCGGGCCAGATGTGTTCCTTCAGCCATTCCATCAGCGGCAGATCGTCGGCAATGCCGCGCAGCAACGTCATTGCCGCATGCGTATGCGCGTTGACGAAGCCGGGAACAAGCAGGTGCGTGCCGAGCTCCGTGACGGGTGCGTCGGGATAGTACTGTTGCGCCTGCATGCGCGGCAGTACATCGATGATGCGGCCGTCGGCAACCGCCACGGCGTGGTCTTCGAGAATTTTGCCGGCCGGCCGCACGGGTGCGATCCAGCGCGCGGCGACGATGAAGTCCGCGGAATTTTCCATGTCCGGATTCCCTGTCTGGAGTTGCGCGCCGGTCGACCGGCGCATCAGATGTCCTTGTAGTAGCGGATCTCGCGCTGTGGAAACGGGATCGAGATTCCCTTGGTCGCGAAATTCGCCTTGATGCGTTCAAGCAGGTCGCTGCGCACGTCCCAGAAGATTGCAGTATCGGTCCAAAGGCGCAGCATGAGGTTCACGCTCGTATCGCCGAATGCCCACGTATGCACGATGGGCGCGGGATCCGTCTTGATGCGTTCGTCCGCCGCGATGACTTCGAGAATCGCCGCGCGTGCGTCATCGATGTTGTTGGAATAGCTGATGCCGATCTCGAAACTCAGCCTGCGCAACGGCTCGTGCGAGTAGTTGATGATCTTGTCCGTGGTGATCCTGCTGTTCGGTATGACGACATACTGGTTGTCGGCGGTCGTCATGCGCGTGTTGAACATGCCGATATCGATGACCGTGCCGGATGCGCCGCCGGCCTCGATGAAGTCACCCGGCTTGAACGGCTTGAACACCATGATCATCACGCTGGACGCGAAGTTCGAGAGCGAATCCTTGAGCGCGAGCGCGACGGCAAGACCCGCCGCACCGAGCACCGCGATCAGCGAGGTGGTGTCGATGCCGAGCTGGTCGACCGCGAGCACAGCCGCCACGAGCGTCAGCGCAATCACGACAAGCGACGTGATGAATTTCGTCAGCGTGACGTCGAACTCCGCGCGTGCCGCGACGCGCGTGATGAGGGAACCGGCGAGTTTCGCGAGCATCCGCCCGGCAATGAAGATGACGGCGGCCAGCGCGATCCGGCTGCCCCATTCGGTCAGCAGTGCGGGCCAGTCGAGGGAAAGAAGATGATCCACGTACTGCTGCATCGGTTCCGGTCGATCGGGTCAGGAGCGAAAAGGGTAACGCAGTGCGCCCGGAGCGAAAACCGGCGGCGGGAATTCAATGCTCAATAGAAAGGGCGTACGTCGATGCGTACTTCGATGCGACGGTGCTCGGATGGATCGATGGCGCCGACCAGCGGTTCGCTCGAACCCACGCCGCGCAGCGTCAGCTTGCGCGGATCCACGCCGCTCTGCATGAAATAATCCTGCACGCGCTTTGCGCGCTTCTCCGACATCCAGCGATTGTAATTCTCGGGACCGGACGGATCGGCGTGGCCGATGATCTCGACGTGCTCGACGACGCCGAAGGACTCAAGCTCCACCAGCAGGCGCAGGAGCTCGTTCTTCGCCTCGCGCGACAGCTGCGCGGTGCCGAGCGGGAAGGAAATGCGGCTGATGAAGGTAAGTGCGTGGCTCGCATGCAGGGTGTCGGGGCAGTCCACCCCGGCGCAACCGCTGCCGAGCGCCGCCGGGTAGGGCGGCACGTTGACCGCGACCTGCTCGCCGGCCAGCCCACCCGCCGGCAGCATGCCGTACAACGCGAATGCGAGGACCGTTGACCATCGCCGACTGTAGAGCATGTTATTTTTGTCCTTCGTCCACGGCGGCTTTGCCGCAGCGTCATTTTCCGGAAAATATATCAGAATCGCGCAATTTTGCTGCGATATTACCCCTGTTGTCACGAGAATCACGGCTTAAAGCATGAATCGACCGGACCCCGAGGTTTTCTGTCCGCTGCGCTGGGATGGCCAGCGCCTGCATCTTCTCGACCAGCGCGCGCTGCCGGCGAGCGAGACCTGGCTTGCGCTGGAAACCGCGGGCGACGTCGCGGCCGCCATTCGCGACATGGCAGTCCGCGGCGCACCGGCGATCGGGATAGCAGCCGCATGGGGCGTTGCGCTGGCAGGGTGCCGGGGGCGAACGACGGCGCTCGATGCCATCGCACAACTCGCGGCCGCGCGGCCGACGGCGGTAAACCTGCGCTGGGCACTGGAACGCATGGAAAAGGCGCTCAACGCCGCGCCCGAGGCGGAACTTTCGACGGTGCTCGAGGCCGAGGCGCGCCTGATCCAGGACGAAGACCTCGCCCAGAACCGCAAGATGGCGCGCTGCGGCGCAGAATATCTCGGCCCCTCAGGCCGCGTCCTGACTCACTGCAACACCGGCGCGCTGGCGACCGGCGGCGTTGGTACTGCGCTTGGCGTGATCCGGCAGGCACACGCCGACGGCAGGCTCGCGAAGGTGTACGCGACGGAAACCCGGCCCTGGATGCAGGGTGCGCGCCTGACGATCTGGGAGCTGTCACGCGATGGCATCCCCGCAACGCTCGTCACCGAAGGTGCGACCGCGCAGCTGATGGCGCGCGACGGCATCGACTGGCTGATCGTCGGCGCGGATCGCATCGCCGCGAACGGCGATACGGCAAACAAGATCGGCACTTACGCGCTGGCCGTGCTCGCGCGCGCCCACGGCGCGAAGGTGATGGTCGTGGCGCCGCGCTCCACGATCGACATGCGCATCGCGAATGGCGAAGAAATCCCCATCGAGAACCGTCCGGGAGAAGAAATCCTGCGCGCAGCGGGACTCATCGAAGCGCCGCCCGGCATCACCGTCGATAATCCTGCGTTCGATGTCACGCCGGCGGAATTCATCGATGTCATCGTCACCGATGAAGGCGTCGTCGAAGCACCGTCGGCGCACACCCTGCGGCAACGGTTTTCCTGAAGGAATTCATGTGCATGAAAGTGGGTCGAAGCACCGTGCTGTGGTAAGATTCGTTGCTTGATGCGTCCGTCCCTTGACGGTTGCGCGACATCCCGAATCAACAAGGAAAGCGACCCGCCGCATGGCCGAAATCGCACGCGAAATATCCCACGTCAACCTCGAAGACGAAATGAAGCAGTCCTACCTCGATTACGCCATGAGCGTGATCGTGG
>CAZRFE010000052.1:0-4440 GCA_964599565.1 uncultured Gammaproteobacteria bacterium
TCTAGAGGCCTAGGACACCGCCCTTTCACGGCGGCGACAGGGGTTCGAATCCCCTAGGGGACGCCATTCCATCCTTCGATTCGCCTTCCACCACCGTTGTTCGCCCGCGGAATCCGCGGGTCCGACAGGCTCGGCGTTTTTCCCGATGAATCCTGCTGACATTCTGTAAGTGGATACCTTAAGGTTCGCGGACACAAAAGCCCACGCGGAGGCTGGACCGGTGCGAATCAAGGTTGATGTCGAGCAGGTGCGGATCGGCATGTACGTCGCCGCGCTGGACCGTCCATGGCTGGAGAGCCCGTTTCTCTTCCAGGGATTCATCGTCGAGAGCGACGACGATCTCGAGACGCTGCGCAAGCACTGCAACTACGTGTTCATCGACGATGTGCGCTCGCGCGACAGCGACGAGGTGCGCCGGCTGATCGAAACCATGAACGAAGCGGAACCGAAGACGGCCAGCAGCGTGACCGTCGAGCGCGTGAAGCAGGGCAGCGCGGCGAGTTTCAGCGGCCACCTTCGCGAAGCCGTGCAGTCGTTCCGCCGCTCGACAGACGGCGTCATCCGCTTCTTCAACGACATGCGGCTTGGCAAGAGCATCGAGACCGAGGATGCGAAAGCCGTCGTCAGCGAACTGATCACCACCATTTCCTCGAACGTCAACACCGCGCTGTGGCTGACGAACCTGCGCGCGCAGCACGAAGCGACGGCGGCGCACTGCCTGAACGTTTCCATTCTCGCGCTCGCGTTCGCGCGGCATCTCGGCTATCCGCTGGAGCAGCTGCAGGAAGTGGGCATGGGTGCGCTGCTGCACGATCTCGGCATCGCGCGCGTGCCCGCGTCGATACTCAACAAGCCTGGCAATCTCACCGAAGAGGAATTCACCGTCGTGAAGAAGCACCCGCGCGACGGCTACCACGTGCTCAAGCTGACGCGCGAGATTCCCGATGTATCGCTCGACATCGTGCTGCATCACCACGAACGCGTTGACGGCAGCGGCTATCCGGATGGCCTCAAGGCCGAGGCGATTCCCGAAGCCGTGCGCGTTGTTGCGATCGCGGACATGTACGACTCCATGACCACGGAGCGCGTCTACCGCCGTGCGATGGCGCCGCAGGAGGCGCTGACGGCGATGCACAAGCGCGCGGAGGTGGATTTCGGCAAGCGATTGATGGAGGAATTCATCAAGTGCGTCGGCATCTATCCCATCGGCAGCCTGGTCGTGCTGAATACCGGCGCACTCGGCGTGGTGGTGTCGTCGAATCCCGACGCGCGCCTGAAGCCGCTGCTGCTGATGGTGCGCGACGAGGAAGGCCGCGACGTGCAGCCGCGCAGGCTCGTGAACCTCGCAACGTTCGCCGAACAGCGCACGGGACCGGCGTGGAGCATTTCGCGCGTCGTGAACCCGGACGATTACGGCGTCGATATCGCCGCCATCGCAGCGGAAGAAAGCCGCTTTCACTGACAGGGACCGACATGAACGGACTCGCCTATGAACCTTCTGCCGCGCTGCGGCACCTGCGGCGCGATCCGCCGATGCGCGGACTCATTCGCAGCGCAGGTGCGTTCGATCTCGTGCCGCGCAAGCCCGCCGCGCCGTTTCCCGCGCTGCTGCGCGCCATCGTCTACCAGCAGCTCTCCGGCAAGGCGGCCGCGACCATCCACGGCCGCGTCATGGATCTCTTTCCCGGCCGCGGACATCCGCCGCCGCAGGCATTGCTCGACATCGACGACGCCGCGCTTCGCGGCGCGGGACTGTCGCGCAACAAGATGCTCGCGGCGCGCGACCTTGCCGCGCGCGTACTCGACGGCACCGTGCCGAGCTTGCTCCGCCTGCGCCGCATGGACGATGAGGAAATCGTTGCGCGGCTTACCAGCGTGCGCGGCATCGGCCGCTGGACGGTGGAAATGCTGCTGATCTTCACGCTCGGGCGGCCCGACATCCTGCCGCTCAACGATCTCGGCGTGCTGCGCGGCTTTGCGCGCATCTACGGCGGCGAACCCGACGCCGTGCGCCTCGCCGAATGCGGCGAGGTGTGGCGGCCATACCGCTCGGTTGCGAGCTGGTACCTGTGGCGCGCGGCCGACATGCCGGTGGAAAACCTCCCGCGCTGAACGTTGCGCCTTGAAATTCGCCCGTTCTGCAGACATTGAAACAGTGCGGCCGAAGAGGAGCGAGCGCATGAACCCGTATCGCAACATCATGATCGTCATCGACCCGGCGATGACGCACGGCACCGCGTTCGCGCGCGGCGTGGCGCTCGCCGAGAAGTCCGGCGCGGCGCTCATCCTGCTGCTCGTCGGCTACAGCAGCGAGCTTGCGCGTGCACGCTTCCTCGATCCCGGCATCATGCAGGACGCGGTGAAGGGATACCTTTCCGTGCGGCAGCGCTGGCTGGATACCGAAGTCGCGAAACTCCAGGAACAGGGAATCCGCGCGCGCGGCATCGTGTGCTGGCACAACCGCGCGCATGAGGAAATCGCGCGGCAGGCGATGGAGACCGCGCCGGATATCGTCATCAAGGATGTCGAAGACACGAGCCGCCTTGCGCGCGTCGTGTTCACGCCCGCCGAGTGGCACCTGCTGCGCCTGTGTCCCGCACCGCTGATGCTCGTGAATGCGCATTCAAGCTCGTACCCGCAGCGCATTCTCGCCGCTGTCGATCCCTTCGATACGAACGACAAGCCCGCGCAGCTCAACGACGACATCCTGCGTGCCTCGCTTGCGATGGCATACCAGTGCGAGGCGCGCGTCGATGTCGTGCATGCCTACCAGTACCTGCCCGGTGCGGTGCCGATGGGTGCCGAGATTGCGGTCAGCGACCCCGCGTTGTTCGAGCAGGTCCGCGAGGAACATCGCCGCCGCTTCATCGCGTTCGGCGAATCGCACGGCATCCCGGCCGAACGCATGCATCTTCTCGAAGGCCGGCCCGCCAACGTCATCGCCACGCTCGCCGAAGACATCAACGCCGACCTTGTCGTGCTCGGCACGGTTCAGCGCAGCGGTCTCGAGCGCGTTCTCATGGGTTCAACGGCGGAAGACATGCTCGGTGCGATCAACAGCGACGTGCTTGTGCTCAAGCCCGCGGAATTCGCCGCCGCGCTCGAGGCCGAGCTTCGCCGGAAGACGGACGAAACGTGACCCGGCCCCGCATTTTCGTGCCCATCGAACACCGCATGGATGGCGCGCAATGCCCGTTCCCGGTATTTTGACGGCGTGTCGAACGGAACGGACGGGAAAGCATGACCCTTGAACATCTCCGCCACTGGCGGATTTTTTGTGCGCTGGCCGCGGCACCGCTGCTTGTGGCGTGCGGCGGCGGTGGCGGCAATGGCAATGGCGACACCGCCGCGAACTGCGAAGGCGAGGGTGCCGTCGCGATCAGCGGCACCGTGGAATACGAGTTCGTGCCCGCTGTCGAAACGCAGAACGGCGCGCGGCTGGATTACGCGAACTCCGAATTCCGTCCGATTCGCGGCGCCGAGGTCCAGGCGCGCTGCGCAAACGGAAGCGCGACCTACGCAACCACTGCCAGCGACAGCAACGGCAGGTATTCACTGGAAGTGCCCGAGAACGTCGACGTCACCATCCGCGTGCGCGCGGTGATGCAGCAAGCCGGTGCGCCATCGTGGGACTTCCGTGTCGTGGACAACACGCAGGGCCAGGCGGTGTGGGGCGCCGAGGGCGAGGCGTTCGACAGCGGCACCGGCAGCGTGACCGCCAACCTTCGTGCAGCATCGGGCTGGAATGGCAACGGTTACGCGCAATCGCGCGCAGCCGCGCCCTTTGCAATCCTCGATTCCGTCTACATTGCGATGCAAAAGGTTCTCGAAGCCGAGCCGGATGCGAAATTTCCCGCGCTCAAGCTGAACTGGAGCGCGAAGAACACCAGCGATTGCAGCGGCACGACGTTTCCGTTCGCGGACGGCTGCATCGGCACGAGCTTCTTCGCGGACTTCGGCGGCGGCGAACGCAACATCTTCATCCTCGGCAAGGAAGATCTCGACACGGATGAATACGACAACCACGTGATCATCCACGAATGGGGCCACTACTACGAGAACGCGTTCTCGCGTTCCGATTCCATCGGTGGCGCGCACGGCGGCGGCGATGCGCTCGACCCGCGCGTCGCGTTCGGCGAAGGCTGGGGAAATGCCTTTTCCGCGATCGCAACCGACGACGTCCTGTACGTGGATACCGGCGGCAGCGATCAGTCGAGCGGTTTCTGGATCGACGTCGAGAACGATTTCGAAGGCGCGCACCCTGGCTGGTGGAACGAGAGCAGCGTGCAGAACATCATCTACGACCTGTACGACGATGCTGCGAACGATGATGCGGCAGCGCTCGGTTTTGCACCATTGCATGAAGTGCTGACGAACGAGCAGAAAGTGACGGAAGCGGTGACGTCGATATTCCCGCTGCTGCATTTCCTGAAGACGAAC
>CAZRFE010000052.1:4540-16460 GCA_964599565.1 uncultured Gammaproteobacteria bacterium
AGTGACGGAAGCGGTGACGTCGATATTCCCGCTGCTGCATTTCCTGAAGACGAACAATTTGGCTGACGCGGGAAATATCGATGCCGTTGCAGCTGCACATGGCATCACGCTCGTTACCGACGAATGGGGTGACAACCGGACGGCTGATGACGGCTCTGAATTCGCGCCTGGTTTCGAGCAATACGTTTCACCCCTGCACACCGATCTCACGACTATTGATGGCAGCAGAACGGTGAACATTTGTACAAGTAATGGTCTCAAGCGCGATATCAACGGACAGCTTGTGGAATACAACCGCCTCGGTCCACGCCGTTTTCTGCGTTTCACGGCATCGGAAGGTGATTGGGTGATCCGGCTGGAAGGTAATGGCGTCGACCCCGATTTCTTCGTGTATGCGAGCGGTATTGAAGTCACCAACAGCCGCAGCGCGTCGCCGGATGAAAGCGGCGCGGACGATTCTTCCACGGATGCAGATGGCGCGATCGGCGTGGAGATGGCAACGGTCACGCTCCATGAAGGTATCCAGTACGTCATCGAGGTGATGGACTGGGAAAATCTCGACGACATGGATACGACAGGCGGCGACATCTGCCTTGATCTGACCTTCACTGCAAACTGAGTCGAGGAAACGCACATGCGCATTTCACTTGTCATGGCCGCCATCGTTCTCGCACCGCTGATGGGCGCGTGCACGGCAGGCGCAAACGCGGACGAACCGGTCGCGAAGAACGCGGTGACGCGCTCGCCCGGCAAGCCGCTGCATCCGGTGCAGGTTCGCGCGGTGATCGACGGTCACGTGGCTGCCGGTGCCGAAACCGGCGCCACGCTGTTCGTCGAGTCGTCGCGTCCCGCGGCGTCCATCGAGGTGACGCTGCTGCCGGAACTCGGCACGGAAATGTCCGCAACGCGTTTCGAGCGCAGCGCGGCCGCACTCTCGCAGGGCGTTCCCGTGAAGTTCGATTTCCGTTTTCGTGCCGTCAGCGATGAACCGCAGCCGGTGCGCGCGCTGGTGCGCGTGACGGATGCACGCGGACGGGTGCTCACGCGCGACGTCACGCTCATGCTCGGCAACAAGGAAAAGACGCCGCGCGCAACGAACAAGCGGCATGAAATCGAGATCATCGATGTGCCGGAACCGGAAGGCGATGCCGTCGTTCCTGCCAGGCAGGAAATCACGCGCGACAACTGAACCGCCGGAACGATGAAGAAAACGCCGCAAATGCGGCGTTTTTTTCATGGCGCGCGCGAACCTTGCAACGCGCGTGCGCAGGAGTAGACTGCCCCGCGAACGCCTGGAGACCTCACATGCGAACGGAATGGGCGGTGCTGGCGGATGCTGCGCGCGCAAGGATATTCGCGCGTGCGGGCGGCGCTTCATGGCAGGATCTGCACAGTCTTTCGCGATCGGTGAATCGCGATAAGAACGGCCGCGAAGTGCGGTTGCCGGCGGCGATGCAGAAGCTGAACGACAGCCTGACGGCGCCGCGAAACGATGATGATTTCATTGAAAGGCTGGCGCACGAGCTTCGCGTGGCGCGCAAGCGCGGCGATTACGAGGCGCTGGTGCTGGTTGCGCCGCAGGACGTGATCGACGCGATCACGAACGCACTCGACTCCGCGACGCGGCGCGCGGTTGCAGCCACTCTTGCGGAGAATCTTGTCGGGCTGCCGGTGCGTGATGCGCGCCGCGAATTGCGGCGGCGATTCCAGGACGTTCTTCGCGGCTGAAGCCGCTCCTATGCGCGGCGCACGCAGTTGCGTCCGTCGCGCTTTGCCTTGTACAGCGCTTCGTCCGCGGCCTTGATCACGTCTGCCGGCGGCTGGCCGCGCTCGCGCCGCTCCGCAATACCCGCGCTGATGGTCACATATATGCCGGTCGCCACCGCACGCGGTGTCTCGGCGTTGCCGTTGCCGCGGCGGTCGTGCCGGCGAATCTCGAACGTGTCGCCACCGATCGCGTCGCGCAATGCGTCGATGGCGGAGAGCGCTTCTTCCACGCCGCGGCCCGGGAACAGCACGGTGAATTCCTCGCCGCCGTAACGGTAGGCCTTGCCGCCGCCGCCGACATCACGCATGCGCGATGCCACCATGCGCAGCACCTGGTCGCCGACATCGTGGCCGTAGGTGTCGTTGAATTTCTTGAAGTGGTCGACGTCGAGCATCGCGACGGTGTAATGGCCGTCGAGCCGCGCCATGGCTTCATCGAGCGCGCGCCGCCCGGGCAGTTCGGTCAGCTGGTCGAGATACGCGATGTTCCAGGATTCCTGGAACGCGGCGATGGCAACGATCAGCGCGCCCGCTGCGCCGAACGCGATCTGCGTGCCGGTCTCGCCGTGATTCGCGAGCATGAGCACGAGACAGTAGCCGCTCACGAACAGCGCGGCGCGCTGCGTGCTCGTCTGCTTGTAAAGCCTTGCGAACGACAGCACGAGCAGGATGCCGGCGGCGATGAGACCGGCATCGCTCAGCCCGATTTCCCGCGGATCGGCGAAGCCGAGCATGTCCGCGAGCATGAGCGCGGTGAAGCCCTGCCATTCCGTTGCGGCAACCAGCGCGAACAGCAGCGCTTCGACGGCGGCGACGCCAAGCAGCAGCAGGCGCATGCCGGACAGCGATGACTGGTCCGGCAGCACGTGGCAGGCGAGGTGGTTGAGCGGCAGCAGCACGAAGATGAACGCCAGCAGCGTGCGCTGCTCGAAGGCGTCCAGCGCGGGCGAGAACCACGCCAGCGCAACATAGGCGAGCAGCAGGTTGGCGAGCGCCGCGAACAGCCGCACGCGGTTGAACCGCAGCGCAATGCCGCCCCCCACGGCGAAGATCAGGAGCGGGAACCAGGCGAGCAGCGCGAGCTGCGCGGAGGACAGGTCGAGCGCGGTATCTTCCAGCCACAGCGCGAGCACGAGCACGACGGCAGGCAGCGCGAGTGCCGCGAGCAGCGTCAGCAAAGGATTCAGCAGTACCTGCAAGACCTTCCCCCCGTGGGCTGGAGCGCCGCGATTCTTATATATGGTTTTTGCCCGCGCTGCCCGGAACCCCGGCCCGGTTCCCGCCGCGGCGGGTTTTCCCTCAGCGGGATACCGGCAGACGAAGGATATTTCGCGCGGACATATCCGCGGGCGATGCGCGCCAGTATAATGCGCCGCCGCCCTTGGCGCCCTTCAATGCAGTGATTCCCGTGACCCAGCAGATCAGCAACCTTCGCAACATCGCCATCATCGCGCACGTCGACCATGGCAAGACCACGCTCGTCGACCGGCTGCTGTCGCAGTCGGGAACCATGGACGCCCGTTCCGTGCTGCCCGAGCGCGTCATGGACTCGAACGACATCGAGCGCGAGCGCGGCATCACCATTCTTGCGAAGAACACCGCGATCCGCTGGAAGGGAAGCGACACGGAATACCGCTTCAACATCATCGACACGCCAGGCCACGCGGATTTCGGCGGTGAAGTCGAGCGCGTGCTGTCGATGGCGGACGCCGTGCTGCTGCTGGTCGACGCCGTTGACGGCCCGATGCCGCAGACACGCTTCGTCACGCAGAAGGCGTTCTCGCACGGACTGAAACCCATCGTCGTCATCAACAAGGTGGATCGTGACGGTGCGCGCCCCGACTGGGTGCTGAACCAGACGTTCGATCTTTTCGACCGTCTCGGCGCGACGGACGAGCAGCTCGATTTCCCGGTGATCTACGCCTCCGCGCTGAACGGCTACGCCGGTCACACGCCCGACGTGCGTTCCGGCGACATGACACCGCTGTTCGAAGCCATTGCGAAGCACTGTCCGCCGCCGCCGGTTGACGCAATCGGCCCGTTCCAGATGCAGATCTCGCAGCTCGATTATTCGAGCTACGTCGGCGCCATCGGCATCGGCCGCATCGCGCGCGGCACGCTGAAGAAGAATTCCAGCATCGTGATCGTCGATCGCAACGGCAGGAAGCGCACCGAGCGCGTGCTGCAGGTGTTCGGCTTCATGGGTCTTGATCGCGTGGAAGTGGAATCCGCGAGCGCGGGCGACATCGTCGCCGTCACCGGCATCGAGCGCCCGCTGATCTCCGACACCTTGTGCGATCCCGCGAAGCCGGAAGCGCTGCCCGCGCTCAGCGTGGACGAGCCGACCATCAGCATGGTGTTCGAGACGAACACCTCGCCGTTCGCGGGCAAGGAAGGCAAGTACGTAACCAGCCGCCAGGTGCGCGACCGCCTGCAGCGCGAACTGCTCTCCAACGTTGCGCTGCGCGTCGAGGACACCGACGACGCGGAAAAATTTCTCGTCTCGGGCCGCGGCGAACTGCATCTTTCCATTCTCATGGAGAACATGCGCCGCGAAGGATTCGAGCTTGCCGTGTCGCGTCCGCAGGTCATCACGAAGATGATCGACGGCATCGAGCAGGAACCGGTCGAAGGCGTGACGATCGACATCGAGGAACGCCACCAGGGCGCGATCATGGAAGCGATGGGCGAGCGCGGCGGCGATCTCACCGACATGTCGCCGGACGGCAAGGGACGCGTGCGTCTTGATTACAAGGTGCCGTCGCGCGGGCTGATCGGCTTCCAGACCGTGTTCAAGACGATGACGTCGGGCACGGGCCTGCTGCATCACGTGTTCGACCACTATGCTGCCGTGAAGGTGGCGTCGATTCCCGCACGGCGAAACGGCGTGCTGATCTCGAACGGCGACGGCAAGGCCGTCGGCTTTGCGCTGTTCAATCTGCAGGAGCGCGGCCGCATGCTCGTTGGTCCCGGCGAGCCGATATACGAAGGCATGATCATCGGCATTCACTCGCGTGACAACGACCTCACCGTGAATCCGCTGAAGGCCAAGCAGCTCACCAACATCCGCGCCGCGGGCAAGGACGACAACGTCATGCTCACGCCGCCGGAACGCTTCACGCTCGAGCAGGCGCTCGCGTTCATCAACGACGACGAGCTGATGGAAGTGACGCCCGTGTCGCTGCGGCTGCGCAAGCGGCATCTCAAGGAGCACGAGCGCAAGAGCGCGTCACGGCGCGCAAGCTGATGCCACCGGACGCCGGCCCCGCGCCGGCGTTTTCTTGTACATGACTTGCCTGCTTGACACGCCATCGCGCAGCGCACAGTGTCCCTCGTCATGCGCCGCAAGGCGCGCTCGGATCATTCGAGGAGGACACATGCGTACCGTCATTTCCTTTTTCACGCTGGCGAGTTTCATTGCGGCGACACTGCTTGCGCCGGTTGCGCACGCCGACATCATCACGACCGAATCCTGGGTTGATGAAGTGCATGCCGAAGCGCAGCGCGACCGCGTCATCGAGATGCTGAAGCGCGAGGACGTGCGCGAACAGATGCTCGCGATGGGCGTCGATCCCGCGCACGTCGAAGCGCGGCTTGCAGGACTTTCCGATGCCGAGGTGACGCGGCTTGCCGGGCAGATGGAAGACCTGCCGGCGGGTGCGGGCGTGGTCGAGCTGCTGCTCGTCGTCGTGCTGGTGTTCGTGATTCTCGATATCGCCGGCGTGACGGATGTTTTCCCGTTCATCAATTCGGCGGACTGATTGATGCGCGCACGCATGCCGGCGGCGCGACGCCGTTGCCTGCTTCTGCTTGCATGCGCGCTGCCGTTGTTCGCCGGCTGCGCGAGCGGTCCGCCCGCGAAGGCATTCCCGCCGCTCGCTGCATCCGGCGTTCCGCGTGAAATCGCCGCTGTGCCGTTTCATCCGCAGGAAGCCCTGCAGTGCGGACCCGCGGCGCTCGCAACCGTGCTCGGCTGGAGCGGCGTGAACGCGGATCCCGGCGCGCTTGAACCGCTGCTGTTCCTGCCGGAACGCGAAGGCACGCTGCAGCCGGAAATCATGGCCGCGGCGCGCACGCACGGACGCATACCGTATGAACTGCCCGCGGAACCCGCTGCACTTGTCGATGAACTTTCGCAAGGCCATCCCGTGCTCGTGCTGCAGAACAACGGTCTCGGCTGGGCGCCGGCGTGGCATTACGCGGTTGTCGTCGGCATGAACGTGGAAGATGAAACCGTGCGGCTGCGTTCCGGCACGCATGAAGATTACGATCTTGCGTTCGACACCTTTCTCGCGACATGGCGGCGCGCGGATTACTGGTCCGTCGTCGTGCTGCCGCCGGCGGAGATGCCTGCATCGGTGCGGCCCGCGCCGGTGCTGAGCGCGATCACCGCGTTCGCGCGCGTAGCGACGACGGAGAATGTCACGCGCGCGCTCGAGTCCGCGGTATCGCGCTGGCCCACGGACGCGGGATTGCGCTTCGCGCTCGCGAATCACTGGTATGCGAATGACCGGTTCGATGCCGCGGAAGCCGAGTACCGGCGCATTCTCGCGTTTGCACCGGATGCGGTCATGGCGCGCAACAATCTCGCCTGGATGCTCGCGGAACGTGGCCGCAGCGAGGAAGCGCTCGCGCTGCTGCCGGACGATCCGGCGCAGACCGCGTACGCGCTTCCGCAGGATCCATGGGCGCAATCGCTGGCGCACACGGCTGCATTCGTGCGCTGTCGTGCGGCCGGCGGCAGCCTTGCGGACTGCGAGCGCGCGCCGCCGCCGGGCAACTGATCCCCGTGTTCCGGTCTTGATATTCATCAAGGCTGTCCTGCGCCGACTCTCCGAGAATCAGCGTCGATCAACATCGGCACTGAACGGAGACGTCACCATGAAACGAAGCCAGCTGCTTTCCCTCGCGACCGTTGCGGCCGCGCTTTTCGCCACACCCGCGATGAGCGCGGATCACACGGTGAAGATGCTGAACCAGGGCGCGGACGGAATGATGGTGTTCGAACCTGCGTACCTCAAGGTGGCGCCTGGCGATACCGTCACGTTCGTGCCGACGGATGTCGGCCATAACAGCGCGTCCGCGCTCGTGCCGGATGGCGCGGAAAGCTGGCGCGGCACCTACACTGATCCTTTGACCGTGACGCTCACGGAAGAAGGTGTGTATCTCTTCCAGTGCGATCCGCACGTGATGATGGCGATGGTCGGCGTCATACAGGTCGGCGATGCGGTCAATCTCACCGCCGCGAAGCAGAAGGCCGCGGCGATGAAGGCGGGTTTCGTCATGGCGCAGGACCGGCTGGATGCGTATCTCGACCGTGTGAAGTGACGCGGACGCGCACGTCGATCGATTCATCCATTGCGACTTTCGGGCGGATATGGAGGATGCGCGTATTCGCCTGATGATTGAAGGGGGAAACCGCAATGAACAGTACGAAGAAGCCCTGGCCGGGCTGGCAGGTCGACGAGAAATGCGCATGCCGGAAGCCGGAGCGATGATCGCGTTCTACGCACAAATCAAATGGGTGCACGTTGCCGCCGTTCTCCTGAGCGGCGGCATCTTCCTGCTGCGCGGACTGGCGATGCTCGCCGGCGGCGGCTGGGCGAGGGCGGCGCCGGTGCGCTATCTCTCGTACACGGTGGACACCATCCTGCTCACGGCCGCGCTGATGCTGATGACCATCGTGCACCAGTATCCCTTCGTGCACGGCTGGCTCACGGTGAAGGTGCTGCTGCTCGTGGCCTACATCGTCATCGGCTGGTTCGCGCTTCGCCCGGAACGCACGCGCGCATCGCGGCTTGTGCTGTGGCTTGCCGCGCTTGCGGTGTACGCATTCATCATCTCGGTGGCCCGTGCGCATCATCCGCTTGGCGTATTCATGCGGCCTGGATGAGCGCGATGCTGAACACACGCGAAAACGCCGGCGGAAGCCGGCGTTCTTTTTGCCTCAGTCGCTGAGAAACTCGCGCAGTTTCCCTTCGTCCTTCACCTCGATCCGTCGGCCATCGACATGGATCGCGCCGGCGTCGGTCAATGCGTGCAGCACGCGCGAGAACGTTTCCGGCTGGATGGAAA
Organism: uncultured Gammaproteobacteria bacterium; assembly: GCA_964599565.1. Classification (GTDB taxonomy): domain Bacteria; phylum Pseudomonadota; class Gammaproteobacteria; order Natronospirales; family JAJUFS01; genus JAJUFS01. The sequence goes on from CAZRFE010000052.1 coordinate 12,383, forward strand.
GGCGCGCGGCGATGATCTTCTTCGCGGCTTCCAGCTCGATGACGTTTGCATCCGCGTGGCTTTCCGCGAGACGCTCGATCAGGAAATGCACGACGCGAAGCGTGGCATTCTGCAGCGAGAGCGCATCGATCTCGTTGACGCGGTGATGCAGGCGCATGCTGAGCGTGCCGAGCATGCGGATGCAGGTGTCGGTGGACTCGCGCAGCATCGACATGAACACCGCGCTGTCGAACGCGGTCAGCGTGGTCGGTTCCAGCGCTTCGGCGTTCACCGGGTAGAGCGGCCGCTCGAAGAACATCACGGCCTCCGCGAAGGTCTGCCCCGCACGGATGATCTCGACGATCTTCTCCTGTCCCGCCGGGGAAATGCGGAAGAGCTTCACCGTGCCGGTGTCGACGTAATAGAAATGCCTCGAGACCTCGCCCATGTGAAACAGCGTTTCGCCCGCGCCGGCGGAAAGCGTGCGGCGCGAGTCGCGCATGCGCGCAAGCTGTCCGTCGTCCAGTTCGGCGAACAGCGGCAGGCGGCGAAGTTCGGCATCGTCCATCGGTGCTCCTTGTCATCGCGGGTCGGGGCATTGTCCCCGATCCTGCGCCTGACATGAAGCTTCAGCGGTAAAGCCCGGTGCGCAGCGTGCGCACGAGGACGTCGCAGTAACGGTCGAGGAAGTTGATGCCGTTGGTGTCAACCACCAGCCAGGGATTCATCAAGGTGTGCCGCAGGATGAAAAGCGGTTCATCGCCGTGCGGATCGTCCGCCGAGCCGCGCGAGCAGTGCGGCCGTTGCGTGATCGGCGAAGCCGCCTTCCGGCTCGCGGAACAGGCTCGCGAGATGGCTGCCCCAGGCGGCATCGACATTCATCCGCATGCGCGCCTCCGGCACGTCCCGCAGTTGCACGTTGCGCGCTTCATGGTTCGCGACCGTTCCGCCGGAGGTGACGGCGCGGCGAGCAGGAAGGGCGGCGTCACGCCGCCCGGCGCGACGCGATCGGAATGCAACGGTGTGCGCACGTCAGCACGAGCCGTGTCCCGGCGGCATGGGTCCGATGCGAATGACCCAGTCGGGCGTGCCGTAGCTTTCGACGACCCACGGAACGTTCTGCTGCCTGAGATGCGGATACAGCATCAACGGCTCGCGGTGGATGCGCAGGCGAATGACATCGCCCGGCTTCGCGGCATCGACGCGATCCAGTGTTTCGAACAGCGGTTCGGGCGGTTCGCGGTCGCGCATGTCGAGTTCGATTTCGCTCATTTCACGGTCTCCTGATGGTTGCGCGACGTTAGATATTCACGATGGCAATCGCCTTGATGCGCATCAAGTTGCCGGGCGTGCAGACGCCGTAGTGTTGTGGCGGCGCAGGATCGCGCCAGGATGTTGCCGGGATTCTCATCTGGATCAGCATGGTTTCAGTGGCCAGGAAGCGGGAGAACGGTCATGACGATCGACAGTTACGCAGAAGCAATTTCCCTTGAACACATCGAGCGGCAGCTTGCACGCTGTGCGGCGCAGGATGCCGATCATCCGCCCGACATGGACTGCGCGCGCGCCGCCGTGCGCCAGAGCGTGTGTCCGTGCGTGCTCTGCGAGGAGGCGGTGTGCAACACGCTGGCAACGATGGTGCACGAGCGGCTCGGAAGAAACTGAAGGACTGCGAATCATCCGGAACCTGTATGGCGACGGCGCGCCTTGATCTGTATCAGGTAAAGCGCGCCTCGCGACGGTTAACATTCGCGGCATGACACACACACGCGCCACCGGCTGGACAACATGAAGCAACCGCTCACGCGTTTCGCAAACCTGTGGCGCACGTTCAGCGCCGCACCGCACCGCATGTTCTTCTTCACGGGCATGTGGCAGCTCGTCGTCGTGTCGGCATGGTGGGCCGCTGTGCTCGTTGCGCGCGCGTTCGGCGCAGGCGGCATGGAGCCGGTGATGCCCGCACTGTTCCTGCACGGCGGCATGATGCTGTTTCTCGTGTTCACGCCGTTCATGGCGGGTTTCCTGTTCACGGTGTTTCCGCGCTGGCAGCCGGCGCCGGAAATTCCGCGCGGCGTGCATCTTGCGGTGTTCGCCGGCATGAACCTCGGCCAGCTCGGTTTCCTTGCCGGCATGCATACGAGCCGCGCGCTGGTCGTCGCGGCGCTCGCTGTGCTTGTCGCGGCGTGGACCGTGCTGCTCGGCGGGCTGCTCCGATCGCTGCTGCGTGCAAGTGCGCGCGCACCGCACGCGGTGACGGTGCTTGCAGGTCTCGCCGGCGGATACGCGGGACTGTGGCTGTTCCTGCACGCGGCATGGGCGAACGACTGGCAGGCATGGGCCGTCATTCGCGCGCTCGGCATATGGGCGTTTCTCGTTCCCGTCTATTTCAGCGTCAGTCACCGCATGGTGCCGTTCTTCACGTCGCGCGTCGTGCCGGGTTACCGCGTGTACCGTCCGGATGCGCTGCTGCATGCAGCGGTCGTTCTCGGCATCATGCGCGCGCTTCTCGAATTCCTGCCCGCATGGCGCTGGCTCGCGAGCGTTCCGCTCGGGCTGATTCTCGCCTGGCTGGTGTGGAACTGGTGGCCGCGGCAGGAAAGCGAGCATGCGCTGATGCGCGTGCTGCATCTCTCGCTGTTGTGGCTCGCAGGCGGCGTGCTGCTGTTCGGCGCGCAGGATCTCATGCTGGCATTCGGCGGCAGCGATGTTCTCGGCCGCGTGCCGCTGCACGCGCTCGGCATCGGTTTCTTCGGTGGCATGCTGCTGTCGATGGTCACGCGCGTCTCGCTCGGCCATTCGGGACGGCCGCTGGTGCTCGACCGGTTCACGTGGCTGATCTTCTGGCTCGTGCAGGCGACGGTGATCGTGCGCGTTGCGGGCGAATACCTGCTTTCCGTTTCCTGGGCGGGATACAGCCATGCGATGGCGTGCGCCGCGCTCATCTGGCTCGCTGCGTTCTTCGCCTGGGCGTGGCGCTTCATCCGCATCTACTGGCAGCCGCGCATCGACGGCGGGCAGGGCTAGCGCCGCCGTCCCCGCGTGCACGCATTCGCGTGTGCGCCTTTCCGGGTGGTTCCTGTATGCGAACGTGCAGCTATTGTCGCGTTCATGTTTTCACTTGATCCCTGTCAAGGTGTTTGCGACTCTCCGGCACTACGCTTGTTTCCAGGCAAGACGGCTCGAACCGTACTGGAGGAAGAAATGAAAGTGCTGCTCAGTTGCGCTGTTGTCGCGTTGCTTGCGCTCGCAGGTTGCGACAGCGGTAATGATCGCGATGCCGTGCAGAAGACAACGGCGGACGCAGAACGTCCTCAAGGTTCGGCGGGCGGCGATTTCGGTCCGCCGCAGGGAGAGCCGATCCGCGCCATCACCACAGCACCGCCGCACGTGCCGCCGCCGGTGAATCGCGATCATCCCGCGAAGGTGATCGTGGAGATGGAAGTGCGCGAAGTGGAAATGGAAATTTCCGAAGGCGTTTCGTACACGTTCTGGACGTTCGACGGCACGGTGCCGGGATCGTTCATCCGCATTCGCCAGGGCGACACCGTCGAGTTCCATCTCAAGAACCATCCCGATTCGAAGATGCCGCACAACATCGACCTGCACGCCGTCACGGGTTCAGGCGGAGGTGCCACGTCGAGCTTCACCGCACCCGGCCGCCGCTCGCAGTTCTCCTTCAAGGCGCTGAACGCGGGCCTGTACGTGTACCACTGCGCGACGGCGCCCGTCGGCATGCACGTCGCGAACGGCATGTACGGCCTGATCCTCGTCGAACCGCCCGAAGGCCTGCCCGCCGTGGATCGCGAGTACTACGTGATGCAGGGCGATTTCTACACCGTCGGCAAGTACCGCGAGAAAGGCCACCAGCCGTTCGACATGCAGAAGGCCATCGAGGAGAACGCGACCTACGTGCTGTTCAATGGCTCGGAAGGCGCGCTGCTCGGCGACAACGCGCTGCAGGCGAAGGTTGGTGAAACCGTGCGCCTGTACGTCGGCAACGGCGGCCCCAATCTCGTGTCGAGTTTCCACGTGATCGGTGAAATTTTCGACAAGGTGTATTTCCAGGGCGGCACGAACTACCAGCAGAACGTGCAGACCA
>CAZRFE010000053.1:0-16365 GCA_964599565.1 uncultured Gammaproteobacteria bacterium
CCGCACGCCGCGAGTGCCGCGGACAGAAGAAGAATCGATAGAAGTTCCGCCAAGCGTTTCATGTTCGCGCCCTCTCTTGTGAAAAGGCGGAAATGGTTTCGGGTTGCGGCATCGGGCGGGATAGGGAAATGCCGGACAAGCTGGGGATTGATGACGGAGTTACGCAGAAGCGTGATGCGGTACGTGCAGATGCTCTGCACGCGAGTGTTCTCTCCTTTTATTGATGCGTAAAAAAACGCCCGGCATTGGCCGGGCGTTCCTGTCTGCGGGAAAGCGCGGGTCAGAGCAGGTCTTTCACGCCGTCGCGCTCTTCGCGCAGTTCCTTTTCCGTTGCGTCCATCTTCTCGCGGCTGAAGGCGTCGATCTCGAGCCCCTGCACGATTTCGTATTCGCCGTTCCTGCAGGTGACGGGATAGGAGTAGATCACGCCTTCCTTGATGCCGTAGGAGCCATCCGACGGCACGGCCATGGAAACGATTTCGCCGTTGGTGCCGAGCGCCCAGCTGCGCATATGGTCGATGGCTGCGGAAGCGGCGGAAGCGGCGGACGATGCACCACGCGCCTTGATGATGGCCGCGCCGCGCTGCTGCACGGTCGGGATGAAGGTTTCCTTGTACCAGGCATCGTCGACGAGGTTCTTCGCCTTCTCGCCATCGACCGTGCAGTGCGCGATGTCGGGGTACTGCGTGGAGCTGTGGTTGCCCCAGATGATCATTCCGGAGATGTCGTTCACGTGCTTGCCGGTCTTCTCGGCAAGCTGCGCCATCGCGCGGTTGTGATCGAGGCGCGTCATGGCGGTGAAGTTGCGCGGGTTGAGATCCGGTGCGTGTGACATCGCGATCAGCGCGTTGGTGTTCGCGGGGTTGCCGACGACGAGCACCTTGATGTTGCGCGAGGCGTGATCGTTCATCGCCTTTCCTTGCGGCCCGAAGATCTTGCCGTTCGCTTCGAGGAGATCCTTGCGCTCCATGCCGGGACCGCGCGGACGCGCGCCGACGAGGAGTGCGTAGTCCGTGTCCTTGAACGCGACGTTCACGTCGTCCGTCGCGACGACGCCGGCAAGCAGCGGGAACGCGCAGTCGTTCAGTTCCATCACCACGCCCTTGAGCGAATCCAGCGCGGGGGTGATTTCCAGCAGCTGCAGGATGACGGGCTGATCCTTGCCGAGCATGTCGCCGGCGGCGATGCGGAAGGCGAGCGCGTAGCCGATCTGGCCGGCGGCGCCCGTGATGGTGACGCGAACGGGTCTGTTCATGAGTGGATCCCTGAGCGTTGCGTGAATGGGAAAGGCGCGAATTTTAACACCGCGGCCGGCGCGGCGCAGGCGGGCGCGACGTCATTTCCGCGGTGGCGCTTCCGCGGCGAGATCGTCGAGCGTGAAATCCGCGTCTCGCCCGAAGCGCTGGCGGAAGTCTTCCAGCAGCGCTGTGGCCAGCGGTTCGCGGCCCGCGGCGCGCAGCGCGAGGAGACGGCGCCGCCAGGTTGCTTCGTCCGCATCGCGCAGTTCCTCGCGCAGCGTGCGCAGCGCGTCGGGATTCACCGGCGGCGCCTGCCCGGCCTTGAGGGCGGCGCGCGGTTCGGGACGCGCGCCGGCGTGGTCCTGGCTCGCCATGTACTGCTCGGGCTCGCCTGCGGGCCGCGGTGCGGGCGCCGCCACCATCGGTCGTGCGCGCCGCGCCGCCGATTCACGCTCCGCGTGTATTTCCCGCGCCTTTTGTTCCGCTTCTTCGCTGGCGACGCGCATCGCGCTTTCCTGCATTGCCACCGGCGCGGGCGCGTCGACCAGTAGCGCGGGCACGAGCACGATGGCAAGGCCGATGCATGCCGCGCCAGCGAGCGCCGCACTCCACGCACCGAGCCGCCGCGGCGCTATGCGGCGGCGCGCGGCATTGCGAATGGCGGCGTCAACTTCCGCGCGCGGTTCGTGCCTGGCGAGCCTTGCGTACTCGTCGCGCAGCCGTTCGATGTCGTCCCGCTCAGCCATTCGTGACCTCGTCGCGTTCGTCTGTGAGCATTGCCCGCAGCTTTTCCATTCCGTAACGCAGTCTTGTCTTCACCGTTTCGCGGTTCGCGCCTGTTACCTGCGCGAGCTCATCGAGGCTTAAGTCCGCTTCGAGTTTCAGCAGCACGGCTTCGCGCTGCAACGCCGGCAAGGCGGCAAGTGCGCGTTGCCAGCGTGCGCGAATTTCATCGCTTTGCGCGCGCCGCTCCGGCTGCATCCGCCCATCGCTGCCGGCGCCGAGCAGCGCGTCGTCGTCCGCGACGTGCAGGGATTCGACGACACCAAGATGACGCCAGCGGTCGGTGAGGCAGTTGCGCGCGATGCGGTAAAGCCACGGCGTGAATGCCTGGTTCGCGTCGTAGCGTTCGAGGTGGCGAATCACCTTCAGCCAGGTTTCCTGGAACACCTCTTCAACGTCCTGGCGGCGCCGGCCGCTGTGGTTCATGAGAAATCCGAACAGCGGTACGCGGTGACGTGCGTAGAGTGCATCGAACGCGCGCGCGTCGCCTCGGCGGTAGCGGCGCACGAGTTCGGCGTCGCTGGCAGGTTCATTGTCGGCGGCAGGATCGCGCATGCGCGCAGCCTAGACCACGGCTGCGCGACATGCACGGGCGGTTTAATCCGCGCGCTGCGCGACGGACGGGGCGCCGGCATCCAGCGAATCCGCGAGCGCGACCAGTTGCAGGAATTCGCCGCGGTAGCCGTGGCGGTCTTCGCCGCGCGCGTCATGCACCAGCGTGCGGATGTCCCCGTAGCCGAAGCTGCCGAGATATTTGCCGCCGCGCAGCTTCTGGCCGAATGCCGCGACCGCCGCCGCGAACCGGAAATCCGCGTCGGTGCTTTCGAGTGCGACTTCCTGGCCGAGCGTGACGGGCCGTTCAAGCAGCCGGCTTTCGGTTTCGCCCGGCAGCTTGTAGCGCAGCTTGAGGAAGGCGAGTTCCGCGTCTGCGCGATGCTGCGCCAGTGCGCGCGGATGATTCGCGCCGTAACGCAGGTCATCGACGCGGCGCGCATCGCTGCCGTTCAGCACGATCTCGTACAGCGCAGTCACCGCGTGACCTGCACCGATGTCGCCGGCATCGACCTTGTCGTTGTTGAAATCCTCGCGCTCGAGCATGCGGTTCTCGTAGCCGATGAGCCGGTACTCCGCGACGAGGGCGGGGTTGAACTCGATCTGCGCCTTCACGTCGTTCGCGATCACGAACAGCGTGCTCGACATCTCCGTGACGAGCAGCTTCTGCGCCTCACGCACGGTGTCGATGTACGCATGGTTGCCGTTGCCCTTGTCGGCGAGCTGTTCCATCAGGTGGTCGTTGTAGTTGCCGGCGCCGAAGCCAAGCGTGGTGAGCGTGATGCCGGAGTCGCGTTCGCGTTCGACGAGATCGATGAGTTCCTCGAAGTTCACCGTGCCCACATTGAAATCGCCATCCGTCGCGAGCAGCACGCGGTTGATGCCGTCCTTGATGAAGGCCTGCCTCGCCATGTCATACGCAAGACGGATGCCGTCGGCGCCGTTGGTCGATCCGCCGGCCGTGAGCCCGGAAAGCGCGGCGCGGATTTCGCCCTTGCGATCGCCCGGGGTCGGCGCGAGCACGATGCCGGATGAGCCGGCGTAAACGACGAGGCTGATGCGATCGCGTGCGTCGAGCTGGTTCACGAGCAACCCGAGGCCTTGCTTCAGCAGGTCGAGCTTGTCCGGCGACTGCATGGAGCCTGAGACGTCGACGAGGAACACGAGGTTCGCCGCGGGGCGTTCGCTGCGCGCGATCTCGTAACCCTTGAGACCGACGCGCAACAGCAGTGCGCGTTCGTTCCACGGCGCCGGCGCGAGCGTGGTCGTGACGCTGAACGGCGCCTCGCGCGAGGCGGGTGTGGCGTAGGCGTAATCGAAGTAGTTGATCATTTCCTCGACGCGCACGGCGTCCGCCGGCGGCAGGCGGCCTTCGTTCAGCCAGCGGCGCAGGTTCGCATAGCTGCCGGTATCGACATCCACGCTGAAGGTCGACACCGGGTTCTCCGCCGCGAGACGCACGGGGTTGTCGTCGCGATGCGCGTAGTTCTCGCGGTCGAGCGGTTCGGATGGCCAGGGGTGTGCGCCGGGCGGCGGCGCGTACGCCACCATCGGCCGGGATTTGCGTTCGGCAAGCACGCGAGCGGTTGCCGCCCACGCATCCTGTTCCTGTGCGGCGATGTGCTGCGCTTCGGCGCGCTGCGCGAGTTCGGCCAGCCGGTCTTCATCCGGTTCGGTCAGCGGTTTCGCGCAGGCCGTGAGCACGAGCAGCGCGATGGCGCAGCTCGCGAGAAAGCTGCCGGCGAGGGGACGGACATTCATGACGGTTCTCCTTCTGTCCGGCGCCGGGAATGGCGCCTCTGGAGGGGAATACGGATGAAGGCGGCGAAAGGGGTGATCCGCGAGAGGCGTGTTGCGGGAGCGGCCGTAGGAGCGGCTTCAGCCGCTCCTACATGGGGCGTTGAAATAAATATCGAATGAATTCAATAAATTATGGTTCCAGCAAAAAAAATTTCTCCTGCAGGCTTGCTTTCCAGTATGTTGGTGTTATAGTTAGCTACAACACCGCTTCGGTAAGAGCGGGGAACCGCTCGAGGAGTTGCAAGATGAAACGCAAGAACCTGTATCTCTGTGTCCTGGCCGCGACGCTGCTCGGCGCAGGCACGGCGCAAGGCGCCACGCTGGAGGATTCGATCCGCGCACAGGCGCTGGATGCCAGCACCATGATCCGCGAGGAAATGCGCACCGACCTGCATGCCACGCCGTACGTGCTGGACGTGCCGGGCGTGGAGATCGGCGACATCAAGCTTGTCGACAGCGACGTGCGTCCCGACCCCGAGGAGCGTGCACGGTCCGTGCTTGAGACTACATCCATGGATCTGCGCGATGCACTGCGGCGCGATCTCGTAATCAAGGCGCTGTCGGCGCCGGGAATGTTCGGCGTCTACCGTTATCTCTCCGGCTATGCCGCGGAGTCGGCGCTGAAGGCGGCCATCACCGTCGCCGAATAAGGGACGAATGGCAGAACGCCGGCGACGTTCGGCGCATGACTGGAGGTCCGGACAATGGATCCGAACTGGAATGACAACCAGCCGATTTATCGGCAACTGCGAGACAAGGTGGTCGCGATGATTCTCGAAGGTGCACTGAAGGACGGCGACGCGCTCCCGTCGGTGCGCAGCGTCGCTGCGGATTTCCAACTCAACCCGCTGACCGTGATGAAGGGTTACCAGGAACTCGTCGATGAGAATCTCGTCGAGAAGCGCCGCGGGCTCGGCATGTTCGTGCGCGAAGGCGCGTGCAACAAGCTGATGTACAACGAACGCGACCGTTTCATCCAGGAAGAATGGCCGAAGATCGTGCAGACCATCCAGCGCCTCGGACTTGATCCGCAGGAGCTGCTGGCTGACGTGAAAGAGGGGGACGGGAAATGACCGCGCTGGTAAAGGCCAGAGGCCTCACGAAACGTTACGGCAACCAGGTCGCGCTCGATCACGCCGACTTCCAGATCAATGAAGGTTGCATCGTCGGGTTGATCGGCCCGAACGGCGCCGGCAAGACCTCCGCGCTGAAGGCGATCCTCGGACTCACGGATTACGAAGGCGAGCTTGAAGTGCTCGGCATGGATCCGAAGCGCAACCGCGCAGGAATCATGCAGGAAGTATGCTTCATCGCCGATGTCGCCGTGCTGCCGCGCTGGATCCGCGTGAACCAGGTGATCGAGTTCGTCGGCCGCACGCATCCCCGCTTCAACGAAGAGAAATGCCGCGAGTTCCTCTCACGCTCGAACGTGCGCGAGAACAAGCGTGTCGGCCAGCTCTCGAAGGGCATGATCGTGCAGCTGCACCTTGCGATCGTCATGGCGATCGACGCGCGCCTGCTGGTGCTCGACGAGCCGACGCTCGGCCTCGACATTCTCTACCGCAAGGAGTTCTACAGCTCGCTGCTCGCGGACTACTTCGACGACTCGCGCACCATTCTCGTGACGACGCACCAGGTCGAGGAGATCGAGAAGATCCTCACGCACCTGATGTTCATCCGCCAGGGGAAGATCATTCTCGATGACAGCATGGAAACCGTCGGCCAGAACTACACGGAAGTGCTGGTAGCGCCCGACAACGCGAATGCCGCACGTGAACTCAATCCGCTGCATGAGCGCGACGTGTTCGGCAAGAAGCTGTTCCTGTTCGAAGGCGTCGCGCGCAGCAGCCTGCTCGAACTCGGCGAACTGCACACGCCAAGCGTCGCCGACCTGTTCGTGGCGAAGATGAAAGGAGCCCGCGCATGAATACGCACGTGAATACCGCAATCGCGTTGCTCAAACGCGAGACATGGGAACACCGCACGTTCTGGGCGGTGCCGATGGTCATCGCCGCGCTGATGCTGTTCTTCTTCCTGTGGGCGATGGTCTACGTCGTGCCGCACAAGATGGGGTATGACCTGTGGGTCGATCGCATGAGCGTCTCCGATCACCAGGCGCTGGAGCAGATCGGCAGCTACTTCATTCCCGGCCTGGCCGCACCGTTCTTCGTGATGATGGTGTTCGTCACCGCGTTCTACCTGCTCGATGCGCTGTACAGCGAGCGGCGCGACCGCTCCATCCTGTTCTGGAAGTCGCTGCCGGTGAGCGATACCTTGACGGTGCTTTCCAAGTGGGGCGCCGTGCTGCTGGTGTTCCCGGCGTTCGTGTTCGCGATCGTGGTTGCACTGTCGATCGTGCTCACGCTGCTCACCGGCCTCTTCGTGATGTTCGGCGGCGGCAATGCGTGGACGCTGGTGTGGCAGCACTACGGCCTGTTCGACGGTCTCGGCAGCACGCTCACGCTCTTCTATGTCGAGGCGCTGTGGTACCTGCCGTTGATGGGCTGGCTGCTGCTCGCATCCGCGTGGGCGAAGAAGGCGCCGTTCCTGTGGGCCTTCCTGCCGCCGGTCGCCATCGCGATCCTGGAGAAGATGTTCCTCGGCTCGGACAACTTCCTCGACCTCGTTGGCAGCCGGCTCGCGCCTTTCGGTGGCGAAGAGGGCTTCGGCGGACGCATGGAACGCGAGTTCGAGATGTTCGACGGCGACGTGACGTTCAGCGGCTCGACGGGCTTCGACGTCAGCGTGTTCGGCGACCTCCTCACGACACCCGGCTTCTGGTACGGGCTCGTGTTCGCGGCCGCCTGCACCGCAGGTGCGATCTGGCTGCGCCGCTACCGCGACGAATCGTGATCGACCGGAATTCAAAGGAGCATCGATGAAAGCTTTCCTGATGACACTGCTGCTGCCCGCCCTGCTTGCTCTCAACGGCTGCGTGGTCGTGGTCGGCACCGACACGGAAGACGGCGCCTACTGGGGCGGCAGGGACTACAGCGACAACGGCGTGCGCCATGACGGCGATCGTCTCAGCCGCGATGTGGCGCACGTGCTGGGCACGGACGTGGACCTGGTTGCCGAGGACATCCGGGTCTCCAGCGAAGATGGCGTTGTCGTGCTGAAGGGCAGCGTCAGGGACGTGACGCTGCTTGAGAAAGCGCTGGCGAGTGCACGCGGCGTCGAGGGCGTGGACCGCGTGATCTCGAAAATCACCGTGGATGCCGGGTGAAGCGTCATGGCGGACATGGATGTCTGCCGCTCTTGTGTTGAAACTCTCTCCCCTTGAAGATTGACCCCGGTTCCCGCCGGGGTCTTTTCTTTGCGTCGCAGATTCCTCCACCCGCTCCTGCTCGTCATCGCGCTCGCCTGCGCGCCGGCGTCCGCAAGCCTGCCGGATACGCGGCCGCGCGCGACGGACGACGCGCTGCGCAGCGCGCTGCAGGCGATCCGCGTGCGCCACGGTGTGCCGGGACTTGCCGCCGCGGTGTTCGATCGCGAGACGGTTCGTGCCTTCGGCGTCGGCGAGCTTCAGCCCGGCGGCAATCCCGTGACGCCGGACAGCCGGTTTCGCGCCGGGCAGGTGAGCCTGCTGTTCACCGGCATCACGAGCGCGGTGCTGACCACCGATGGCAGCATGCCGGCGGATGGCGAGCTGCGCCGCCTGGCGCCCGAGGTCGATTTCCACAATCCCTGGTCCGGCGAGCGCCCCGTGCGCGTCGCGGATCTCCTCGCGCATCGGGCAGGCCTCGGCGCGGTTCATTTTCGCGACGTGCATGCGGAGTCGCCCGGGCAGCCGCTGCTTGCGGGCATCAACAGTGCATTCCGCGCGCTGCGGCTGGAATACCGCCCGGGCGAGCGCGAGCAGTACAGCGTGGTCGGCCATGCGATCGCGGCGTATCTCGTCGAGAAGGCGTCGGGCTTTTCCTACGACGAGGTGCTCGAACGCATGCTTTTCCGGCCGCTGGAAATGAATGCCACGCTCGGCCGTCCCGCGGGCGCGCTGCCCGGGGACGCGATCGGGCACACCGGCCGGCCGGCGCACGGCGTGCGCGACGTGCCGCTCAACTTTCCGGCCGCAGGCGAGGTGTGGATTTCCGCGAACGATCTCGCGCGCATCGGTCAGCTCCTGCTGAACGACGGACGGTTCGCGGAGCACGTGGTGCTGCCCGCGGGCGCAACCGTGTGGCTGGAATCCGCGCCGCCGGGCAGCACGACGCTGGTGCCGGGCGCGCGGCAGGGCGTGCATGCCGAGGAATTCGGCGGATTCCTTTTCTATACGCAGACCGGCGCGCTGCGCGGGTTCCTCGCGCGGTTTGCCTACAGCCCGGCGCTTGGGCGCGGCTACGTGCTGCTGCTGAATCACGGCGGCGCGCGCGCCGCGCTGGCGGAAGCCGAGCAGCTGCTGCGCGGCCAGCTGCTCGACGGAGGCGCGCATCCCGGCCCGGTGCCCGCACCCGCGGCGACCGGAAGACCTGAATCGCTGCGCGGCTGGTACCGGCGCACGGACAGCGAGCCGCCGCCACGCGCCTTCCATCTCGCCTGGTTCGGCATTGCGCACGTCGAAGACTGCGGCGATGGCTGGTGTCTTTCCGGTCCGGGACGTCATGTGAGGCTTGAGCCGTTCGACGGCCGGCGGTTGCGGGAGACCGGGCATTGGCACCCCGGCTGGGATGTCCGCGCAACGGCTTCGGATCTCTGGCTGGAAAACGCGACGGAGAGCTGGCGTCGCGTGCCGGGCTGGCAGGTTTTCCTGTCGACGCTCGCGGCTGCGATCGTGCTGGCGGGCGTCGTGCTCGCCCCGGGGTTGCTCGTCGGCTGGGGAGTGGCGCTGTGGCGGCGGCGGCTTTCCGGTTACCGCGACCTTGTTCCGCGGCTGGTGCCGCTCGCGGCCATGCTCGCGCTGGTGGCGTACCAGGTCGTGCTGTTCGGCATCGGGTATCCCGCGCTCGGCGAGTTCGGTGCGCCGGCAGTCACGCTGCTGGTGCTGTCGATCCTCGCCCCCGTGCTTGCGGTGCTCGCGCTGCCTGCTGCGATCGCGGGCTTTGCCTGGAAGCAGCCGTGGCGGGCCGCCGTCGCAGCCGCCTTTCTCGCGCTTGCCGCGCTGGTCATGGCCGGCGGCATGGCGGCGAGCGGGCTGGTTGCCTTCCAGTCCTGGAACTATTGATCTTCGCGGCGTGTGACGCGCGCGGATACGATCCGGCCGTTGTCCACCTTCTGCACGGTGATCCGGTAGTCGCCGACATCCAGCCACTGGTTTTCCATCACGTCCTTGAAGCGGCGCTCGAACAGCGACTGGACGGTATCCGTGGTGCCGCTTTCCATTCCGTCGACACCAAGCAGCAGCAGCACATCGCCGAGGGATGCCTGGCCGCTGACGTCGAACTCGCCCACCACCAGCTCCTTGCGCCGCCCGGCGTCCTGCGAAAGGAATATCCAGTCGAGCCGGCCGACGTACTTGATGGGCGCGATGAGGTAGATCATGTCGCCCGGCCGCAGCCGCAGGCGGTTGGATGACGGCGCCAGCGCACCCCGGCGCATCACGCCCACGACGCGCACCGATCCCGGCAGCGGCAGCGATACCAGCGAGCGGCCGGCCACCGCGCTGTCCGCGTCGAGCGTGTAGCCGACGACTTCGTAGTTCAGCTGTCCGGGCACGTCGAGTTCCACGCGCTGCCGGGACTGCTTCACGCCATGCACGTCCAGCTTCAGCCAGCGTGCGACGGGCGCGATGGTCGCGCCTTGTACGATGAGCGAAATCAGCACCACGAAGAAGCCGACGTTGAACATTTCACGGGCGTGCTCGATGCCGGCAAGCAGCGGGAACATGCAAAGCACGATCGGCACCGCGCCGCGCAGCCCCACCCACGCGATATAGATCTGCTCGCGCAGGCTGAAGCGGAACGGGATCAGGCACAGGAATACCGCGACGGGGCGTGCGATGACGATGAGCGCCGCGGAAATCAGCACCGCGGGAACGGCGTAGTTGACCAGTTCCATGGGTGTGACCAGCAGGCCGAGAATCAGGAACATGCCGATCTGCGCCATCCATGCGATGCCGTCGTGGAAACCGAGGATCGAACTGACCGCCCGCACCTTCGTGTTGCCCACGAACAGGCCGGCGAGATAGACGGCGAGGAAGCCGCTGCCGTTCAGTTCCGAAACCACACCGAAGAGCAGCACGCCGCCAAACAGCACGAGCAGGGGATAGAGCGCGTTGCGCAGTTCGAGCTTGTTCACCATGCGGGCCAGCAGCCAGCCGCCGGCGTAACCGCCGGCGAGGCCGAGCCCGAACTGCTGCACGAAATAAAACAGCGCCTCGACACCCGGCATGCGGTTCGCTGCCACCGCTTCCAGGAGCACGATGGTGAGGAACACGGCCATCGGGTCGTTGGAACCGGATTCAATTTCGAGCGTCGCGCCGACGCGCGGATGCAGCGAAAGGTTGGCGTTCTTCAGCAGCGCAAACACCGCGGCGGCGTCCGTGGAACTCACCAGCGAACCGAGCAGCAAGGCTTCCAGCAGGGAAAGATCGAGCAGCCACATGCACGCAAGCCCGGTGATGGCCGCCGTGATCACGACGCCGACGGTGGCGAGCGGCACCGCCGGCCGCATGCCGGCGCGAAAGCTGGCGAGATCGGTGCGCAGACCGCCGTCGAAGATGATGACGGCAAGCGCGAGCGAACCGGCGAGGTGCGCGCTCTGCACGTCGTTGTAGACGATGCCGCCGGGACCGTTTTCGCCCGCGAGCATGCCGATGGCGACGAAAATGAGCAGCGTGGGGACGCCGAGGCGCGGCGAAAGGCCGCCGGCCAGCACGCTGATGACAAAGATCAGCCCAATCAGTGTGATGATGTGATTGGTGAGTTCCACGCGGTCCTGTCTCCATACGGTGCGTCGCAAGGGAAACCGATCTTAACGTACGGGTCGGAATGTCCGGAACGCCAATGCCGTGCTTCGTGACGATTTTTCGCCAGGGCGGCCGCTGTTGTAGACTGCCGGACGCTGTTTTCCCTCCGTATTTTTTTCACACCCCGGGTGCCCATGGAACATACGACACCGCTCATCACGACACTTGTCGCGGGCTTCGCGCTCGCCTTCTTCCTCGGCATGCTGGCACACCGGTTGCGCATTTCTCCCATCGTCGGCTATCTCCTCGCCGGCATCGTGGTTGGTCCGTTCACCCCCGGCATCGTGGCCGACATCGAACTGTCCGCGGAGCTCGCCGAAATCGGCGTGATCCTGCTGATGTTCGGCGTGGGCCTGCATTTCTCGCTGAGCGACCTGATGCGCGTGCGCAACGTCGCGCTTACCGGCGCGGTCGCGCAGATCGGCATTGCCACCGCCATCGGCGCATCGCTCGCGCACGGCTGGGGCTGGGATCTGACATCGGGCCTGGTGTTCGGCCTCGCGCTGTCGGTGGCATCCACCGTTGTGCTGCTGCGTTCACTGGAGGACTACAACCTCATCCAGACCGAGCGCGGCCGCATTGCGATCGCCTGGCTGGTGGTCGAGGACCTGGCGTGCGTGGTGGCGCTCGTGCTGCTGCCCGCGCTGGCTGAAATCAAGTCAGGCGCCGGCGGCGCGACACTGTCGCTCGGCAGCATCGCCTGGGTGGTGGCGCTGACGCTCGGCAAGGTCGCGCTGTTCGTCGCGCTTGCGCTCGTCGTGGGGCGCCGGCTCGTGCCCTGGCTGCTGCAGCGCGTGGCGAACACCACCTCGCGCGAGCTGTTCACCTTGTCGGTTCTCGCGATCGCGATGGGCATTGCCTATCTCTCCGCGCACACCTTCGGTGCGTCACTCGCGCTCGGTGCGTTCTTCGCGGGCCTGGTGCTGAACGAATCCGAGCTCAGCCACAAGGCGGGCGAAGACATCCTGCCGCTGCGCGATGCGTTCGCCGTGCTGTTCTTCGTCGCGGTCGGCATGCTGTTCGACCCGTCGATACTCATCGAGGAACCGCTGCGCGTGCTGGCGGTGGTGCTGGTGATCGTGCTGTGCAAGTCGCTGGCGGCGTTCTTCGTGGTGCTCGCGTGCAAGCGCACGCTGCGCACGGCGCTGACCATCTCCGCGAGCCTTGCGCAGATCGGCGAATTCTCCTTCATCCTGCTCGGCCTCGGGCTTTCGCTCGGACTCGTCACGCAGGAAGCGCAGACGCTGATACTCGCCGGTGCGATCCTGTCGATCGCGCTCAATCCGCTCGCATTTCACAGCCTGCACGGAATCGAAACCGCGCTGCGCCGCTATCCGCGCCTGATCGCGTTTCTCGACCGCTCCAGCGCACCGGCGGCGGAAGCGGCGCGACCGACGATTCCCGCGGAATGGAAGGATCACGTCATCGTCGTCGGCTATGGCCGTGTCGGCAGCGTGATCGGCGAGATGCTGAAGGAAAGGCAGGTGCCGTTCGCGGTGGTTGAAACGGACCAGAAGATCGTCTCGCGGCTGACGGACGAAGGCGTGCCCGCGGCATCCGGCGACATCGCCGATCCGGTGGTCAGCGCCGCCGTCGGGCTCGGCTACGCGAAACTGCTCGCCTTTGCGATTCCCGACAGTTTCCAGTTGCGGCACGCGCTGGAATACGTGCGCGAGTTCAATCCCGGGCTCGACATCGTCGCGCGCGCGCACAGCGAAGCGGACATGAAGACGTTCGAGCAGCTTGGCGTGGGCCGCGTCGTGATGGGCGAGCGCGAGCTTGCGTTGCGCATGGGTGCGTACGCCATCGAGCGGCTGCGGGATGGCGAGGCCTGACGCGATTCAGCGAAACTTCAGGCCGATCGATTCCGCCGCGCGCACCGCTTTCGCGCGCGCGGCATCTATATCTTCCGCGAGCGCAAGTGCAACGCCGAGGCGTCGCTTGCCGCTTATCTCGGGCTTGCCGAACAGGCGAAGCTGCGTATCCGGTTCCGCGAGCGCCTTCTCGACATTCGTATAGCAGATATCGCGCGAATCGCCGTGACCGAGAATCACGGCGGACGCGGCCGGGCCGCGCTGGCGAATGACGGGGATCGGCAGCTTCAGGATTGCGCGCAGGTGCAGCGCGAACTCGGAGAGATCCTGCGAGATCATCGTGACCATGCCGGTGTCGTGCGGGCGCGGCGAGACTTCGCTGAACCACACCTCGTCGCCCTTCACGAAGAATTCCATGCCGAAGATGCCAAGCCCGCCAAGATTGTTCGACAGCGCGCCCGCGATCTGCTGCGCGCGCTTCAGCGCGGCCTCGCTCATCGGCTGCGGCTGCCAGGATTCGACGTAATCGCCATCCACCTGGCGGTGCCCGATCGGTTCGCAGAACGTCGTGCCGTCCGCGTGGCGCACGGTGAGCAGCGTGATCTCGTAATCGAAATCCACGAAGCCCTCGACAATCACGCGGCCGGCACCGGTGCGTCCGCCTTCCTGCGCGTAATGCCAGGCGTGCTCGATGTCGTCCGAGGTATGCACCGTGCTCTGTCCCTTGCCGGACGACGACATCACCGGCTTTACCACGCACGGCGTGCCGATCTCCGTGATCGCCTGGCGGAATTCCTCCTCGGTGTCCGCAAAGCGATAGGGAGAAACCGGCAGGCCGAGATCCTCCGCCGCGAGCCGGCGGATGCCTTCGCGATCCATCGTCAGGCGCGCCGTGCGCGCGGTTGGAATCACGCGATGGCCTTCGGCTTCGAGCTCGACGAGCGTCGCGGTCGCAATGGCTTCGATCTCGGGAACGATGAGATCGGGATCTTCCGCTTCGATCACCGCACGTAGCGCCGCGCCGTCGAGCATGTCGATCACGTGGCTGCGATGCGCGACCTGCATCGCCGGTGCATTCGCATAGCGATCCACCGCGACGACTTCCACGCCGAGGCGCTGCGCTTCGATGGTCACTTCCTTGCCGAGTTCGCCGGCGCCGAGCAGCAGGAGTTTCGTCGCGTTCGCCGCGAGCGGGGTGCCGAGGGTGGTCATGGTGATTCCGTCGGAAATATCAAAGTGGCGGGATTATAAACAAACGAACCGTGCAGCTTCTGCGCCTCAACCCCTCAGCAACCGCTCTTCCGCGCGCTCCAGGTCTTCCGGCGTTCCCCACAGGATCAGCGTGTCGCCGCTGCGAAGCACGGTCGAGGCGTCCGGCTGGCGGCCGACGATGTTGTCGCGCTTGAGGGCCGTCACCAGCACGCCGAACTCGCCGAGCTGCAGATCGCCGATGGTGCGGCCAATACCGCTCGCGCTGTCGGGAATGTCAAATGCGAGCAGTTCCTCGCGGAATGCGTGGCTTGACGAGATCGGCATGGAATACCGTCCGCGGAACACGTTGCGCAACAGCGAGTAGCGGTTCTCGCGCACTTCCTGCAGATCGCGCAGCACGCGCCGCAGCGGCACGCCGCACAGCGACAGCACGTGCGCAACCATCATCAGGCTCGCTTCCATCGTCTCCGGCACGACTTCCGCCGCACCCGCGGACATCAGCTCGTCAAGCGCGGTGTCGTCGCGCGTACGGATGATCACCGGGATGTCGGGCTTCAGCTGCTTGGCGACCGCGAGCACCCGCTTGCCGGTCGCAAGATCGAAATACGCATTCACGACCACGCGCGCCTGGTGAATGCCGGCCGCGACAAGAATGTCGTGCTGGGTTGCATCGCCGTAGTAGACGGAATCGCCGGCGTCGTGCGCGGTGCGCACGCGATAGGGATCGAGGTCGAGCGCAACGTAATCGATGTTTTCCTTTTCAAGAAAGCGCGCGATGTTCTGCCCGACGCGCCCGTAGCCGACGATGATCACGTGCCCGGCGATTCCCTGGTGGTGCTCGCGGATGTCCTGCTCGATCGTGACTTCCGCCTGCTTGTCGGTATCGCCGAACACCGCGTGCGCGATGCGCCCGTTGTAGCGAACGAGCAGCACGCCGCCGACCATCGCGAACACGATCACCGCGAGCGCGGGCTGCACGATTTCCGGCGCGATCGCACCGCTGGTGAGCGCAAGCGTGATGATCGCAAAGCCGAATTCGCCGCCCGGCGCGACAACCAGCCCGGTGCGCGCTGCAAATGTCCAGTCGCGGTACGCCGGATACAGGAGAAGCGCGACCGACACCGCCTTGAATGCGAGCAAGGCGAGCGTTGCGAGCACGATGAAGCCGCCGTTGTCGACCAGGATTTCCACGTCCAGCAACATGCCAACGGTGATGAAGAACAGGCCGAGCAGCACATCGCGGAACGGCCGGATGTCCGCTTCCACCTGGTGACGGAATTCCGTCTCGCCCAGCATCATGCCCGCGAGGAACGCACCAAGCGCATAGGAAAGGCCGAGCGACGCCGTCGCCCACGCCGCCGTCAGCGAGACGAGCAGAACCGTCAGCGTGAAGATTTCCGGCGAGCGCGTCGTTGCGATCTCATGGAAGAGCGGCCTCAGCACGCGGCGGCCGATGACAAGCACGGCAATGAACGCCAGCGCGCCTTTCGCCATCGCCCACAGCAGCTCGATTCCAGCGCTCGCCGCACCGCCCGCGACAAGCGCCGGAATCAGCACGATGAACGGGATCGATGAGATGTCCTGGAACAGGCTGATGCCGACGCCAAGACGGCCGTGCGGCCGGGTCAGCTCGCCCTGGTCGGCAAGCTGCTTGGCAATGACCGCCGTCGACGTCATCGCCGCCGCGCCGCCAAGCACGATCGCGGTGGTCGTGCCCGCGCCAAGCAGCCAGGCGATCGCTGCCGTCGCCGCCGTGGTGGTCGCCACCTGCGAGGTGCCGAACAGCAGGAGCTCGTTCTTCATCGCGGAAAGTTTCGGCAGCGAGAACTCGAGCCCCGACGTGAACAGCAGGAAAACCACGCCGAACTCCGCAAGATGGCGGACATCCTCGCTGTCGCTGACCCATTCCAGTCCGTGCGGGCCGATCAGGATACCCGTCGCGAGATAGCCCAGTATCGGCGGCAACCGCAGCCGCATGAGCAGCATCACGGCGAGGACCGCCATGGCGAGCAGAACGATGACCTGTTTGAGCGGTGAATCCATCGACGGCGAAAACCTCGAA
>CAZRFE010000054.1:0-16325 GCA_964599565.1 uncultured Gammaproteobacteria bacterium
GCTTGCACGTGCTTGTCAGTAACGACGACGGATTCCGCGAGGAGGGAATCCGCTGCCTTGCCGAGGAACTCGCCCGCACCGAACGCGTGACCGTCGTCGCGCCGGATCGCAACCGCAGCGGCGCGAGCAATTCCCTGACGCTGGAATACCCGCTGCACCCGCGCCGCGAGGCGGACAATGTCTACAGCGTGGACGGCACGCCGACGGACTGCGTGCATCTTGCGATCACCGGTTTTCTCGACGACGAACCCGACATGGTGTTCTCCGGCGTCAACGCCGGTGCGAACCTGGGCGACGACGTGCTGTATTCCGGTACGGTCGCCGCCGCGATGGAAGGGCGCTTCCTCGGCCTGCCGGCCGTTGCGGTCTCGCTCTGCTCGCCGCGTGCAACGCATTTTCGAACGGCGGCGCGCGTCGCGCGCGAGATCATGGAACATCTCTCACGCGATCCGCTGCCCGCCGACACCATCCTCAACGTGAACGTTCCTGATCTGCCCTGGGATGAATTGCAGGGTTTCGAATCCACGCGGCTTGGACATCGGCATCGTGCGGAACCCGTGGTGCCGAGCGAGGATCCGAAGGGCCGCAAGGTGTACTGGATCGGCCCGCCGGGCGCGGAACAGGATGCAGGACCGGGCACGGATTTCAACGCGATCACACGGGGCTTTGTTTCCGTCACGCCGCTCACCGTGGACCTCACGCGCTACAAGGCGCTGGAGCAGGTTTCCGGCTGGCTGCAGGGAATCGCAACGGGACGCGCAGGATGAACGCGGACATACGGCGAAGCGGTATCGGAATGACGTCGGCGCGCACGCGCGAGCGGCTGGTGCAGCGTCTCAAGGACAACGGCATCCGCGACCAGCGCGTGCTGGATCGCATCCGCGACACGCCGCGGCACCTGTTCATCGATGAGGCGCTCGCGAGCCGCGCGTACGAGGACACCGCGCTGCCGATCGGCCACGGCCAGACGATTTCGCAGCCCTGGGTGGTTGCACGCATGACGGAAGCGCTGCTCGCCGGTGGTCCGCCACTTGCGAACGTGCTCGAAGTCGGCACCGGCTGCGGCTACCAGAGCGCGGTGCTCGCGCCGCTGGTCGGCAAGCTGTATACCGTCGAGCGCATCAATGCGCTGCTTGTTCGCGCACGGCAGCGCTTTCGCGAACTGGGCCTGTACAACGTGCGCGCCAAACATTCCGACGGAAGCTGGGGCTGGCCGGAGCACGGCCCGTACGACGGCATTCTCGTCACGGCGGCGCCGGAGGAAATTCCGGCGGGACTGCTTGAGCAGCTTGCCGACGGCGGACGGCTGGTCATTCCCGTCGGTCCGTCGGGGCAGCAGGAACTCACGCTGGTCGAGCGCAAGGGAATGGTCTGCGAGCGCTCCGTCATCGATCTTGTTTCCTTCGTGCCATTGCTTGGCGGAGTGTTGTGATGCGCATCTTCTCGCCGCTGTATGACCGTGTGCTGCGCTGGGCGGGACATCGGCATGCACCGTGGTATCTCGGTGCGCTGAGTTTCGCGGAATCGTCATTCTTCCCCGTGCCGCCGGACGTCATGCTCGCGCCGATGGCGCTCGCGCGACCATCGCATGCCTGGCGCTATGCACTGCTGACGACGGTGACAAGCGTGCTCGGCGGCCTGTTTGGTTACGCGATCGGCTATTTCGCGCTGGAGGCTGTCGAAGGACTGCTGCACGACTGGGGCTATTGGGAGAAATACCTGCTGGTGCGCGCGTGGTTCGACCGGTGGGGATTCTGGGCGGTGTTCGTCGCGGGCTTCTCGCCCATTCCTTACAAGTTGTTCACGATCTGCGCGGGTGCGCTGACGATGAACCTGCCGCTGTTCGTGCTCGCATCGACGATCGGGCGCGGCGCGCGTTTCTTCCTCGTCGCCGGACTGATTCGCGCGGGCGGCGCCCGCATGGAGCAGAAGCTGCGCGAATACATCGATTTCATCGGCTGGATCGTGGTGTTGCTGTGCGTCGTCATCTTCCTGATCTGGCGCTACTGATCCGCGCGCACGCCGCGGTGCTGGCGTTGCTCGCGCTGACCGCGTGCGCGGGCGCGTACCGGTGGGACGCGTCACGTTCCGAGAAGATGCCGGATCGCGAAACCTACGAAGTACGCAAGGGCGACACGCTGTACTCGATCGCCTGGCGCTACGGCCTCGATTACCGCGAGCTTGCGCGACACAACGGCATCGATGACCGCTTCACCATCTATCCCGGTCAGCAGCTTCGCCTTGCACCGGTTGCTGCGGCTGCAACACCGAAGACGACGCCCGCAAGTTCCGCGGCAACATCGCCCGTCAATGTTTCATCTGCACCATCGCGTCCCATGTCGCGCGCGGAGTGGCAGTGGCCGGCGAATGGCGCGCTGCTCGCGAAGTTCGGCGACCCGAATGCAACCGGCAAAGGCATCGCGATCGGTGGCGTGCAGGGCGATCCGGTGAAGGCGGCGGCGGATGGCCGCGTGGTGTACGCGGGAAGTGGACTTATCGGATACGGCAAGATTATTATCGTCAAGCACTCCGAAGAATATCTGAGCGCATACGGACACAACGAAAACATATACGTCCGTGAAGGCGAGCAGGTGAGGCAGGGGGACAGGATTGCGTCCATGGGCCTCGGACCGGGCAAACGGCCGATGCTGCACTTCGAGATCCGCATCAACGGCAACGCGGTCGATCCCCTGGCATACCTGCCATCGCGCTGAAGTTTTCGTGTCGCGGTTTTTCCGGCCGCGGCGGTGCGCGGCTCGCGCGTCATTGCACAGCGCTCATCAAGCGCGGCAATCGCGTCGAAAGCGCGTCATTGCTGAAGGGTGGTGGCGTGGACGGAAAACGTGCGGCTGGCAACCCGCGAGATTCGCAGCGGGTGCGCGACGGGGAAGAGGAGTGGGACTCTCGCGAAGAGTTCCCGTGGTCCAGCGGTGTCGGTACGGGCGACGCCGGGTTCGGTGAGGACGACATGGGGGACACCGAGGACGAGTTCACCGTCGAGGAAGTCGTCGCAGACGACGCCGTCGCGGAGAACCACGAGGAACGTCTCGGCAACGAGCCGGCTGCGCGCAGGTTCACCGAGGAAGCGCTCGATGCAACGCGCATGTATCTCGGCGAAATCGGCTTCTCGCCGCTGCTCACCGCCGAGGAAGAAGTCCACTTCGCACGCCGCGCGCTCAAGGGTGACGAAGCCGCGCGCAAGCGCATGATCGAATCCAACCTGCGCCTGGTCGTGAAGATCGCGCGCCGCTACATCAACCGCGGCCTGCCGCTGCTTGATCTCATCGAGGAAGGCAACCTCGGCCTCATCCACGCCGTCGAGAAATTCGATCCCGAGCGCGGCTTTCGTTTCTCGACCTACGCGACCTGGTGGATTCGCCAGACGATCGAGCGCGCGATCATGAACCAGACGCGCACCATCCGCCTGCCGATCCACGTCATCAAGGAAATCAACCTGTATCTGCGCGCCGCGCGGCAGCTTGCGCAGAAGCTCGACCGCGAACCGAGTGCGGAGGAAATCGCCGCCGTTCTCGACAAGCCCATCGACGACGTCAAGCGCATGCTCGGCCTGAACGAGCGCATCACCTCGGTCGATGTTCCGATCGGCAAGGAAGGCGACCGCCTGCTGCTCGACGCCATTCCCGATGACAACAACGCCGATCCATCCGCGCTGCTGCAGGATGAAGACCTGCACAACGTGATCGAGAAATGGCTGGACAAGCTGTCCGACAAGCAGCGTGAAGTGGTCGAGCGCCGCTTCGGCCTCAACGGCCACGAAAAGGCGACGCTGGAAGATGTCGGCAATTCCATCGGCGTCACGCGCGAACGCGTGCGCCAGATCCAGATGGATGCGCTGCGCAGGCTGCGCCAGATTCTCGAAGCGGAAGGACTGTCGGAAGAAGCGCTGTTCGAATGAGCGAATGCCGTCGCCGGCTCATTCGATGATCAGCCCCGCCGCGACCTTCCTGCCTTCTCCCACAAGAATGTTGAACGTGCGGCACGCAGCGCCGGTGTCCATGACTTCCAGCCCCGCGCCGTGATGCAGCGCGTGCGCAAGAAAGGGCGTGCCGAGCAGGTGAATGCGATTGCCGGTGCCGAGCAGCAGGATTTCAGGATCGTGCGCGAGCAGCGGATCGAGCGTCGCGGGCGTCCACTCCGCCAGCGGCGGCGGATTCCAGCCGGCATCGAGGCGGTTGCGCGTGAGGATCACGCTTTGCGTGTAGACGACATCGTTGATGCGTACTTCGCCGGGGCCGTAGCCGCGAATGGCGTAGCGCATTTCGCCCTCGAGCGGATCCTTCGTGATCTCCATGAATGAACGCGACCTCCGGTCTGTTAACATGCGGGCCGTTGTGCGCATGTTAACAGACCGCGGCATCCAGGCTGCGGTGCGGATCCGCAAGCGGCGATCATGAAACTCGATCTTTCCATTCCCGGCCTGCTCGCCGCACCCGCGCGGCTTCTTGCGCAACTCGAACTTCCCGAAACAGGCGCGCTGCGTGCGTGGAACCGCCGCGCGGAAATCCGGCCTTCTTTTGCAGGGCGACATGGCTTCATTCGCGAACGGCTCGCCAGCGGGCAGGTTCCGCTCGCCGCGCTCGCATGGCTCGGTGCAACAGGAACGGCAGCGGATGCCGATGTGCTGCTCGCGACGCCCGTGCACCTGAAGGCCGGCATGCAGGACGTGGTTCTCTTCAGCGGGCCGGCGCTTGAAGTGACGGATGCGGAACGCGAACGTCTTGCGCATGATCTCGCGGATTTCTTCGGCACGACGCCTGCATTTCGTCATGAAGGCGACGAACTTTTCCTGCTGCCGCCGGACTCGCTCGATATCCGGACGCATCCGCTTCACAGGATGCAGGGCGAAACCGTGCGCGATCGCCTGCCGACGGGCGCTGACGCACGGCGCGTGCATGCGTGGATGAACGAACTGCAGATGTTTCTGCACGGGCACGCCGTCAACGACGAACGCAGAGCGCGCGGACTGCCGGCGCTGAACGGCGTGTGGATCTGGGGCGAGGGCACGTTGCCTGCGCATGTCGCGCGCACGGACTGCACGACGTTCGCCACGACCAGTATCGCTCGCGGCTTCGGACGCCTGCTCGGCGACGTGCGCGATCCTGCACCGATCGAACACATGCTTCCTGGACGCGGTACGCACATCGTTGAAGTCACGGCATGCGTTGACGCGCTGGATGCCGACGATGCGCAGGCCTGGCGACAGGCCGTACTGGAGGTATCCACGAACGTGCTGCAACCTGCGCTGGACTGGCTCAACGGGACGCGCGACGCTGAGTGCGTCCTCCATGCCGGCGACGGCACGGCGCGCGTTGCACGGAGTTCAAGCCGCCGATGGTCGCGGCTGTTCCGTCGCGAACGTCCGTTGCAGGTGAGCGAGGAGAAGTGATGGAAATCCTGCGCCGCGAACGCATCGCGGAATGCGAACTGCCGCAGACATTGCATCCCGTGCTTCGGACCGTGCTCGCGCAGCGCCGCCTGCGCTCCGTGGACGAGCTTGATTACAGGCTCGATGCGCTGCTGCCGCCCGATGCGCTTTCCGGGATCGATGACGCTGCGGAACTTCTCGCCGCGCATCTTGACGGGAAGATTCTTGTCGTCGGTGATTTCGATGCGGATGGCGCGACCAGCACCGCGCTCGCGCTGCTCGGCCTGCGCGCACTTGGCGCGCGGCACGTGGATTACCTCGTGCCCGACCGCTTTCGTTTCGGTTACGGGCTCACGCCGGAAATCGTCGCACTTGCCGCCACGCGGCAGCCGGACCTGGTCATCACCGTCGACAACGGCATCTCGAGCGTGGCGGGCGTCGCCGCCGCGCGCGCGCACGGCATGAACGTGCTGGTCACCGATCATCATCTGCCGGGTGCGCAACTGCCGGACGCGAACGTGATCGTGAATCCGAATCTCCCGGGCGATGCATTCGCCTCGAAGGCGCTCGCGGGCGTCGGCGTGATGTTCTACGTGCTGCTTGCATTGCGCAGATGCCTGCGCAGGACGGGCGCGCTGGCGCAACCGGAACCGAACCTCGCAGACCTGCTGGATCTCGTCGCGCTCGGCACTGTCGCGGATGTCGTACCGCTTGATTACAACAACCGCGTGCTGGTGCACCAGGGACTGCAACGCATTCGCGCCGGCCGCTGCCGGCCCGGCATTCTTGCGCTCCTTGATGTGGCGAAACGATCGCGCATGCAGTTGCGTGCATCCGATCTCGGTTTCGCGGTCGGGCCGCGGCTGAACGCGGCCGGGCGGCTGGAAGACATGTCGATCGGCATCGAATGCCTGCTCGCAGAGGATGCATCGCGTGCGCGCACGCTGGCGGCGGAGCTTGATGCACTCAACCGTGACCGGCGGGAGATCGAGCAGCAGATGCTGGAAGACGCGCTGCGCGCCGTCGACGCATTCACTGTCCATGAGACGGCGGAACTGCCGCTTGCGCTGTGCCTGCATGAGGACGGCTGGCACCAGGGCGTCGTCGGCATCGTTGCCTCGCGCATCAAGGATCGCCTGCATCGTCCCGTCATCGCGTTTGCAACGGATGGCGAGTCGGGAATGCTGAAAGGTTCGGCGCGCAGCATTCCGGGCGTTCATGTGCGCGACGTGCTGGATGCTGTCGCGACGCGGCATCCGGGCCTGGTCGAGAAATTCGGCGGACATGCGATGGCCGCGGGCCTGAGTCTTGCCGCCGAGCGGTTGCATGACTTCACGGCTGCGCTGAACGAGGAAGTCGCGCGCTGGGTGACGGCGGACGACCTGCGCGGCGTGATCCGTTCCGACGGCGAGCTCGCACCACAACACCTGTGCCTGGAATGCGCGGATGCGTTGCGTGATGCGGGCCCGTGGGGCCAGGCGTTCCCGGAACCGCTGTTCGATGGCGTGTTCGAGATACGCGGTAGCCGTACCGTCGGCGAGAAGCACCTGAAACTGCAGCTCCTGCCGCCGGGCGGGAACACGCTGCTTGGCGCGATTGCGTTCGCCGGTGCGTTGAATGCCGCCGGCGACCGCGTGTTCGCGACCGGTGCGCGCATCCGCGCGGTCTACCGGCTCGATGTCAACGAGTGGCAGGGGCGGCGATCCGCGGAGCTCGTGATCGAGCACCTGCTGCCGGCATGAACTGCGCAGCGTTCACCCGATGAGTTAAGATACGGCGCTTTTCACGGCGCACCGCCCGAGATCATCGAAGGACTTATGGAAATCAACCCGACCCGCTTCCGTATCAAGGATCTTGCGAGCCGCAGCGAGGCTCTCAGGGGGTATCTTTGACTACGCTGAAAAGAAAGACCGCCTCGAAGAAGTAACGCGCGAACTCGAAGTCCCCGACGTCTGGAACAACCCGGAACGCGCCCAGGAACTGGGCCGCGAACGCGCGCGTCTCGCCGAAGCGGTGCTTACGCTCGACAAGCTGCATTCGAGCCTCGCGGATGCGGACGAGCTGCTTGATCTTGCCGCGGAAGAAAACGACGAGAACACGCTGAAGGAAATCGAAGCCGAACTCGATGCGCTCGAGCAGGACGTCGAGAAGCTCGAGTTCACGCGCATGTTCGCAGGCGAGATGGACAAGTCGAACGCGTTCGTCGACATCCAGGCAGGCTCGGGCGGCACCGAGGCGCAGGACTGGGCGGAGATGCTGCTGCGAATGTACCTGCGCTGGGGCGAGAAGAACGGCTTCGAGACCGAGATCATCGAAGCATCCGAAGGTGAAGTTGCAGGCATCAAGAGCGCGACGGTGCGCTTCGGCGGCGATTACGCCTATGGCTGGCTGCGCACCGAAACCGGCGTGCATCGTCTCGTGCGCAAGTCGCCGTTCGATTCCGGCAATCGCCGGCATACCTCGTTTGCCTCCGTGTTCGTCGCGCCGGAAGTCGACGACGATTTCGAGATCGACATCAACCCCGCCGATCTGCGCGTCGATACCTACCGTGCGTCCGGCGCCGGCGGCCAGCACGTCAACCGTACCGAGTCCGCCATCCGCATCACGCACGAGCCGTCAGGCATTGTCGTTGCGTGCCAGAGCGACCGCTCGCAGCACAAGAACCGCGCAACCGCGATGAAGCAGCTGAAGGCGAAACTCTATGAAATGGAAATGCAGAAGCGTCGCGCGGAGCAGCAGAAGCTGGAAGACAGCAAGGCGGACATCGGCTGGGGCAGCCAGATACGCTCGTACGTGCTCGATCAGTCGCGCATCAAGGATCTGCGTACCAACCATGAAACCGGCAACCCGCAGGCCGTGCTCGACGGCGACCTGAATCCGTTCATCGAGGAATCGCTGAAGCAGGGTTTGTAACCGGACCGCGGGAGCGGTTTCAGCCGCTTGATGAAGAAGGGCAGGAAATGAGCCAGAACGAAGAGAACAGACTCATCACCGAACGGCGCGAAAAGCTGCGCGCGCTGCGCGAAGCAGGTCCGGTGTTCCCGAACGATTTTCGCCGCGATGCGCTGGCGGATGACCTGCACGGCATGTACGGACACATGGATGACGCGCATCTCGATGCCGAGAACATTCGCGTGCATGTTGCAGGCCGCATGATGGCGAAGCGTGTCATGGGCAAGGCGAGTTTCATCCACATCCAGGATGAATCCGGCCGCATCCAGGTGTTCCTGCAGCGCGACGATCTTCCCGAAGGCGTCTACCAGGCGTTCAAGAGCTGGGACATCGGCGACATCGTCGCGGCGGAAGGCGTGCTGTTCCGCACGAAGACGGGCGAGCTTTCGGTGAAGGCGGACCAGTTCCGCCTGCTGACGAAATCGCTGCGCCCGCTGCCGGACAAGTACCATGGCATCAGTGACACCGAACTGCGTTACCGGCAGCGCTACGTCGATCTCATCATGAGCGAGCACTCGCGCGAGGTATTCCGCAGGCGCACGCGCATCGTGCAGTTCATCCGCGATTTCATGAACGGCCACGGCTTCATGGAAGTCGAGACGCCGATGATGCAGGCGATACCGGGCGGCGCCATCGCGCGCCCGTTCGTCACGCACCACAACACGCTCGACATGCGGCTTTATCTTCGCATCGCGCCGGAGCTTTATCTCAAGCGCCTGGTGGTCGGCGGCTTCGAGCGCGTGTATGAAATCAACCGCAACTTCCGCAACGAGGGCGTGTCCACGCGGCACAATCCCGAGTTCACCATGCTCGAGTTCTACTGGGCATACGCGGACTACCGCGACCTGCTGGATTTCACGGAACGCATGATGCGCGGCATTGCCGAAGCCGTGTGCGAATCGACGGTCGTGAAGTACCAGGGCGAGGAATTCGATTTCGGCAAGCCGTTCGCGCGCATGACGGTGAAGGAAGCGGTCGCGGCATACAACCCGGATTTCGACGCCGCGCGCTTCAATGACCGTGAGTATCTCGCCGGTCTGTGCGCGCAGCTGAAGATTCCCGTGCAGAAGAATCATGGCGCGGGAAAACTCCTGATCGAACTGTTCGAGAAGACCGTCGAAGGCCAGCTCAAGGATCCGACGTTCATCACGCAGTACCCGACGGAAGTCTCGCCGCTTTCACGGCGCAACGATGAAGACCCGACCGTCACGGACCGTTTCGAGTTCTTCGTCGGCGGCCGCGAAATCGCGAACGGTTTCTCCGAGCTCAACGATCCCGAAGACCAGGCGGAACGATTCCGCGAGCAGGTGGCGGCGAAGGATGCGGGTGACGATGAAGCCATGTTCTACGACGCGGATTACATTCGCGCGCTCGAATACGGCATGCCGCCGACGGCGGGCGAGGGTATCGGCATCGACCGGCTCGTCATGCTGTTCACCGATTCGCCGTCGATACGGGATGTGCTGCTGTTCCCGGCCATGCGGCCCGAAGACTGAACGACAACGCCGGTTCGCGCCGGCGTTTTTCATTGCGGGAGGAAATCATGACGTATCGCGTGCACGGGATGAGCGTTTCCGGCAACTGCCACAAGGCGCGGCAGATTCTCGAACTCACGGACCAGCCGTACGAGTGGGTCGAGATCGACAGCGCACACGGCGGTACGCGAACGCCGGAATTCCTCGCATTGAATCGGAATGGCAAGGTGCCGGTGCTCGAACTTGGCGACGGTCGCGTGCTGGCGGAGTCGAACGCGATCCTTTGCTATCTCGCGGATGGCACGCCGTGGCTTCCCGAAGACCGTTTCGCGAAGGCGCAGGTCATGCAGTGGATGTTCTTCGAGCAGTACAGCCATGAGCCGTTCGTGGCTGTCCCGCGCTTCATCGAAATGTTCCTGCCCGAAGATCATCCGCGGCGCGCGGAGCTGCCGGGGCTGATCGAGCGCGGGAGACAGGCGCTCGCCGTGATGGATGATCACCTGGCATCGCGAAGCTTTCTTGTCGATGACGCACCGACGATTGCGGATATCGCGCTGCACGCGTACACGCACTGCGCGGCGGATGGCGGTTTCGATCTTGGTGAATTTCCGAACGTGTGCCGGTGGCTGGAGCAATTGCAGGATGCGGGTTTCAAGCCCGTGGTGCAGGAGCGGCTTCAGCCGTGAAGCCGGAAATCGCGGCTGAAGCCGCTCCTACAGCACGCGGTGGATCGCATGGCCGTTCACGGTCAATGGCTTGTCCCTGTCGTCGAGGTTTGCGACGGCGAGCATGAGCTGTCCCGAATCCGCCGGCGCAATGTTGACGATCTCGCCCGCCGCGCGGTCGTCGCCGGTGCGGATCACGTCGCCGGCATTTGCATTACCGCCGAGAAACACCGCCGCGCGTTTCTTCACGCGCCCGAGATACTTCATTCGCGCGATGATTTCCTGGCCCGTGTAGCAGCCCTTCCTGAAACTGATCGCGCCGAGTTCATCGAGGTTCAAGTGCTGCGCGATATGCGCATCGTGATTCGCGTCGCTGATGCGCGGCAGTCCGCAGAGTATGTCCCAGCGCGCGAGATCGTCGTTCGATCCCTCATCGATCGCGAATGCGGGCAGCGAATGCCCGGGGCCGAAGATTTCCACGCGTGGCACGGGGCCGGGCAACCCGAGGAACACGCAATCGCCGTGCGCCACGGCCTCGTTCCGCTTCGGCGCGGGCAGGTTCGCGCCAGCGAGAACTTCCGGCAGCGCGATACCGGCGAGCGCGATACCGCGCACATCGTCCGCCGGCTCGATCGTCACCTTCGCGCGCAGCACGAACATGCCGAGGCGCTGCACAAACGCATCGAAGATCGCGGCGTCGACGACAAGCCAGCAGCCATCGCTGTGCTTCAGCACGCGAAGGAACGCAAGCACGCGACCTTTCGGGCTGCTGTAGCTGGAAAGCTGGCCGGGATTTTCGTCGAGTGCTGCGATGTCGTTCGAGAACTGGCCTTGCAGCAGCGCTGCGGCATCCGCTCCGCTGACACGCACGATGCGATGTGCGTTCATCGGCACGGCCGCGGCGCGTTCGGGAAACCATCGGCGAATGTCTGCCATTGCGTCTGTCATATCGGTGAGCGATGCCCGGCGGGATCAGGGGCGGCAATGATAAGTCACGCGCTGGTGATGAAAAAGCGCGTGTTTCCCGCGCTCGCCGGCCGCGAACATTGCGGGAAAGCGCCGCATTTCTTACACTTGTCGCCCTCATCAGCAGCCCTTCCGCACTCGACAGCATGTCCGACGGTTCACACAGCGATTTCGATGGCAGGCCCGGCGAGCCGAAACTCTGGCAGCCGAAGGTTTCGCCGGCGGAAAGTACCGCGGAGCAGAGCCCGAAGGAGTACGGCGGTCGCAAGGACGGCCTTGATCCCACCCGTTACGGGGACTGGGAGAAGAACGGGCGCTGCATCGACTTCTGATTCCCGCTTGTGCCGCTTCCGTTCGGGAGACGGCGCCAGATATATAAGGAAGGATTCATGAGCGCGTCGAACAAACCCGCGTCCGGCGGTTACCAGACAGATCAGCCGCGTTTCGACCGTCCGCTGTCACCGCACCTGTCGGTGTATCGCTGGCAGATCACGATGACCTTGTCGATCCTGCATCGCGCCGCGGGGCTTGCGCTGTCGATCGGCTCGCTGGTGCTGGCCTGGTGGCTCACGGCAGCGGCTGTCGGCGGCGACTATTACGCGTGGGTCGCGGACATTCTTGGCTCGCCCGCTGGGCTCGTATTCCTCACGGGCTGGTCGCTTGCCTTCTTCTATCACCTTGGCAACGGCATCCGGCACCTGCTGTGGGACGTGGGCTTCGGTTTCGAGATTCCCGCCTTCTACGCAACGGGCTGGACCGTTGTTGCATTCACGGTAATGGCGACGGCGCTCACCTGGTGGTGCGCGTGGGCGCGGATCGGAGGTGGCGCATGATGCAGACACCGCTGAAACGCGTGAAGGGTCTTGGTTCCGCGAAGAGCGGCACCGAGCATTTCTGGCTGCAGCGCATTACCGCCATCGCGCTCGCGCCGCTCGGCATCTGGTTCGTGTATTCGGTGCTCACGCTCATCGGTGCGGATCACGCGGGCGTTGCCGCGTGGATGCGTCACCCGCTGAACGGCACGCTGCTCGCACTCATGACGGCGACCCTGTTCTGGCATTCCAAGCTCGGCGTGCAGGTGGTGTTCGAGGATTACGTTCACGCCGAGTGGCTGAAATTCACCGCACTCATACTCAACAACTTCATTCACGTGCTGCTTGGCGCTGCCGCTGTCATCAGCGTGCTGCGCGTCGCGTTCGGGGGCTGATTCATGACCAATGCCATGCAGGATTACACGATCGTCGACCACACCTATGACGTGGTCGTGGTCGGTGCCGGCGGCGCGGGACTGCGCGCGACCGTCGGTCTCGTCGAACTCGGCTTCAAGACGGCATGCGTGACGAAAGTGTTCCCGACGCGCTCGCACACGGTTGCAGCGCAGGGCGGTATCTCCGCATCGCTCGGCAACATGGGCGAGGACGACTGGCGCTGGCACATGTACGACACCGTGAAAGGTTCGGACTGGCTCGGCGACCAGGACGCGATCGAATACATGTGCAAGGAAGCGCCGCAGGCCGTGATCGAGCTTGAGCATTACGGCATGCCGTTCTCGCGCACGGAAGAGGGCAGGATCTACCAGCGCCCGTTCGGCGGCATGACGACGCACTTCGGCAAGGGCACGGCGCAGCGCACCTGTGCGGCAGCGGATCGCACCGGCCACGCCATGCTGCATACGCTCTACCAGCAGGCGCTGAAGCATCACGCCGAGTTCTTCATCGAATACTTCGCGCTCGACCTCATCATGGAAGACGGCGCATGCCGCGGCGTGATCGCGTGGAATCTTGCCGATGGCACGATTCACCGTTTCCGTGCGCAGACAGTGATTCTTGCCACCGGCGGTTACGGTCGCGCGTACTTCTCCTGCACGTCCGCACACACCTGCACGGGCGACGGCAACGCGATGGTGCTGCGCGCGGGCCTGCCGTTGCAGGACATGGAATTCGTGCAGTTCCATCCGACGGGCATCTACGGCGCCGGCTGTCTCATCACGGAAGGCGTGCGCGGCGAGGGCGGTTATCTCACCAACAAGGACGGCGAGCGTTTCATGGAACGCTACGCGCCGAACGCGAAGGATCTCGCATCGCGTGACGTCGTCTCGCGCTCGATGACCATCGAGATTCGCGAAGGCCGCGGCGTCGGTCCCGAGAACGATCACATCTATCTCAACCTCATGCACCTCGGTCCCGAAGTCATCGAGAAGCGCCTGCCCGGCATTGCCGAGACCGCGAAGATCTTCGCGGGTGTCGATGTCACGAAGCAGCCGATTCCCGTCATCCCGACGGTTCACTACAACATGGGCGGCATTCCCGCGCTGTACACCGGCGAAGTCGTCACCTCGAAGGACGGCAATCCGGACACCGTTGTCCCGGGACTCATGGCAGTCGGCGAGGCGGCATGCGTGTCCGTGCACGGCGCGAACCGTCTCGGCTCGAACTCGCTGCTCGATCTCGTGGTGTTCGGGCGTTCCGCCGCACAGCGCTGCGGCGAAATCCTGAAACCCGGTGCGCGCCAGAAGCCGCTGCCGGACATGGCGGGCGAGGAAACCTTCAAGCGGCTGACGACGCTTCGCAACAGCGGTACGAGCGGAAGCCGCAATACGGCCGACATCCGCCTCGACATGCAGAAGACCATGCAGGGGCATGCCGCGGTGTTCCGCACCGGCGAGGTGATGGAAGAAGGGCTTGCGAAGCTGAAGAACGTATACAGGTCGTTCGAGCAGGTGCGCGTCTCCGATACGAGCATGATCTGGAATTCCGATCTCGTCGAAACGCTGGAACTCGACAACCTGCTCAACCAGGCGATGGTGACGCTCACCTCCGCGATCAACCGCAAGGAATCGCGCGGCGCGCACGCACGCGAGGATTTCCCGGAACGTGACGATGAGAAATGGATGAAGCACACGCTGTCGTGGATCGACACGCAGGGCAACGTGACGTTCGATTACCGTCCCGTGCACATGAAGACGCTGACGGATGAGGTGGAAGTCGTTCCGCCGAAGCAGCGTACTTACTGAGCCTGGTTCATCGAGGAATCGCGCCTGGAAAGGCGCTCCTACATTGCAGTAGCAGCGGCCGCGCTGCGCAGAGGAAGAAGAGATGGCAGAGTTCACGCTTCCGAAGAATTCGAAGATCAACAGGAACGGCAAGGTCCACAAGGCGGACAAGGCAGCGACGAACGTCAAGACGTTCAAGGTCTACCGCTATGATCCGGACACCGGCGAGAATCCGCGCATCGACACCTACGAGATCGATCTCGACAAGTGCGGCCCGATGGTTCTCGATGCCATCATCAAGATCAAGAACGAGATCGATTCGACGCTGACGTTCCGCCGCTCGTGCCGCGAAGGCATCTGCGGTTCCTGCGCGATGAACATCGACGGCGTGAACACGCTCGCCTGCACCTGCGCGATCGAAGACCTGAAGAACGACGTCAGCATCTATCCCTTGCCGCATCAGCCGGTGGTGAAGGATCTCGTCCCGGATCTCACCAATTTCTACGCGCAGTACGCGTCGATCGAACCGTGGCTGAAGACGACCACGCCGGCGCCGCCGGATCGCGAGCGCCTGCAGTCACCCGAAGACCGCGAAAAGCTCGACGGTCTGTACGAATGCATTCTCTGTGCGTGCTGCTCAACCTCCTGCCCGAGCTACTGGTGGAACAGCGAGCGCTACCTCGGCCCAGCGGTTCTCCTGCAGGCGCGCCGCTGGCTTGTCGACAGTCGCGATGAAGCGACCGGCGAGCGTCTCGATGATCTCGAGGATCCGTACAAGCTCTACCGCTGCCACACCATCATGAACTGCACGCGCACGTGTCCGAAGGGACTGAACCCGGCGCGTGCGATTGCGCAGACGAAGCAGGATCTGACGAAGAGAAAGATCTGAGCCAGCGGGCCGGCTGCGACACGATGAACGACACTGCACGTCTTCGCTGGCTTTGCCGTCGCGGCATGAAGGAACTCGACGTGCTGCTCGAACGCTACCTTGAACGCGATTACGCGCAGGCGCCGCAAGCGCAGCGTGCGGCGTTCCAGGCGCTGCTCGAATGCCAGGATCCCGTGCTGTGGGATTACGTGATGGAGCGCGCTCAACCTCAGGATGAGGACATGCAGGATGTCGTCCGGAAACTCGTATCCGCGCTGCGCGATTGATGTCCGGTCCAGCCGCCGGCTTTTTCTCTATTCCCTTTTTCTCGTTTCATCTGCCTTGCTCGCGCCGTGGTTCGCGGGTGTGCCTGCGTGGTTCGCGCTTCCTGCGAGCGTCGCTGCACTGCCGGCTTCCGTTTTCATGTTGCGCTGGTCGCGCGGCGAGGCGGCCAGGATCGTCTGGCAATCCGACGGCCGCTGGGTGCTGGTCGATCGCCGCAGGCGCGTGCACGAGGACGCGCGGCTCATGCCCGGCGCGTGGATCGGCGTTCGGTTCCTGTCACTGCACTGGCGATGCGATGTGTGCGGCATGAAGATGCGCGCTGCATTGCTGCGCGACAATTGCAATCCGGATGATCTGCGCCGCCTGTCGGTCCGCCTGCGGCTGACGCCGGATGACGAACTCTTTCCGCCTCAGTCCGGCCAGTGGATGGGCAGCGTTCTGCCGGCGAAATTCTCAGGCACGAGCACGGTGTCGCGCGGCGGCTGCCGGTCGTCGCGTTCGGGATAGTCCAGCGTGTAATGCAGGCCGCGCGATTCCTTGCGGCGCTGCGCGCAACGCACGATCAGTTCCGCGACGGTGACGAGATTGCGCAGCTCCACGAGATCCGCGGTGACGCGGAAGTTGCGGTAATACTCCGCGATCTCCGTTTTAAGGAGCACCGTGCGGTTCAGCGCGCGTGCAAGGCGCTTGTCGGTGCGCACGATGCCGACGTAATCCCACATGAAGCGGCGCAGCT
>CAZRFE010000055.1:0-16067 GCA_964599565.1 uncultured Gammaproteobacteria bacterium
GCGCAGATTCTCGTGCTCTACGACATGCTCGACATCACGCCCGGCCACAAGCCGCGCTTCTCCAAGAACTACATGGCGGGCGCGGCGTCGCCGCTCGAAGCCGTGCAGCGGTTCATCGCGGAAGTCGCCGACGGCACGTATCCGGCGCCGGAACACTGCTTCGACTGATCAACTGCCATGCATATCGCCCGTACCGTCGACGAACTGCGCGACATCGTTCATGACTGGCGCATTGCGGATGCGCGCATCGCGTTCGTGCCGACCATGGGCAACCTGCACGCGGGTCATGTAAGTCTCGTCGAACACGCGCGCACGCAGGCGGATCACGTTGTCGCCAGCGTGTTCGTGAATCCCACGCAGTTCGGGCCGAACGAGGATTTCGACCGCTACCCGCGCACGGAGAACGAAGACGCCGCGAAGCTCGCCGCGGCGGGCGCGGAACTCCTGTTCCTGCCCGGCGTTGCCGAGATGTATCCGGGCGGTACGGACGACACGACGTTCGTCGAAGTGCCGGGACTGTCGGATCAGTTCTGCGGTGCGTTTCGTCCAGGCCATTTCCGTGGCGTGGCGACGGTGGTCGCGCGCCTGTTCAATCTCGTGCAGCCGGACGTTGCGGTGTTCGGCGAGAAGGATTTCCAGCAGCTGATGGTGATCCGCCGCATGGTGCGCGACCTTGGCTTTCCCGTGGATGTGCAGGGCGTAGCGACCGCACGCGAGGCGGATGGTCTCGCCATGAGTTCGCGCAACCAGTACCTGTCCGCCACGGAACGCGAGACAGCGCCACGCCTGTACCGGCTGCTGTGCGATCTCGCCGCGCGGCTCGCGAACGGCGAAGCCGCGGACATGCTGGAACGGGATGGCGTGATGCAGCTTGAAGCCGCCGGTTTTCGCCCGGACTACGTCGGCATACGCAGCGCAGCCGATCTCGCTCAGCTCCAGGCAGGCGAGGACGCCGTGATCCTTGCTGCCGCGCATCTTGGAAGAACGCGGCTGATCGACAATATTCGCGTCCGGCTTGAGTGAAATCCCGTATGGTTGCCGCCGGTTTGCGCTGGCAGCTTGAGGCGGGGAAATCGGCTCACGTAAAATGCGCAATCCACCCGGCGGCGGTGTTCGCGTAACGCCTGCCGCATGGTCCGAGAATCCCTGCACATCAAGGTATTGCAATGCACGTGACCCTGCTGAAATGCAAACTGCACCGTGCGTGCGTGACGCACGCGGAGCTGGACTACGAAGGCTCCTGCGCGATCGACATCGATCTGCTGGAGGCCGCCGGCATCCATGAATACGAGCAGATCCAGATCTACAACGTCACCAACGGCGAGCGTTTCACGACCTATGCGATCAAGGCGGAACGGGGTTCGAAGGTCATTTCGGTGAACGGCGCCGCCGCCCACAAGGCGCGTCCGGGCGATCGCGTGATCATCTGCGCGTACGGCACCATGCCGGAAACCGAGGTCGTCGCGCACAAGCCGCGGCTGATCTATGTCGATGAACACAACAACATCACGGGTTCGCGAAACGCGATTCCGGTCCAGGCGGCTTGAACCGGCGCGCGCCTGAATGACTCGGCCGCTCCGGGCAACCGGAGCGGCTTTTTCATGCCTGGCACGCGGGGAGTGCGCGGCCCGGAACAGGGGGAGACGACATGGGACTGACGGCGAGCAAGGAATGGCTGCATCTCGCCAGGCTCCGGCAAGGCTTTCCGGGCCGCATCGCCGACGCTTTCCGCGACGATCCCGATCGCGCGCGGCGTTTCTCGCGCGATGGCGCCGGCATCTTCCTCGACATTTCCCGCCAGCGCATCAACGACGAAATCCTCGAGACCTTGCTGGCGCTTTCCCGCGCCTGCGGATTCGAGCACGCACGCGATGCGCTGTGGCGCGGCGAGCACGTCAATCACACCGAGGACCGTCCCGCGCTTCACATTGCGCTGCGCGGCGAGCCCGGTGATGGCATCGGTGACGCGGCGACGGAAACATTTGTAACCGACGCGCGCGCGCGGCTTCGTCGGCTCGTCGAGCGCGTTCGCGATGGCGAATGGACATCGCCGGCCGGCGCGCGCTTCGAGCATGTGATCCATGTCGGCATCGGTGGCTCGCATCTCGGCCCCGCGCTCGCCATCGACGTGCTTGATGCAGCGAATCCGCAGCATGATGGTGATGTTCATGTTCACTTCGTCAGCACGACCGACCCGGCGGCACTTGCGCGGCTCATGCGCCGCCTGCCGCGCGAGCGCACGTTGCTCACGCTGGTGTCGAAATCATTCACGACCGCGGAAACCACGCTCAACGGGCGCACCCTGATCGACTGGCTTGCCGATGGCAGCGATCGCGAGACCGTGTTGCGTGGACAGGTTGTCGGCATTTCCGCGAACGTCGCTGCCATGGATGCGCTCGGCATTCCGCGTGAACACCAGCTGTGCGTGCCCGAATGGGTGGGCGGACGTTATTCGCTGTGGTCCGCCGTCGGCCTGCCCGTGGCGCTGCGTTTCGGCATGCCTGCCTTCGAGGAATTGCTCGCCGGTGCGCGCGCGATGGACAGGCATTTCATCAGCGCGCCCGCGCGCGACAATCTTCCGCTGCTGCTCGCACTCACCGGCATCTGGAACATCAATTTTCACGACGCGCAGACGCATGCGGTGATTCCGTATTCCGAAGCGCTGGCGCTGCTGCCTGCGTATCTGCAGCAGCTTGAAATGGAATCGAACGGCAAGCGCGTGGATCGCGCCGGAAATACCGTTGATTACCGCACCGCGCCGGTGATCTGGGGCGGCGTCGGCATGAATGGCCAGCATGCGTTCTTCCAGCAGCTGCACCAGGGAACAGGGTTCTCGCCGCTCGATTTCATTCTCGTCGGCGGGCCTGATCATGGTCTGAAGGATCAGCGTGACTGCATGCTCGCCAACGGCCTTGCGCAGGCCGCGGCGCTGATGGCGGGGCGCGATGAACCGGAGAATGCTGGCGACGCGCTCGCTCCGTACCGCGCATTCCCGGGCGACCGGCCGAGCACCACGGTTCTTCTCGATGAACTGGATGCGCGCCGCCTCGGCGCACTGCTTGCACTCTACGAGCACAAGGTGTTCGCGCAGAGCGTGATCTGGAATCTCAATCCGTTCGACCAGTTCGGCGTCGAACTCGGCAAGACGATCGCAAGCCGGCTTGAGCCGGTGCTGTCCGGCGAGGCGGTTGCCGGGGAAGACGTTGATGCGGCGTCTGCGTTGCTTATCGGGCGATTGCCGCGTCAGTAAGCGGTTTCTCGCCGTGTTGCGCCAGCGCCCACGCAATGTGTTCGCGAACGGTGGATGACGGATGTTCGCGGCGTGATTCCAGCGCGGCGATGACATCCTGCGACGTCGCCGCGTTGCCGAGTGCGATCGCGATGTTTCGCAACCAGCGTTCATGTCCGATGCGCCGTATCGCGCTGCCTTCCGTGTTCTTCAGGAACTCTTCCTCGCTCCACGAGAAAAGCTCGACCAGCTGCGCACCATCCAGCGCATGTCGCGGTGTGAAATCGTCTTCATTCGTCACGTGCGCAAACTTGTTCCAGGGGCAGTAAAGCTGGCAGTCGTCGCAGCCGTAGATGCGATTGCCGATGGCTTCGCGGAACGCTTCCGGAATGCTGCCTTCATGCTCGATGGTGAGATACGAGATGCAGCGGCGCGCATCGAGCTGGAAGGGTCCGATGATGGCTTTCGTCGGAC
The DNA here is from genome assembly GCA_964599565.1 of uncultured Gammaproteobacteria bacterium. Lineage (GTDB taxonomy): Bacteria > Pseudomonadota > Gammaproteobacteria > Natronospirales > JAJUFS01 > JAJUFS01. Next base: position 3,704 of record CAZRFE010000055.1, read on the forward strand.
ACACATCGATGCACGCGGTGCATGAACCGCAGTGCTCTGCGGCGGGTTCGTCCTCGGGCAGTTCGAGATCGGTGTAAAGCTCGCCGAGAAAGAACCACGAACCCGCCTTCTTGTTGATGAGATTGGTGTGCTTGCCGATCCAGCCGAGGCCCGCGTTCTGCGCGAGCGGTTTTTCCATCACCGGCGCGCTGTCGACGAACGCGCGGTGCCCGAACGGGCCGATCTCGCTTGCGATGCGCTCGGCGAGTTTCTGCAGGCGGTTGCGCATGAGCTTGTGGTAATCGCGGCCGAGCGCATAGCGCGATACATACGCGCGCTCGGGATGATCGAGCAGCGTGCGCGGGTCGATGTTCTCTTCCGGGCGGTAATCCAGGCGAACGGAAATCACCGTCACCGTGCCGGCGACGAGTTCCGCGGGCCGCGTGCGTTTCGTGCCGTGCCTTCCCATCCACGCCATGTCGCCCTGCATTCCCGCTTCAAGCCACGTATCGAGCCGCCGTTCGGCATCGTCGAGCGCGCGGCGCGTGAAGCCCGCCTGCTGGAAGCCGAGTTCGCGCGCCCACGCGCGGATGTTCGCGGCGAGCCTGTGCGCGTCAATGTCGCGAACGGGTTGTTGGAGGCTCTGTGTCACGGCTCACGTCGATGGCGGGTCATATAGAATGCGGGCATGTCACTGACCCGCGCATTGTATCGTGCCGCCGGCGTTCGCGAGCTGGACCGGCGCGCCATCGCACAGGGCATTTCCGCGTTGGCGCTCATGGAGCGCGCGGGCGATGCGCTGTTTCGCACCTTGCGCGAACGCCTGCCGTGGGCGGGGAGCGTGCTGGTGCTGTGCGGCGGCGGCAATAACGGCGGTGACGGCTATGTGTTCGCCCGGCTGGCGAAACGCGCGGGATTGCGCGTGATGTTGTCTGCCGTGATCGAACCCGGCGCGCTGCGCGGTGCGGCAAAGGATGCGCATGCGGCGTGGATGGCATCAGGCGGAGAATGCGTGCCGTTCACGGACGATGCATTGCGCAGCGTGGACGTGGTGGTGGATGCATTGCTCGGCACCGGGCTTGATCGCGACGTCGAAGATTCTTTTGCGCGCGTGATCCGCGCGGTGAACGCGGCCATCAAGCCGGTAATCGCCGCCGATGTTCCGTCCGGCCTGCACGCGGACACCGGCGCCGTGCTCGGTGCGGCGATGCGCGCGACCTTCACCGTTTCGTTCATCGGTCTCAAGGCCGGCCTGTTCACCGGGCGCGGCCCTGCACGCGCTGGCGAAATCGTCCTTGCACCGCTCGACGTGCCGGCCGGCATCTACCGCGACGTTCCGCCGCTGGCCGAGCGGCTGGATGCATCGCTGCTGGAAGGCTGGCTGCCGCCGCGCGAGCGCGACGCGCACAAGGGACGTTTCGGGCATGTGGCGGTGATCGGCGGCGGGCCTGGAATGCCGGGCGCCGCGCGCCTTGCGGGTGAAGCGGCAATGCGCGCGGGCGCCGGCCGCGCAAGCGTGCTGGCGTGGCCCGGAAACCTCGCGGCGATCGCCGGGCCGCGGCCTGAACTCATGTGTCACGGCATCGAGGCGGGTGCTGACCTTGAACGTGTGCTGCGCGCTGCGGACGTGCTCGCGGTCGGACCGGGCCTCGGGCAGGGTGAATGGTCGGAGAAACTCTGGAATTCGCTGCGACACCGGGACAACGCCGGCCTGCCGCGCATCGTGGATGCAGACGGGCTCAACTGGCTGGTTCGCCATCCCCTGGCGCTGAACGCCGGCGACATCATCACCCCGCATCCCGGCGAGGCCGCGCGCCTGCTGGATTGCGAGGTGCCGCGCATCGAGGCGGACCGTTTCGCGGCAGTCCACAGGCTTGCGGAGAAATTCGGCTGCGTCGCGGTGCTGAAAGGCGCGGGATCGTTGATCGCGGCGCCGGACGGCAGGATCCGCGTCTGCGAATACGGCAACCCGGGCATGGCGTCCGGCGGAATGGGTGACGTGCTCACCGGTGTGATTGCCGGCCTTCGCGCACAAGGACTTGCGGCGTTCGATGCCGCCTGCGCGGGCGTGCTTGTTCACGCGCAGGCAGGGGATCGCGCCGCACGTTGCGGGGAGCGCGGGCTGCTTGCGGGCGACGTGATCGATGCCTTGCGGACGGTGGTGAATCCGGCAGGACCGGGAGCGGAATGATGAAGATTGTCCGGGAAGCACAGGATGAAGCCGCGATGCTCGCACTCGGCCGACGACTCGGCGAAGCGTCACGCGCATCCGCGCCGCTGGTGGTGTATCTCGAGGGTGATCTCGGCGCCGGCAAGACGACGCTCAGCCGCGGCTGGCTTGCCGGCATGGGTCACGCCGGGCGCGTCAGGAGCCCGACCTACACGCTGCTTGAGCCCTATGAACTGGCGACCGACAGGCATCTTGCGCATCTCGACCTGTATCGCCTGGCGGATCCCGAGGAGCTTGAATTTCTTGGCGTTCGCGAACTGTCGGGCGCGGGTCACTGGCTGTTGATCGAGTGGCCGGAGAAGGGGGCGGGACACCTGCCGGGCGCAGATGTCGTGATACGGATCGGTTTCACGGAGCCTGGACGCCGGATCGAGTTCGTGGCCGACACGTCGGCCGGACGCACATGGCTTGCTGCCATCGAGTGAACACTCTACTCGAATAACCTGTGCTTTCTCTCTGAATTAATTGAAAAATTTCTTGAAATCCCGCGCTGCTCAAGTACTATTTCCAGTAACAGTGGGAAACTGCCTACGCGAGCATGCGCAAGTTACTGATATTTCTCACATTGCTGTTTTCGGTACTGGGTGTTGCCGCTCACGCGGCCGCGCCGGTGACCGTGAACGGCCTGCGCGTCTGGGAAGGTCCTGACAGCACGCGCATCGTCTTCGATCTGTCCGCGCCCGCCGATCACGCGGTCTTTTCACTGGAGAATCCCGATCGCATCGTTGTCGATCTCGGCAACACGCGCATGGGTTCGTCGGTGGAGATGCCCGAGCTTGGCGGACGCATCGCGCAGATTCGCAATGCGCCGCGCGAGCGTACGGATCTCCGCGTGGTGTTCGATCTCACGGAAAAACTCAAGCCGAAAAGCTTTCTTGTGAAGCCAAACGGCGAGTACGGTCACCGCCTGGTGCTGGATCTCGACGTTGCGCGAGCGGCGGGGAAACCGGCACCCGTGAAACGCGTCGAGCCGGAAGGCCGCGAACTGCTGGTCGCCATCGACGCCGGCCACGGCGGCGAAGACCCGGGTGCGATGGGTCGCGGCGGCACGCGCGAGAAGGACGTCGTACTCGCCATCGCACGCGAGCTCGCGAAGCGCATCAACGCCGAACCCGGCATGCGCGCGGTGCTGATCCGCGATGGCGATTACTACGTCGAGAACGCGGACCGCCGTCGCAAGGCGCGCGAACACGGCGCGGACATGTTCATCTCCGTGCACGCGGATGCGTTCACAAGTTCGCAGCCGAGCGGCAGTTCCGTGTACGTGGTTTCAGAGCGCGGTGCATCAAGTGAAGCTGCACGCATTCTCGCCGAGCGCGAGAACGCATCCGACCTCGTTGGCGGCGTCTCGCTGTCCGACAAGGACGACCTGCTTGCCTCCGTGCTCATGGATCTCAGCAAGACCGCGACGCTGTCGGCGAGCCTGAACGTCGGCCGGCACGTGCTGCAGGCGCTGGACGAGGCGACCGAGCTTCACCAGTCGACGGTGCAGCAGGCGGGCTTCATCGTGCTGAAATCGCCGGACGTGCCGTCGATTCTTGTCGAAACCGGGTTCATCTCGAATGCCGCGGAAGAGCGCAAGCTCAAGGACCGCGGCTACCAGCGCAAGCTCGCGGAATCGATCGCGCGCGGCGTTCGCGGCTACTTCTACGCCAATCCACCGCCCGGAACGCTGGTTGCGGCCTGGCAGGGGCGCGGCGGCGATGCGCGCCAGCACGCCGTGCGGCGCGGCGACACCTTGTCGGGCATCGCACGGCAGTACAAGGTCAGCCTGCAGACGCTGCGCCAGGTGAACGGCAAATCCGACGACACCTTGCGCGTCGGCGAAAGACTCGTCATTCCGCTCGGCTCCTGAGAAATTCCACGGCCCGACAGGCGTCGTGCGTTGGCTTGCCACGCCGCTGCCGGTAACCTTGCTGCCTTTGGCAGCCAGGTCCGTCCATGCCCATCCGTGAACTTCCCGCCCAGCTTGTCAACCAGATCGCCGCCGGCGAGGTGGTCGAGCGGCCGGCATCCGTCGTCAAGGAACTGCTGGAAAATGCGCTTGACGCCGGCGCGCGCCGCATCCGCATCGACATCGAGGACGGCGGACTGCGGCTGATCCGAATCCGCGATGACGGCCAGGGAATTCCGCAGGACGAACTGCCGCTTGCGGTTTCACGGCACGCGACGAGCAAGATCGCGTCGCTGGAAGACCTCGAACACGTTGCATCGCTCGGATTTCGCGGCGAAGCGTTGCCGAGCATCGGTTCCGTTGCGCGCCTTGTCATCACCTCGCGAACCGCGGATGCGGCCCAGGCGTCGCGCATCGAGGGTGATGGCAGCGGGCGGTATTCGGCACCCGCTCCGGCCGCGCATCCGCCCGGCACGACGATCGAGGTGCGCGATCTCTTCTTCAATACGCCCGCGCGGCGCAAGTTCATGCGCACGGAGAAGACGGAGTTCGCGCATCTTCAGCAGGTGGTCGAACGCATCGCGCTCAGCCGCTTCGGACTCGATCTCGAACTCGCGCATAACGGCAAGGTCGTGCTGAACCTCGCGGCCGCGCGCGATGGCGCCGGCGAGGACCGTCGGGTTGCGGGCGTCTGCGGGCAGGGATTCATCGACAACTGCGTGCGCATCGAGCACGAAGCATCGGGCCTGAAACTGTTCGGCTGGGTGGGATTGCCGACGTTCTCGCGCAGCCAGGCGGACCAGCAGCATTTCTTCGTCAACGGCCGCATGGTGCGCGACAAGGTGATCGCGCATGCCGTGCGGCAGGCGTTCCAGGATGTGCTGTTTCATGGCCGTCATCCCGCCTTCGTGCTGTTCCTTGAAATGGATCCCGCCGGCGTGGACGTGAACGCGCATCCGGCGAAACACGAAGTGCGTTTCCGCAACAGCCGTCACGTTCACGATTTCCTGTTCCGTACGCTGCATGAAACGCTGGCGAAGACGCGGCCGGGTACTGCGACCGCGGAGTCCGTGGCGACTGCCGTGCAGATGGGTCCGGCATCGCGCGCGGTGCAGGCAATGTCGCCGGGAACAACCCGTCCCGCAACCGGCGACCTGCTCGCCGCGCAGGCCAAGCTGTATGCCGTTGAATCGCCGTTCGAGCCTGTTGGCGTGCGCGATGATGTCGAAGCGCTCGCACCGCCGATGGGTTACGCGCTCGCGCAGCTGCACGGCATCTACATTCTCGCCGCGACCGATAGCGGCCTCGTCGTCGTCGACATGCATGCCGCGCACGAACGCATTACCTATGAACGCTTCAAGGTGCAGCTTGCGGAAGGCCGCGTTCCCGTGCAGCCGCTGCTCGTGCCGGAACGCGTCGGCGTTTCCCGCCGTGAAGCGGATCTCGCCGGGGAGCACGCGAAGGAACTTGCAAAGGCAGGCTTCGAGCTCGAGCGCGGCGGCCCGGAAACCGTCACGCTGCGCGCCGTGCCGGCGGCGCTGAAGGATCACGATCTCGTAAAGCTCGTGCGCGACGTACTCGCGGATCTCGCCGAGCATGGCGCGAGCGATCGCGTTGCGCGCGCCATCGACATCGCGCTTGGCACGAGCGCATGCCACACCTCGATGCGCGCACACCGTCGCCTCACGATTCCGGAGATGAACGCGCTGTTGCGCGACATGGAACGCACGCCGCGCGCGGACCAGTGCAACCACGGCCGCCCGACCTGGTTTCGCCTGACGATGGCGCAGCTGGACGGCATGTTCCTGCGCGGTCAGTAGGCGCGCATCACCGCGATTCCATGCCCGTGAAACCACCCGCCATCTTTCTCATGGGTCCGACCGCGTCGGGCAAGACGGGCGCGTCGCTTGCGCTCGCCGAACGCCTGCCGGTGCAGCTCGTGAATGTCGATTCCGCGCAGATCTACCGCGGCATGGATATCGGTACCGCGAAACCCGATGCCGCGACGCGCGAACGTTACCCGCATCGCCTTATGGACATTCTCGATCCCGCGGAACGATATTCGGCGGCACGGTTTCGCGAAGATGCGCTCTGCGAAATGGCGGAAATCGTTTCCGCGGGAAACGTGCCGCTTCTGGTCGGCGGCACCGGGCTTTACTTCCGCGTGCTGGAACGCGGCCTTGCGCAGTTGCCGGCGGCCGACGCCGGCGTGCGCGCCGAGATCGACGCACAGGCGGCGCGTGAAGGCTGGCCCGCGATGCATCGCCGGCTCGCGGACGTCGATCCGCAGTCCGCGGCACGCATCAGCGCGAACGATCCGCAGCGCATACAGCGTGCGCTGGAAATCTTTCACCTCACCGGTGAACCGATGAGCGCGCACTGGGAGGCGGAAACTGCGCAGGAATTGCCTTACCGCGTGCTGAAGGTCGGGCTTGTGCCAGGCGAGCGCGCGGAGTTGCACCGGCGGATCGCGTCGCGCTTCCAGCAGATGATGGCGGAAGGCTTTCTCGATGAAGTGCGCGCCCTGATGGCGCGCGGCGATCTGCATCCGGATCTGCCGAGCATGCGCGCCGTCGGCTACCGACAGCTGTGGGAGCATCTCTGCGGCGAGACGGATCTCGAGGAAGCCATGCGGCGCGCCATCGTTGCATCACGCCGTTATGCGAAACGGCAGATGACATGGTTTCGCGCGGAGCCCGGTATCGAGTGGCTGGATACCGCGGAAACGGCGTCGGGGAAACGCCTCCTGGACGCCGTGACGGCCTTCCTCGACGGCCGGTGAGGGTGCCGGCTGTGTTAGAATCTTTCGACCTGTGGATGGGGGGAAGCTGGGGAAAACATCCGCTGCTCTCTGTTCATTATAAAAACAAAGGAGACGCGTCATGTCCAAAGGGCAGTCCCTGCAGGAACCATTTCTGAATGCGCTGCGCCGCGAGAAGGTGCCGGTTTCCATCTATCTCGTGAACGGCATCAAGCTCCAGGGTCAGATCGAATCCTTCGACCAGTTCGTCGTGCTGCTGAAGAACAGTGTCAGCCAGATGGTATACAAGCATGCAATCTCGACCGTCGTGCCTGCGCGCGCCGTTCGCATGTCCCTGGATGACAGCGGCAAGCTGGAAGCCGACGTCAGCTGATCATGTCCTGATGAGGTGGCGCGTTGCTTGATCGTCCACAGAGCGGGGAACGCGCCATCCTCGTGCATCTCGATTTCAGCGGTGACCGCGACGCCGACGCGCTTGATGAACTGCGCGAACTTGCGGTGTCTGCAGGTGCGCAACCTCTCGCCGTCGTCACCGGCGCACGCCATGCGCCCGATCCGAAATATTTCGTCGGCAGCGGCAAGGCCGAGGAAATCCGTGATGCCGTTGCCGCCGAATCGGCGGATATCGTCATCTTCAATCACGCCTTGTCCCCCAGCCAGGAACGCAACCTTGAGCGGCTTTTCCAGTGCCGCGTGCTGGATCGCACGGGACTGATCCTCGACATCTTCGCGCAGCGCGCGCAGACGCACGAAGGCAAGCTGCAGGTCGAACTTGCGCAGCTCAATCACCTCTCGACACGCCTCGTGCGCGGCTGGACGCACCTTGAGCGCCAGAAGGGCGGCATCGGCCTGCGTGGTCCCGGCGAGACGCAGCTTGAAACCGACCGTCGACTGATCGGCAAGCGCATTCGCGCGCTGACGGAACGGCTGGAAAAGGTGCGCGGCCAGCGCGAGCAGGGCCGCAAGCAGCGGCAGCGCAATTACGTGCCGACAGTTGCGCTCGTCGGTTACACCAACGCGGGCAAGTCCACGCTGTTCAACGCGCTCACCGGCGCGGCCGTGTACCAGGCGAACCAGTTGTTCGCGACGCTCGACCCGACGGTGCGCCGTCTCGAACTGCCGGAAGGCGGACACGTCGTGCTCGCGGATACGGTCGGGTTCATCCGCCATCTGCCACACGACCTGGTTGCGGCGTTCCGCTCGACACTGCAGGAAACGAAGGACGCGGACCTGCTGCTGCATGTCGTGGACGCCGGCGCGGAAGAACGCGACGAACAGATGGCGACGGTACGCGGCGTGCTGGAAGAGATCGGCGCAAAGGATGTGCCGCAGTTGCTCGTCTTCAACAAGATCGACCTGACCGGGGACGCACCGCGGCTGGATCGCGATGCCGACGGATTGCCGCAGCGCGTGTGGCTGTCCGCGCTGACCGGCGACGGATTCGCCGAGCTGCGCCATGCGATTGCGGAACTGACGCGCGACGAGACCGTCGATGGCTGGCTGCACCTGGGACCCGGGCAGGCCCGGGTGCGCGCGCGCCTGTTCGATCTTGGCGCGGTTCGGGAAGAGGAAGATCGCCGGGAGGGCGGCTGGCGGATGCATGTGCGGATGCCGTTGCGCGAGTACCGGCAGCTGTGCCACCGCGAGTCGCTGGACGCGCATCTCGAGCGGCGCTGACAAGGCGCGGTTGCAGCGCCATCGCCCGGTTCCTACAATCTGCGGCTCGCCGGACGGTTCGCGCGCCGGCATCGAATACATTCCAACGGAGAGAAGCGCCATGGCCTGGAACGAACCCGGACGGGGCAGCAAGGACCCCTGGGGCGACAAGAGCGGCGGTGGTCGCAAGGGCGGTGGCAATCCGCCCGATCTCGACGAGATGGTGCGCAACCTGCAGCGCAGGCTTTCCGGCCTGTTCGGTGGCGGCCGCGGCACCAGCGGCGGTTCCGGCAATGCCTCGACGATCGTTCTTGTTCTTGCACTGCTCGGGCTCGCGTGGTTCGGTTCGGGCATCTACCAGATCGACGCCGCGGAAACGGGCGTCGTCACCCGCTTTGGCTCGTTCAAGACCACCACGCCGCCCGGTCTTCACTGGCATCTGCCGTGGCCGGTCGAGAACGTCGAGAAGGTGAACATCGCGGAAATCGCGCGCTTTCCCTACCAGACACTGATGCTGACGAAGGACGAGAACATCGTCATCGTCGACGTCACCGTGCAGTACCGGCGCGCGGACCCGGTTGCATATTCATTCAACGTGCGAAATCCGGACCAGACGCTGGCGGACGTCACCGAAAGCGCGATCCGCGAAGTGGTCGGCAAGAACGCGCTCGACTTCATTCTCGGTGAAGGCCGCACGGAGATCGCGATGCAGACCAAGGCGCTCGTGCAGTCGACGCTCACCGCCTACGGAACCGGCATCGAGATCACCTCCGTGAACCTGCAGGATGCGAACTTCCCCGCGCCCGTGCAGCCGGCGGTGCGCGACGCCGTCAAGGCACGCGAGGATCGCGAACGTCTTGAACTCGAAGCCGAAAAATATGCCAACGACATCCTGCCCCGTGCGCGCGGCGAAGCGGCGCGCCGGCTGGAAGACGCCGAAGCATACAAGGCGCAGGTGATCGCGCAGGCGACGGGTGAAACCGCGCGCTTCGTGCAACTGCTCGAGGAATACGCCAAGGCGCCGAACGTCACGCGCGAACGCCTGTATCTCGAAGCGATGGAGCAGGTGCTCGGCAGCACGAGCAAGGTGCTGGTCACCGCCGAAGGCAGCGGCAATCTCCTGTACCTGCCGCTGGATCAGCTCATGAAACAGCACGCCGCACCGACCGGCACATCGAATGCCGCCGCCACGCCCGTGCCGCAACAGGGCAACACCAACCGCGATGACGCGCGCAGCCGGGGAGGCCGCTGATGAAACCCTTCAACAGTCTGTTGCTCCTGGTGCTCGCGCTCGTCGTCATCATCGGCGCGATGTCCGTGTTCGTCGTCGGCGAGCGTGAACTCGCGATCAAGTTCCGCTTCGGCGAAATCGTGCGCTCGGACTACGAGCCGGGCCTGCATTTCAAGATGCCCATCGTGAACACCGTGCGGAAGTTCGATGACCGCATCCTCACGCTGGACAACCGTCCCGAGGAATTCCTCACCGCGGAAAAGAAGAACGTGATCGTGGATTTCTTCGTGAAATGGCAGATCACGGACGCGGTCAACTTCTATCGTGCAACGCGCGGCGGTCAGGAAATCGTCGCGGAACAGCGCCTGCTGGAAATCATGAAGGATGGCCTGCGCGCGGAGTTCGCGCAGCGCACCGTCCAGCAGGTGGTCTCCGCGGAACGTACCGAGATCATGAACATTGCATCCAAGGCCGCGCAGGATGCGGCGCGGGAGTTCGGCATCAGCATCATCGACGTGCGCGTGAAGCGTGTCGAGTTGCCGGAGGATGTGAGTTCCTCGGTGTACGACCGCATGATCACCGCGCGTGCACGCGTTGCCGCACAGCTGCGCGCGGAAGGCGCGGAGCAGGCGGAACGCATCCGCGCGGGTGCCGACCGTGAACGCACGGTGATCCTTTCCTCGGCATTCCGCGATGCGGAGGAAGTGCGTGGCGAAGGCGATGCGCGCGCGGCGGAAATCTACGCGAAGGCCTACAATCGCGATCCGGATTTCTATGCGTTCCATCGCAGCCTCGAGGCATACCAGCGCTCCATCGGCGGCAGCGACGTGCTGGTGCTTGAGCCGGAGAGCGAGTTCTTCCGCTACTTCGGTACGAAGCGCGGCCGCTGATTCCGGGGAGCCGGCGTGCTGGACTGGGTGGATCTTGGTGCAGCGCTCGCGCTTGTGCTGGTGATCGAAGGCTTGCTGCCGCTGCTCTCGCCGCGCGGCTTCCGCGAGGCGATGCTGGCCGCGGTGCAGCTCGATGATCGCGTCCTGCGCGTGCTCGGTCTGGTCAGCATGGCGACCGGTGCGCTGCTTCTGTACTGGATTCGCTGAAACATCTTTCACTGATTCAACGGAAATCCTTCATGGCAAAGAATGTCATCGTGATCGGAACGCAGTGGGGCGACGAAGGCAAGGGCAAGGTCGTCGATCTTCTTACCGATCGCGCGCGCGCTGTTGTGCGCTTCCAGGGCGGTCACAACGCCGGCCACACACTGGTCATCGGCGGCGAGAAGACGGTGCTCAAGCTCATTCCGTCCGGCATCCTGCGCGAAGGCGTGATGTGCTACATCGGCAACGGCGTGGTGCTGCATCCCGTCGCGCTGAAGGAAGAGATCACGATGCTGGAGCAGAAGAACGTGCCCGTGCGCGAGCGGCTGCGCATCAGTCCGGCCGTTCCGCTGATACTTCCGAGTCACGTCGCGCTCGACAAGGCGCGCGAGCACGCGCGCGGTGCGAATCCGATCGGCACGACGGGACGCGGCATCGGCCCTGCCTACGAAGACAAGGTCGCGCGCCGTGCCGTGCGTTTCGGCGATGTCCTGCACCGCGAGCGGTTCGCGGCGAAGCTTGGCGAGATTCTCGATTTTCACAACTTCGTGCTGCAGCACTACTACAAGACCGACGCCATCGATTTCCAGAAGACGCTGGAACAGTATCTCGCGCTTGGCGAGGAACTCGCGCCGTTGATGACCGACGTCACGGATGCGCTTGATCGCACGCACGGCGAAGGCGGCAGCATTCTGTTCGAAGGTGCGCAGGGCGCGCTGCTCGACATCGATCTCGGCACGTATCCGTATGTCACGTCGTCGAATACCACGGCGGGCGGCGCGGCGACGGGCACGGGCATCGGGCCGCGTTATTTCGATTACGTGCTCGGCATCGTCAAGGCATACACCACGCGCGTCGGCGCGGGTCCGTTCCCGACGGAACTCACCGACGACACCGGTGAATTTCTCGCGAAGCGCGGCAACGAGTTCGGTTCGGTGACCGGCCGCCGGCGCCGCACCGGCTGGTTCGATACCGTCGCGCTGCGTCGCACCGTCATCAACAACAGCGTCTCGGGCCTGTGCATGACCAAGCTTGATGTGCTCGACGGTCTCGACACCATCCGCATCGGCGTTGCCTACAAGGACGCCGCGGGGAAGGAACTCGGCGTGCAGCTCGGCGCGGAGGGCATGGCCGCGTGCGAACCGGTCTACATCGACATGCCGGGCTGGAAGGAATCGACCTACGGCATCAAGCGGCTGGAAGACCTGCCGGAGAACGCGCGCGCGTACCTGAAGAAGATCGAAGAACTGTTGCAGGTTCCCATCGACATCATCTCGACCGGCCCCGACCGCGATCAGACCATCACGCTGCGCCATCCGTTCGCGGAGTGAGGCGTACACAGGATGGTGAGAAAAGCCGCGCGATGCGCGGCTTTTTCTTTACGGGACGAACAGGAATGACGGGCAACAAAAAACCGCCGTTGCGGCGGTTTCTCTTCGGCCCTTCAGGACCGGAACAATTCGATGGTGCCGAGAAGAGGACTTGAACCTCCACGGGGTTGCCCCCACTGGCACCTGAA
>CAZRFE010000056.1:0-10728 GCA_964599565.1 uncultured Gammaproteobacteria bacterium
GCGTTTCCATGGAGATCGGTTCCTTCGCGATCTTCAGCACCTTGCGCACCTTGTCCTCGGGCATTTCCATGCGCACGGCCAGTTCTTCCGGCGTCGCCTCGCGGCCCATCTCCTGCAGCATCTGCCGCGAGATGCGGTTCAGCTTGTTGATGGTCTCGATCATGTGCACCGGGATGCGGATGGTGCGCGCCTGGTCGGCGATCGAGCGCGTGATCGCCTGGCGGATCCACCAGGTGGCGTAGGTCGAGAACTTGTAGCCGCGCCGGTATTCGAACTTGTCCACCGCCTTCATCAGGCCGATGTTGCCTTCCTGGATGAGGTCGAGGAACTGCAGGCCGCGGTTGGTGTACTTCTTCGCGATGGAAATCACGAGACGCAGGTTGGCCTCGACCATTTCCTTCTTCGCGCGGCGCGCCTTCGCTTCGCCGATGGACATCTCGCGGTTGATGTCCTTGATCTCCGGGATCGTGAGGAAGGTTTCCTGCTCGATCGCGACGAGACGGTTCTGCAGGCGGATGACGTCATCCTTGATCTCGTTGACCTTCGCCGACCACTTCTTCTTCGCCTTCACCTGGCGCTCGATCCAGCCGATGTCCGTCTCGTTGTCCGGGAACGACTTGATGAAATCCTTGCGCGGCATCTCGCCCTGCTCGACGGCGAGCTGCATGATTGCGCGCTCCTGCTCGCGGATGCGGTCGATGTGCATGCGCAGGTTGCCCGTCATCAGATCGACGATGCGCGGCGTGAGCTTGAACTGCATGAAGATCGCGGTGATCTCGCCCTGCAGCTTCAGCGCGCTCTTGTGCGCGGCGCCGTTCTTCTTCAGCGCCTTCAGGTGCTTCTCGTGCAGGCTCTTGAGTTCGCCGAACATCTGCGCGGCGAGTTCCGGGTCGGGGCCGGTCGGGCCTTCTTCCTCGGCATCGGTGTCGTCGCCGTCTTCATCGTCATCGTCCGAGCTGGAATCGCTGTCGTCCGAGGCCTCGACGGGAATCGCGGCGTCTTCGCTTTCCGTGGCTTCCTGCGGGTCGTCGCGGTTCGGGTCGATGAACGCGGCGAGGACGTCGGCAAGGCGCGTGTTGCCGTCGGCGACTTCCTGGTATTCGCGCACGAGGAACGCAATCGATTCCGGGAAGCGCGACAGGCAGACGCTGACCTGGTTGAGACCTTCCTCGATGCGCTTCGCGATGCGGATCTCGCCTTCGCGCGTGAGCAGTTCCACCGTACCCATCTCGCGCATGTACATGCGCACGGGATCGGTCGTGCGGCCGAACTCGGAATCCATGGTCGCGAGCGCGGCGGCGGCTTCCTCGGCGGCGTCGTCGTCGGTTGAAACGGCCTTGTCGGACAGGATCAGCTGGTCATCGTCCGGCGCTTCTTCGTGCACCGTGATGCCCATGTCGTTGATCATGTTGATGATGTCTTCAATCTGCTCCGGGTCGACGATGTCGTCGGGCAGGTGGTCGTTCACCTCGGCATAGGTCAGGTAGCCCTTTTCCTTGCCAAAGGCGATCAGCGTCTTGATCTGTGACTGACGATCAGCGTTCATGCGGTTTCCGTCATCCGTTAGGCGTCGTTGGTGTCCCGGCTCAGCCGGCAAATGGAACACACCAGTATATGTTCGAAGCCGTTAATTTTCCAGTTAAATCAAGGTTTTTCAGGCGTTCCCTCAGTCCCTGCCGCGCTCCGGCGCGCCCAGCAGCACGCGCAGTTCCGCCTTCTCGACCTCGCTGAGGTCTGACGGCCGACGTCCCTGGAGCGCGGCGAGGCGCCGGTCCCGGTCACGCTGCCGGAGCGAGGCCAGCAGCTGGTTGTCGAGCACATGGCGGAACTCCGCCGCCATGCCATCCTCCGGGATTTCCAGCCGCTGTCCGGCCAGCTTGTGCAGCGCCGGACCCCCGGGGGTTTCCCGCCAGTGTTCCAGCAGTCCTGCCATGCTGACTTCGGGGCGATCCCTGAGAAATTCAATTAATTTCACGAGCAGATCGGCGCCGGGAAGGTCGAGTTCGCGGAGTTCATCAAGGTGCTCGGTGGCCGTGGCGGAGAGCGCCGGCTGATGCATGAGCAGCAGGATGGCGCGCCGCACCGGGGTCATCGCGAGACCCGGCAGGCGGCGATGCGCGTCCGGCTTCCCTGCAGGCGCGCCGATGAGCTGGCCAAGACGCGCGCCGTCCATGCGCGTCAGCTGGCCGAGTTTTTCCTGCAGCATTTCGCGGTACACCACGTCGGGAATCCGCTCGACCAGTGGTTTTGCGAGGTCCACGAGCTTCGCGCGGCCCTCGATGCTGCCGAGATCCACCTGCCGGCTCAGCGCATCGACGAGGAATGCAGACAGCGGCTGCGCGGTTTCGATGCGCGACTCCAGGGCGGCCTTGCCTTCCTTTCGCACCAGCGTGTCGGGGTCCTCGCCCTCGGGCAGGAACAGGAACTTGAGCTGCCGGCCATCGCGCACGGAGCCGAGCGCCGTCTCGAGCGCACGCCATGCCGCGCGTCGTCCCGCCTTGTCCCCGTCGAAACAGAACACGACTTCCTTCGTCGTGCGGAACAGGCGGTCAAGGTGTTCAGGCGTTGTCGCGGTGCCGAGCGTGGCAACGGCGTAACGGATGCCGGCCTGCGCGAGCGCGACCACATCCATGTAGCCCTCGACGACCATCAGCCGCGGCAGCTCGCGCAGCGCCTGTTTCGCTTCCCACAGCCCGTACAGTTCGCGGCCCTTGTGAAAGAGTGGCGTCTCGGGAGAGTTCAGGTATTTCGGTTCGCCCTTGTCCAGCACGCGTCCGCCGAACGCGATCACGCGGCCGCGCCGGTCGCGGATCGGGAACATGACGCGATCGCGGAACCGGTCGTACGGCTGGCCCTGCTTGCCGGGAATGCCGAGCCCGGTCGCCAGCAGCGCGTCCTTGCGGAAGCCGCGCTCGCGCAGGTGGTTCATCAATCCTTCCCAGGAATCCGGTGCGTACCCAAGGCCGAACTCCGCGGCAATCTCGCCGGTCAGCCCGCGGCCCTTCAGGTACGCGATCGCGCGCTCGTTACCTTTCAGCGCCGCGCGGAAATGGCTCGTCGCCGCTTCCATCACGTCATAGAGGCCGGCGTCGATGCGTTCTTCATTGCCGGCCTCGACGGGCACTTCCATGCCGACCGATTCGGCGAGCTGGCGCACGGCGTCGGGGAATTCGAGGCGGTCGTATTCCATGAGAAAGCCGATCGCCGTGCCGTGCGCGCCGCAGCCGAAGCAGTGATAGAACTGCTTCTGCGGGCTGACGGTGAACGACGGGCTTTTCTCCGTGTGAAAGGGGCAGCAGGCCTGGAACTCGCGGCCGGTCTTCTTCAACGGCACGCGCGAATCGATGACGTCGACAATGTCGACGCGATTCATGAGTTCGGTGATGAAGCTTTCAGGAATGCGTGCCATTCAGAACGGATCTTTTGTCCGGTACGTGTTGCCTGGGGCCTGTTACCGGCGACAGCCCGGCACGCGTCCATGCGGCGATGCCGGAGCGGCCGGCGCATGGTCCAACCAAGGATAGCTCAGGAACCGAGGCGCGCCTTGATCTGGGCCGACACGACGGCCATGTCCGCGCGTCCCTGGAGGCGCGGCTTGAGCAGGCCCATGACCTTGCCCATGTCCTTCATGTCGCTCGCGCCGGTGGTGGCGATGGCGTCATCGATGAGCTTTTCGAGTTCGAGCTGGCTCAGCTGCTCCGGCAGGTACGGTTCAAGGATGCCGATCTCCGCCTGTTCCTTCGCGGCGAGTTCCGGCCGGCCGCCTTCCTCGTACTGGCGGATGGATTCGCGGCGCTGCTTGATCATCTTTTCCACGACGGCGAGGGTCTGCGTGTCGTCCATGTCGATGCGTTCATCGACCTCGCGCTGCTTGATGGCGGCGGCGAGCATGCGCAGCACGCCGAGACGGTCCTTCTCGCCCGCCTTCATCGCGGTCTTGATGTCATCGAGAATCTGCTGTTTCAGGGACATGGTGTTTCCTCATCCGGCAGCGGCCGGAAATTTTTTTCCTGCGGAAAGCAAAGCACCGGGCTCGCTTGCGCGAGCCCGGTGCCGGAAAAGCGAAAAGCGGAAACGCTTTAGTAGAGGCGAGTGCGCCGGGCGACTTCGCGCGAAACCTTCTTCGCGTGACGCTTAACGGCAGCCGCCTGCTTGCGCTTGCGTTCCTGCGTCGGCTTTTCATAGAACTCGCGGCGACGGACTTCCGTCAGCACACCGGCCTTCTCGCAGGCACGCTTGAAGCGGCGCAGGGCGACGTCAAACGGCTCATTTTCCTTTACACGTACGTGCGGCATGTAGAATCTCACCTCACTTCTTCGGGATTTCGCGGGCTTGCCGGGCCAGCGAGAGGGCGGGAATTCTAGCCGCACGCCCCTTAAAATGCAAAGCCGCATCCGGCCAGAGAGAGAAGAATGCGAGTCCTTGGGATCGAGACTTCCTGCGACGAAACCGCCGCCGCCATTTATGACAGCGAACGCGGCCTGCTCGCGCACGCGCTCTACAGCCAGGTCGCGCTGCACGCCGAGTACGGCGGCGTCGTGCCCGAGCTTGCCAGCCGCGACCACATCCGCAAGCTGCTGCCGCTGGTGCGCGACGCCATGACGCAGGCGGCGTGCGACGCGATGAGCATCGACGGCGTAGCCTACACGTCCGGCCCGGGCCTGATCGGCGCGCTGCTGGTCGGCGCCTGCGTCGGGCGAAGCCTTGCGTATGCTTGGGATGTGCCTGCCGTCGGTGTCCATCATCTTGAAGGTCACCTGCTCGCGCCGATGCTCGAAGCGGAACACCCGGATTTTCCTTTCATCGCGCTGCTGGTTTCCGGCGGCCATACGCAGCTGATGCGCGTGGATGGCATCGGCGATTACACGCTGCTCGGCGAGACGGTGGACGACGCCGCGGGCGAAGCCTTCGACAAGACGGCGAAGCTGCTCGGCCTGCCGTATCCCGGCGGCGCGGCGCTCGCGAAACTCGCGGAATCCGGCCGGCCCGACGTGTTCCGCTTTCCGCGCCCCATGACGGATCGTCCCGGGCTCGATTTCAGTTTCTCGGGGCTCAAGACCGCGGTCGTCGTCGCGCTGCAGAAACTCGGTGCGCCGGATGCCAGGGCGCGCGCGGATCTCGCGCGCGGCTTCGAGGACGCCGTCGTCGATACGCTCGTGATCAAGGCCACGCGCGCACTGGATGAGACGGGGCTGAACCAGGTTGTCGTCGCGGGTGGCGTGGGCGCGAACCGCCAGTTGCGGGAGCGGCTGCGCGCCGCGCTCGAAGCGCGCGGCGGGGCGGCGTTCTACCCGCGCATGGAATTCTGCACGGACAATGCCGCAATGATCGCCTTCGCGGGCTGCCAGCGGCTGATGGGCGGCGCGCAGGCGGGGCTCGAGATCGATGCGGTTGCGCGCTGGCCTCTGGATTCACTTGATGCGGTCAACACCGCAACCTGACGGCAGGAGAATTGCTTGGACACCGTATTCATCCGCGACCTGCGCGTACGCACGCTCGTCGGCATCTTCGAATGGGAGCGCCGCATCCGGCAGGAAATCCGCCTCGACATCGAGATGGGTTTCGACATCCGCACCGCCGCAGGCTCGGACAACATCGACGACACGCTGGATTACAAGGCAGTCGCGCAGCGCGTGAAGGCGCATGTCGAGGAATCCTCCTTCCAGCTTGTCGAAGCGCTCGCCGAAAGCATTGCGACGCTCATCCTGAAGGAGTTCGACGTTTCCTCGGTCAGGCTCGTTCTCAACAAGACCGGCGCCGTGCGCGATGCGCGCGATGTCGGCGTGATCATCGAAAGGAAACGCTGATGCCGCGCGTGTTCGTGAGCATCGGCAGCAACGTCGCGCCCGAATCGAACGTGCGTCTTGCGCTGCGCGACCTGCGCGCGCGTTTCGGCGACCTCACCGTGTCGCCGGTCTATCGCACCGCGGCCGTCGGTTTCGACGGCGAGGATTTCCTGAACCTCGTCGTCGGCTTCGATACCGATGAACGCATCGAGGATGTCGACGCCGCGCTGGACGGCATCGAATCGCAGGCGGGCCGCGATCGCGGCGCGCCGCGTTTCGCACCGCGCACGCTCGACCTTGACCTGCTGCTGTACGGCGATGCGGTCATCGATCGCGACGGCATCCGCGTACCGCGCGGCGAAATCACCGCGTACGCGTTCATGCTGCGCCCGCTCGCGGACATCGCCGGCGACATGATTCATCCGCTGTCGGGCGAGCGCATCGCGGTGCTGTTGCGCGCGCAGGATTTCACCGGGCAGCGTTGCGAGCGCGTGGATTTCGACGCAGACTCGGTTCATGCAATACACGGAGCAGATCCGGCAGGCAGACCTGGGGAAACACAATGAAACGGATGATCGGGAAACTTCTTTCTTCGGGCCTCCTCGCGATGGCCGTTCTCATCACGGGGTGTGGCGGCGGTGGCGGTGGCGGCGGCGATGACGGCGACGATTCCGCGGGTCTCGATATCGACGGCGTCTGCAGCGTTGCCGAGCAGAAGCAGGTCGTCGATGACCTCATGCATGACGTGTACTACTGGTACAAGGAAGCACCGGATGTCGATCCGTCGAACTACGGCAGCAAGGAAGCCCTGCTCGATGTGCTGATACAGCCGGAGAAGGATCGCGGCCACGAGTATTCCTATCTCACCACGGTCGCGGAAGAGCAGGCGTTTCTCAGCAACGCCGCGTACGTCGGTTTCGGTTTCAGCATGGCTACCGACCAGGCGGGCCGCATCTTCCTGCGGGAATCGTTCCCGGGCGGTCCGGCGCACGATGCCGGCATGGAGCGAGGCGACGAGATCATTTCCATCAACGGCGAGGATGTCTCGCTGATGAGTACCGCGCAGTTCAACGCCGCGCTTGAGGCAGACACGCTCACCTTCGGTGTGCGACATCCCGATGAAAGCGTCAACGCCTATCCGATATCGAAGGCGAAAGTGGAACTGCCGGTCGTCGGTGACGTCGTGCACAACCTTGGCGCCGCCCAGGACACGACGTATATCTTCTTCCGCAGTTTCGTCGACCCGGCGTTCAACGAACTGGAAACGGCATTCGCAGCAATGAAGGACGAGGGCGACACGAAGCTCATCCTCGACCTGCGCTACAACGGCGGCGGTCTCGTGACCGTTGCGCAACGTCTCGGCAGCCTGATCGCAGGTGGAACCCATGCCGAAGCAGTCGTTGCAAACCTGGAGTTCAACGACCGCTACGCCAGCCAGAACCAGTCGTACCGTCTCGAGACGCGCACGAACACCGTCGATGTCACGGACATGGTCGTCATCACCACCGGCGGCACGGCGTCCGCGAGCGAGATGATCATCAACGGCCTCGATCCGTTCATCAATGTCGCGACGGTCGGTGCGACGAGTTACGGCAAACCGGTCGGGCAGAGCCGGCTGGATTTCGATCTCCTGAACGCCGACTGCACGGATGACATTCTGCGCGGCGTGACCTTCAAGGTGGTGAACGCCGACGGCGTCGGCGAGTACTACACCGGGTTCCAGCCCATCTGCGCAGCGGACGATGATGTCCTGCATCAGCTTGGCAGCGCGGACGAGGAATCGCTCAGGAGCGCGCTTTACTATCTCGAGAACGGCGGCTGCGATCCGGCCATCACGCCGAAGGCGCAATACGCGCAGGCCAAACGCCTGTCGCGGTACCCGCAAGGCGATCCGTTCATTCGCGATGGCTGGGATCTTTTGATCGGCGGCGCGCGCTAGCAAAGGACGAAAGAAAAAGCCGGGCAACGCCCGGCTTTTTTCATTCCTGTTCGCGCTAGAGACTTCGCCCGCCATCCACGGCGATGATCTGCCCCGTGATGTATTCGCTGCGTGCAAGAAACAGCACGGCATCGGCAATGTCCTGCGGCGTTCCCGTACGCTGCAATGGTGTGTCCGCGAGAATCCTCCGCTGTTCTTCCGCATCCATGCCCGCTTCCGGCCAGAGTATCGCGCCGGGCGCGATACCGTTGACGCGTATCCCGGGTGCGAGTTCCAACGCCTGCGCGCGCGTCAGCATGTGCAGTCCCGCTTTCGCCGCGGAGTAGACGGCGTGACCGGCGAGCGGACGCTGTGCGTGCACGTCCACGAGGTTCACGATCGCGCCATGCGATGCCGCGAGAAACGGCGCCGTCGCCTGCACGAGAAAATACGGCGCGGCGAGATTGCTGCCGATGAGATCGTTCCATTGCTCATGCGTCGTCGCGCCGATGTGCGTCGGATGAAAGCTCGATGCGTTGTTGACGAGCAGGTCGAGACGTCCCCAGGCATTCGCCGCCTTCTCTCCAAGCGTTGCGATCGCGTCATGGTCGAGCAGCTCGGCGCACAGCACGAGCGCGCTGTCCGGGCGTGCCGCGTTCAAGCGCGCGGCGAGCGCATCGGCTTCATTCACCGAGCGGCGGCAATGAATGACGACGCGATATCCCGCCGCATGCAGCGTTGCGGCGATCACCGCGCCGATGCGCCGCGCGGCGCCGGTAACGAGTGCGACTGGCATTTCTGCATTCATGTCTCTCTCCATCAACAACACGCCCAGCATAGCAACGGGAGGTGCGTGACGGCGGATGTATAATCGCCGCACGCTTTCGTGGACGGAAAAACATGCACGATCAGGACTGGCCGGAACCCGACGCCGCGGCGCTTGCGCACAGCCGCCGTCTCGTCGAACACATCCGCGATGCGATGGCTGCATCCGGCGGGTGGATTTCATTCGAGCGCTACATGGATCTCGCGCTCTATGCACCGGGGCTTGGTTACTACACGGCGGGCGCGCGCAAGTTCGGCGAGGCGGGCGATTTCGTCACCGCGCCCGAAGTCTCGCCGCTGTTCGCGCAATGTCTCGCGCGCCAGTGCCGCGAAGTGTTCACGGAGCTTGGCGGCGGCGACATCCTCGAGCTTGGTGCGGGCTCGGGTGTCATGGCGGCGGACCTGCTCGCCGCGCTCGATGAACTCGATGCGCTGCCGGAGAATTATTTCATTCTCGAAGTCAGCGCGGATCTTCGCGCGCGCCAGCGCGAGATGCTCGCATCACGGGTTCCCGCGCTGGTCGCTCGCGTCACCTGGCTGGATGCGCCGCCGGAGAAACTGCGCGGCGTGATTCTCGGCAACGAGGTGCTGGATGCATTGCCGGTTGCACGCTTTCGCATCGACGGCGATGCGATCTTCGAGCAGTTCGCCGGCTGGAACGGCGAACGTTTCGAATCGCGCTGGCAAGCCGCGGATGAACAGTTCGAAGCGGAAATCCGCGCCCTGGCCGCCACGCTCGGCGAGCCGTTGCCCGCGCCGTACGTCTCGGAGCGCTGCCGGCGGTTGCCCGCATTCCTGCGCGCGATTGCCGGGTGTCTTGAGGCCGGTCTCATGCTTTTCATCGATTACGGTTACGGGCGCAGCGAGTACTATCTGCCGGAGCGAAACGCCGGCACGCTGATGTGCCATTACCGGCATCGCGCGCATGACGATCCGTTTGCGTATCCCGGCCTGCAGGACATCACCGCGTTCGTCGACTTCACCACGGTTGCGCAGGCGGGCGTGGATGCGGGACTCGAACTGCACGGTTACACGACGCAGGCGCAGTTCCTGCTCGGCGGCGGCCTGCACGAGCTGCTGCCGGACGTGAATCCGGGAGACACGTTGCGCAGCCTGCAGGTGTCGCAGCAGGTGCAGAAGCTGACGATGCCGGGCGAAATGGGCGACCGTTTCAAGGTGATGGGTCTTGGCCGCGCGCTGGAAGGACTCATCAGCGGCTTCGGTCTCAAGGACCTGTCGTCCGCCCTATAAGAAGAATCACGACGAGGAAGATTCATGGATTTCATCCAGACCGCACTGCTCGCACTGCTGCAGGGCCTGACGGAATTCCTGCCGATATCGAGTTCCGCGCACCTGATACTCGTGCCGGTCATCACCGGCTGGCCGGACCAGGGACTCGCGTTCGATGTCGCCGTGCACGTCGGAACGCTGGCGGCGGTCGCGCTTTATCTGCGTCACGACATCGCGCAGCTTTTCATGGGCTGGATGCGCAGCGTCAGCGGCCGCGGACTCGACCAGGACGGAAAGCTCGCCTGGGCGGTCGCGCTCGGCACGATTCCCGTCGGGCTCGCCGGGCTCGCGTTCGAATCCGTCGTGGAGGAATCGTTGCGCGGCCCGCTCGTGATCGCGACGACGACCATCGTCTTCGGTCTCGCGCTGTGGGGTGCGGACCGGATGCGCGGCACGCGCACCGAACACATGATCACGTGGAAGGATGTGCTCGTCATCGGCATCGCGCAGGCGATCGCGCTGATACCCGGCACGTCGCGCTCCGGCATCACCATGACGGCGGGACTGTTCATGGGGCTGAACCGCATTGCCGCCGCGCGCTTTTCCTTCCTGCTGTCGATTCCCGTCATTGTGCTCGCCGGCGGATTCGAAGCCTTCGAACTCATCGATGCACCGCAGCCCACGGACTGGAACACGCTCGGTCTCGGCGCGCTGCTGGCATTCATCGCAGCGTATGCATGCATACATTTCTTCCTGAAATGGCTGCCGCGCATCGGCATGCTGCCGTATGTCGCGTACCGGCTCGTGCTGGGTGTCGTGCTGTTCGCGCTTTATCTTTGAGCAAGCGCGCGAAGTGCGCGCGTTCTGAAAGCAGGAAGCCGGCATTGCCGGCTTCCTGCTTCTCATCGTTTTCCCGGCAATACAGGTTCTTTCAGTAATACCAGCGCGCCGTCAGTTCCATGCCGCTTC
>CAZRFE010000056.1:10828-15527 GCA_964599565.1 uncultured Gammaproteobacteria bacterium
CGGCAATACAGGTTCTTTCAGTAATACCAGCGCGCCGTCAGTTCCATGCCGCTTCGTTCGTCGCCTTCATGGTAGAGCGCGCCGAGCGCAAGCCAGTCGGTGGCGTGAAACACGACACCGCCGACCAGCTGCGTGGAACCGTCATCGAACACGTGCGTATAGCGGCCGCCTGCGGTGAGTTCCAGCCAGTGCGTGATGGCGTGCCGAAGGTCGAGCTGCGCGCCATAACCCGTATCCTCGTGCTCGCGCGTCCACAGCGGTGACGTCACTTCCATCTTCGCGCGCAGTATCGAGAGCGCGGGCGCGATCATCGTTCTCTCGCCCACGAGAACGTGCGCGCCGAGGCCGGCGCGCAGCGTGCGCGTCTCGTATTCCCATGCGGGGTTTTCGCCGCTGTTCGCGTACGCACCCGCATCGTCGTAGGAACCGAAGACATGCAACGTATCGGTGAAGCTCCAGAAGCCGCCGAAAACGTCGCCGTCGGTTTCGCGTCCGTCGTCCGTTTCCGTTTCGCTGGAACTGAGATAGAGGTAATCGTAATCGAGCGGTTCCGCCGACGCCGCGAGCGGCAGCAGCGCGAACACAGCAATGCATGCACGTGATTTCATCTCGCCCCCCATGTGTCGCGAACGTCAGCGGCCCAGTGCTTCCGCTATTGCCCGGATGCGCGCACGGCGTATCGCTTCGCCGATCGCAGGTCCGGATTTTCCTTCGGTGCGAACATCGCGCGCATTGACCGACATCGCGGCACGCAGCGCGCCGCGGAAGATGTCCGCCTGCGGATACGCGCGATCTTCAAGCCCGGTGCGTCCGCGCGCATCCGCTTCGCAGGCCACCAGGAAATCCTCGAAGCGTTCCGGCTGCTGCATCGCGCGCGTCGCTTCCAGCACCTCGAGCATGGTCGAGGGTTTCAGTTCCTGCGCACGGTGCACGTGCGTGTGAAAGTTCGACACCAGTTCCGCAAGCTGCCGGCAGTCGTTCGGCACGCGCAGGCGATCGCACAGCGCGGCGATCAGTTTCACGCCGCGCTGCTCATGGCCGTGGTGGCTTGGGAGGATGTCCTTCGGCGTTGTGCCCTTGCCGAGATCGTGCACGAGTGCCGCAAACCGCGCGGGCAGCGAATCGGTCATGCGCGTGACCTGGTCGAGCACGAGCAGCACGTGCGCGCCGGTGTCGATCTCCGGATGCCATTTCGCCGGTTGCGGCACGCCGAACAGCCGGTCGATCTCGGGAAACAGCACGGCGAGCGCGCCGCATTCGCGCAGCACCGAAAAATACACGCGCGGCGTTGCCGTGACGAGCGCTGCGCGCGTTTCCTGCCAGACGCGTTCCGGCACGAGATGATCGAGTTCGCCGCTTGCCGTCATGTCGCGCATCAGCGCCATCGTTTCCGCGGCGACGTGAAAGCCGAGATGATGGAAGCGCGCCGCGAACTTCGCGACGCGCAGCACGCGCAGCGGATCCTCACCGAATGCCGCCGACACATGACGCAGCACGCGCGCATCGATGTCCGCCGCGCCGTTGAAAGGATCGATGATCCCGCCATCCGCATCGCGCGCAATCGCATTGATGGTGAGGTCGCGGCGCTCGAGGTCCTGCGCAAGCGTCACGTCCGGTGTCGCATGAACGGTGAAGCCGTGATAGCCGTGACCGCTCTTGCGCTCGGTGCGCGCGAGCGCGTATTCCTCCTTCGTTTCCGGATGCAGGAACACGGGAAAATCCTTGCCGACCGGAAGAAAGCCGCGCTCGGTCATCTGCTCCGCTGTCGCGCCGACGACAACCCAGTCGTTCTCGCGCGCGGGCACATCGAGCAGCGCGTCGCGCACGGCGCCGCCCACCGCATACACGCGCACGCCGGGAGGAAAGCTCACGCTGCTCATGTGGTGACTACGGCCGCGGGCTGCGTGCGCGCCGCCGAAGCCTGTCGTAGATGCGCCGCGTGCGCTGCGGCGTGAGATAGGAAGGCACGACGGATTCCATGCCGGTCGGCTCGATGCCGAACGCGCGCAGGCCGTTCTCGCCGGTGCAGACGTTGTCGCGCAGCGTGCTGCGGTAGTTGTCGAGCGAGAAGGATTTGCCGGGGATGAACTCGAAGATCGCGGCCTGCGCCTTCGAAAGGAAATCCGGCAGCGGAACGATCTTCCTGCCGCGATGCGTGAGGCGGTTCACGTACGCAACGATCTCCTGCAACGAACGAACATCCGGTCCGCACAGCTCGTAACGCCTGCCGTACGTCTGCGGATCGTCGAGCGCGCGCGTGAACGCCTGCGCCACATCCTTGACGTAAACCGGCGCGTACTTCGAATCCGCGCAGGCGAGGGGAAAGACCAGCGGCACGATATCGAGCAGGTTCGCGAAGCGGCAGACGAAACTGTCGTTCTCGCCGAACACCACGGACGGACGGAACACCGTGACATCGAGATCCGCCTGGGCGAGGAGATATTCCTCCGCTTCCGCCTTCGTGCGCTGGTAATGGCTGGATGAATCCTTCGCCGCACCCAGTGCGCTCATCTGCAGGAAGCGGCGCACGCCGGCGGTCCTTGCGGCCGCCGCGGCGGTCTTCGTCAGTTCCACGTGGACGCGATGGAAACCGTCGCCGTTGTGGCCGGATTCGTTCAGCGTGCCGACGAGGTTGATCACCACCTCGACGTCGTCGAAATGCCGCGTGAGCGTGTTGCGGTCGTGCACGTCCGCGGTGATCACCTCGACGCTCGGATGCACCAGCATGTCGCGATGCGCCTCGCGGTTGCGGCTCAGCACCTTCACGCGATGACCCGCGTCCGTCAGGCAATGCACGAGGCAATGGCCGACGAAACCGGTGCCGCCAAGCACGGCGATGCGGTGCGCGGATTGTCCGGGACGCGTGTAGGGATCGAACATGACCATGCGCGCGATTGTGCCACACGCACCCGGGCAAGCCGAATGCGCGGCGGATTGTCATATGAAGGTTTCCTGCGCGTTTCGTCCAAAGCATTGACGCAAGCCGGGGCGCGCCCGATGCCGCGTGAACGCGCGTTGGGTTTCCATAATCCGGCCGCGCGGCGTCCGCCAGGACCGCGCGGTTCCAGGTCCGGCACGGACGCCCGGCCGGACAAGGACGTCACCTTGACGATTCGGGCGGGCTGGCAGGAAGCCAGCCCGCCTGTTTTTTTCATCGCCATTGTTTGCCGCATTCGCTTCGTCGCTCCCTTTGTTATCGTTCGCGCATCACACAGACCGGGAGATGACGATGAGCCTCGAAAGCATCAATCCCGCCAACGGCGAACGCATCCAGGCATTCGAGTCCATGTCCGTGCGCGCGATCGACGATGCGATCGGCATGGCCGCGGACGCGCAGCGCGCATGGTCCGCGCGACCGGTTGCGGAGCGCGCGAAGCTCATGGTGCGTGCCGGTGCGGTGCTGCGCGAGCGCCGCGACGAACTCGCCGCGATCATCACGCGCGAGATGGGCAAGCTCGTGAAGGAGGCGCGCGCGGAAGTCGAGAAGTGCGCGCTCGCCTGCGATTACTACGCGGAAAACGGCGAGCGTTTTCTCGCGGACGAAATGGTCGAGACGGATGCGGGAAAATCCTTCATCGCCTGCCAGCCGCTCGGCATCGTGCTCGCCGTCATGCCGTGGAATTACCCGTTCTGGCAGGTGTTCCGTTTCGCCGCACCCGCGCTGGTCGCCGGCAACGGCGGACTGCTCAAGCATGCATCCAACGTGCAGGGCTGCGCGCTCGCGATCGAGGACGTGTTCCGCGCGGCCGGATTTCCCGAAGGACTTTTCCGCAGCCTGCAGATCGGCTCGGAGCAGGTCGAGCACGTGCTCAAGGATGCGCGCGTGCGCGCAGCGACGCTCACGGGCTCCGAACCCGCGGGTCGCTCCGTTGCATCCATCGCCGGCAAGGCGCTGAAGAAGACCGTGCTCGAGCTCGGCGGCTCGGATCCCTTCGTCGTGCTCGACGACGCGGATCTCGACGCCGCCGCGGGGTGGGGCGTGAAGGCGCGTTACCAGAACGCGGGACAAAGCTGCATCGCCGCCAAGCGTTTCATTCTCGTTGACCGCATCGCGGATGATTTCCTTGAACGCTTCCGCGCGCGCGTCGCGAAGCTTCGCCCCGGCGATCCTGCCGTTGACGGCACCACGCTCGCGCCGATGGCAAGCGCGCGTTTGCGCGACGATCTGCACGAACAGGTGCAGGACGCGCTCGACAAGGGCGCGCGCGCAATCCTCGGCTGCAGGCCGCTGAACGACGGCGAACTCGCGGGCGGCGCGTACTACGCGGCATCGATACTCGGCGGCGTGACGGAGAACATGCGTGCATGGCGTGAAGAGCTGTTCGGGCCTGTCGCCATCGTCATCCGCGTGAAGGATGAAGCCGACGCATTGCGCGTCGCGAACGACGTGCCGTTCGGTCTCGGCGGTTCGGTATGGACGCGCGATGCCGCGCGCGGCGAGCGTTTCGCGCGACAGCTTGAATGCGGCTCGGCGTTCGTGAACGGCATGGTGAAATCCGATCCGCGCCTGCCGTTCGGCGGCATCAAGTCGTCAGGCTACGGACGCGAGCTCTCGCGTCATGGCATGCACGAATTCGTGAACATCAAGACGGTGTGGATGGCGTAGAGCAATACGCGATGTAAAGACAACAGGATGGAGTTCGCCGCTGCACGCGGCATCAACACAGGGAGAAGTGTATGAAAGCGAAAGCGGCGTTTC
>CAZRFE010000057.1:0-15440 GCA_964599565.1 uncultured Gammaproteobacteria bacterium
TTCGCGCGGACAGCGGCCGCGTGCTGCTGTCGGCGGCGAGCGCGAACGACGTGTTCGCGCAGGTCGTCAACAACTCCGGCGTCGTTGCGGCAAACGGCGTTGCAACGGATGGCGGCCGTGTGTTCCTGACAGGCAGCGGCGGCGACGTTTTCAACAGCGGCACGATTTCGGCAACCAGCGCCGCAGGCGACGGCGGAACCGTGCACGTACTCGGCGACCGCGTGGCACTGACGGGCGATGCCACGATTGATGTTTCCGGCGCGACCGGAGGCGGCCAGGTACGCATCGGCGGCGGTTTCAAGGGCGGCGAAGGCCTGCAGGAAGCGTCGCACGTCTTCGTCAGCGAAGATGCCACAATTGCCGCGGATGCGACGGAGAACGGCGATGGCGGCACGGTCGTCGTATGGTCGGACGAGGGCACGCGTTTCTACGGCACGATCACCGGGCGCGGCGCGGGCGCCGGCAGCGGTGGTTTCGCCGAGGTTTCCGGCGCCGGCCTCGTGTTCCGTGGCCTTGTGGATCTTGGCTCCGATACCGGCGATTTCGGCACGCTGCTGCTGGATCCGACCGATATCGTCATCCAGGGCGGCAGCGGCGACGGCGATGACGGCGGCACAGGCAGCGGCACCCTTTCGGATCCGACGATCCTGTTCGCGGATACGCCGACGACATTCACCGTCTATGAAAGCGAGCTCGAAGCCGCGAGCGCGGACATCATCCTGCAGGCGACGAACAGCATCACGACCGCCGGAACGTTCGACGGCAATATCGAACTCGACAACAGTATCGACCTCACGCTGGAAACCTCCGACAACAACGGTGCGGGCATCGACATCAGCGATGTCACCTTCGAGACCAGCGTCACCGCGGGCATCACGATCATCGCCGGTTCCGATGTGGGCGGCGGAACGGCGAGCATTTCCGTCGGCGGATTGATCACCGGCGATCGCACGGCCGGCAACTCGAGTTCGATTTCGCTGACCGCCGATGGCGACATCACGCTGAACAGCGCCATCCGGACCGGCAACGTTTCCGACAATTCAGACCGCAGTTCCGGAAACATCACCATCACGAGCGGCGGCAACGTGACCAGCCTTGCCGGCGCGACGATTCAGACCGGCGATGTCACCTCCTCCGGAGGCAACAGCGCCACGTCCGGCGACATCACGATCACCGCGGGCGGAAACATCGACCTCGATGCCGACGTCATGACCGGTGCGGCGAGTTCGGGCTCGGACGACGCAACCTCCGGCGATGTAACGCTGTCCGCCACGGGCGTTGTTTCCGGTGATGGCCTGGTATCGACCGGGACGGCGAGCGTGACCGCCGGCAACAACGCGGGCGATACGGCAAGGGCAGGAGACATCACGCTCTCGGGCGCGGAAATTTCCCGTGACGGCACCGCTGCGTTTGCGGTGGCGATCGGTACGACCACTGTCGGCGGGACAGGTTCGATGACGTCCGGTTCGCTGTCCGCGACCGCAACCGGCAGCGGTGCCAACGGCGAAATCCGGCTCACGTCGGCGAGCGATCTTCACATCGCATCACTCAACACGGCAGACGCGGACACGACCGCGGTGGATGTGACCGTCACCGGCGGCAACCTGCTGGCGATAGATGGCGGCGCCACGCTGACGCTCGACCAGGACGACGTCACGCTGACCGCCGATGAAATGACCATCGGCGCGAATGTTTCCACGACAGGCGCCGTCACGCTGACCGCGGCGACCGCGGGCAGGAGCATCGACCTCGGATCGACAGCGACATCCGCGGACACGACGCTTGAGCTTTCCGACGCCGAACTCGATTTCATCGACGGCGCAAGCGTGCTTCGGATCGGCGATGCCGGCGTCAACGCCATCAACATCAGCCAGGTGATCGATACGGCCGGCGTCTCGACGCTGCATCTCACCAGCGGCGGCAATATCACGCAGACGGCTGCGATCATCGAGGCCGATCTTGCCGTGACGTCCGACGGAACCGTCACGCTGAACAACGCGAGCAACGACGTCACCCGGCTTGCCGGCGTCATCAACGGCGCAGGCAGTTTCAGTTTCCGGGATACGAACGCCATCGTGCTCGACGCCGTGGACGGGCTGACAGGCGTGAGCTCGGGTGCGGGCGGAATCACGCTGCATGCCGGCACCACGCTGGATGACGCCGGCGACGCAACCGATTACGCGGTGACCACCGGCACGCTGACGCTGCAAAGCGCAGGCGTCATCGGCGGCGCGAATGCCGAAGGCCTGAACATCAGCGCGGCGAGTGTCGATGCAACGCTCGGCACCGGCGGCAACGACATCACGCTCACCGATTCCGGTGCGAGCGCGACCAGCTACAGCATCGACACCGGCGGCGCCGGCACGATCACCATCACGCAGGACGCGAACACCCTCGACGTCGCCGACCTGGTTACGGGCGGCAACGCGGTGCTGGTTGCCGGCACGGGATCGATCACGCAGTCCGGCGCAATGACCGTGACCGGCACCGGCTCGTTCACGACGTCCGGCACCGATCAGACCATCACGCTGGATGACACCGGCAATGCCATCAACGGCGCCGTGACGTTCAATACGACCGGCGCCGCAGGGCATGCGACGTTCAACAACGGCACGACGGCAGTCGACCTCGGCGCATCAACGGTTGGCGGCAACCTGGCGGTTGCCACCGACAACACGATCACCGACAGCGGCGCCACGACCGTGGCGGGCACGGCGACGTTTGCGGCCGGCGCTGCAAACAACATCACGCTCGATGGCGACGGCGTGACGGCTTCGGATTTCACGACGCTCCTCGTCACAAGCGGCAACGACGTGACGATTGCGGATGCCAACGACCTGGATCTCGGTGCGTCCGCCATCAGCGGCGATCTCGACATCGCCGCCAGCGGCATCATCACCGACTCCGGTGCGCTCACGGTCGCGGGCACGGCAACGTTCGATGCGGGCGGCACGGTCAGCGGCACCAACGATGTCGTGCTGGACGAAGCAGGCGATTTCAATACCGTCGTCGTCACGCAGGCGGGCGATGTCGCACTCACCGACAGCAACGGTATCGACATCGGCGCATCGACGATCAGCGGCGATCTTGCGGTCACGTCCGCGGGCGCGATCAGCGACTCCGGCGCGATCAGCGTCGGCGGCGATCTTGCGCTTGACGCCGGCGGCAACGTCTCCGGTGCGAACGACATCACGCTGGATGACGCAAACACGTTCGGCGGCGCGATCTCCGTTGCGCAGGCTGGCGATGTCGTGCTCGTCGATGGCGGCGACGTCGATCTCGGCGACATCGTTGCAAACAACCTGGATGTCACCGGCGCCGGCACGATCACCGATTCGGGTGTCGTGAACGTCAGCGGCACGACGGTGCTGGATGCCGGCGGCACCGCGACCGGCACCAACGACATCACGCTCGACGGCAACGGCGTCACCGCGGCTGATCTCGGTTCCATTGAAATAGTGCAGGCCGGCCACGTCACGCTCGCAGACAGCGACGATCTCGCCTTCGGCGCATCGACGATCAGCGGCAACCTGGATGTCACGGCGGGCGGCGCGATTTCACAGACGGATGCGCTCACGGTCGCAGGCAACGCGGATTTCACCGTCAGCGTGAGCGACGAAGACATCACGCTGGCAGATGCCGGCAACGATATCGACGGCACCATCACGTTCACGACGCAGGGAACCGCTGCAAACGTCACCTATTCAAACAACGATGCGGCGACCCTCGGCGCTTCCAGCGTCGCTGGCGATCTTTCGGTGACCGCAACGGGTCTGCTGTCCGTGACCGGCGACGTCACGGCGGACGGCCAGGCGAACATCACCGGCGCCGGTGTCACGAACAAC
The DNA here is from genome assembly GCA_964599565.1 of uncultured Gammaproteobacteria bacterium. Taxonomy (GTDB): domain Bacteria; phylum Pseudomonadota; class Gammaproteobacteria; order Natronospirales; family JAJUFS01; genus JAJUFS01. The sequence goes on from CAZRFE010000057.1 coordinate 3,846, forward strand.
GCAACCATCACCGGCAATACCGGCGTGACCATCAACGCAGGCGCAGGAACGTTCACGAACGCATCCGATGCCGTGAACCGGGGCATCATCTCGAACGGCGGCAGCGCTGCTGCGATCACCATCATTGCCGATGGTGCCGATCTGCAGACCGGCGGTGTTGCCGGCGACAGCCAGATCAACGGCGGTACAGGAACCGTCACGATCCAGCCGTTCACCAACGGCACTGCGCTGAATCTCGGCAGTGCGACCGGCGCACTCGACATCAGCAGCGCGGAAGCACAGACCGTGACGGCCGCCACGCTCGCACTTGGCGATGCAACGGATACAGGCGCTGTCACGCTTGACCAGTTCGACGCCGGCAACCTGGATGTCGCAATCACCGGCGCGAGCATCGACGACGTCGATGACGCGGCAACGCATCTTGCGACGACGGGCGACGTGTCACTGACGGCAACGGCGGGCGCGATCGGCGCAAGCGGTGTCGGTCTTGTCGTCGACGCGGCGAGCGTATCCGCGACCACCGCGAACCAGGACATCACGCTTGCCGCCATCGATTTCGATGAAGACGGTACGAACGCGACCGCTGCGAACCTGGCAGTCGGCGCGGCGGGCATCACGAGCGGCGGCGGCAACGTGACGCTGAACGTCGCGGATGACGTCACGCTCGGTGGCGAGATCAACGCAGGCGCCGGTACCGTGACGATCGCCGCGGGCGCAACCGCGCTCGACAACGCCACGGTCGACAACGTCGCATCCGTGAACGGTGCGGCGCCCATCACCGGTTCCGCGATCGACATCGATGCGGTTTCCGGCATCGGCAACGCGATTGCACTGAACACCGCGAGCACGAGCATCGTCGCGAACACGACGGCGGGCGCGCTTGACATCGACAACACGAGCGCCACCGATGCGACCGTGACGCTGGGTTCCGGCGACGCTGCTGTCACGTTCGACCAGTCCGGCGGCGGCGACCTGCTGCTCGGCGCCGTCACGGCGGCGACAACCGCGACGCTCACATCAACGGCGGGAATCAACGACGATTCCGCGGACCCCGACACGACGACAGACGTCACCGCCGCCACCGTCAGCCTTACGGCCGCGACGGGCATCGGCAACAGTGCCGACGTCGATCTTTCCGCGACGAGCATCGCGGCGAGCAGTACCGCGGGTGCGATTGCGCTCAACAATGCGGCAACGGCGGCAACGACGGTAACGAATCTCTCGACGGACGGCGCGAACATCACGTTCGCGCAGACGGGCGGACAGACGCTCGACATCGAGGCGGCGACGACAACCACCTCCGGCGACATCACGATCGGCAACGACAATGCGGAACTCACCGCTGGCAGCGGTGCGGGCATTGCAAGCGCCGGCGACGTGCATCTCGCGACGACCACCGCCGGCAACATCGTGCTCGCCGGCGTCAGCGGCACGACGGTAACGGCAACGTCTTCAGGAAACATCAACGATGGCGCCGCCGCGGCGCCGGTCGTGAATGCAACGGACCTCGCGCTCGACGCGCAGGCCGGCATCATCGCGCTCGACATCGATGCCGCGACGGTTGCGGCGACCACGGCATCGGGAAACATCGAAATCACCGACGCAAACGATCTTGCGATCGGCACGGTCGGCGCGCTCAGCGGCGTGACGATCAGCGCAGGCGCTGTCGGCGACGATATCGCCATCACGACCGGCGGTGCGCTGACGGCCACCGGCAATGCGTCGGACGACATCGACAACCAGTTCGGCGACATCACCCTTGCGGCGGGAACGACCATCGGTGCTGCCGGTACGCCGGTGCTCGTCGAACTCGACACCGCGAACGGCGTGCTGAATCTCGATGCCGGCGGCGACATCGATGTCGCCTCGACGTCGAGCATCGCGCTCGGCAGCCTTGCGACATCCGCCGGCGCGCATGACGTTTCCATCAGTGTCACATCCACGAATGCGACGATCGAACTGACGCAGGATATCGATGCCGCTGTCACGACCGGATTGAGCGGCGACAACCTCAATTTCTCCATCGCCGGCACCACGCTGCCGACTGCGCCCATCAACGACAGCACGTTCGACAACAACGGTTTCACGATCGACGTCGACAACGGCACGCTCGCCATCACCGCGGATACCATCAATCTCGCAGGCACCGTGCAGGCCACCGGCGGCATCAGCGTTGCGGCGGCGGATGAAGGTTCCACCATCGGGCTTGGCGATATCGTGAGTTCCGCGGCGGTTGCGGGGCAGAACTTCGTGCTGACGGATGCAACGATCAACACGCTGCTCAACGCATCCGGCGGCGCGCTGACGATCGGCAGCGCAACCTCGGGCGATGTGATCATCGACGGTGTCGACATCTCGGGCATCTCGAACGGCAGCCTGTCCATCGTGACCGGCGGCACCATCAGCGACGACGATGCCGACACCAACGGCAATCTCGGTTTCACGGGCGGCGCGGATGACACGCTGCGACTCACCTCCAATGGCGCCATCGGCCTGGCCGACGGACTGTCGGTGAATACCGGCACCATCGACGTCACCTCGAGCGGCGGCAACGCCATCGATCTCGACATCTTCACCGACCTGGCGAGCGTGACCGTGAGCGCCGTGACGGGCGGTGCGGGCAGCATCGACATCACGCAGGACAACCTCACCGCGGGCGTGCGCGACCTTGCCTTGCAGAACATCGCGACCGCGGGCGCGGTCACGATCACGAACAACACCGGCAGTCTCACGGAAGCCGGCAGCGACGGCGGCGTGGACGTCGCCGGCGGCAGCGTGACGCTGACCGCCACCGGCGGCATCGGCGCCTCAAACGGCATCGAGACATCGACGAGCACGCTCACCGCGGACAGCGGCAACAACGGCATCATTCTCAACAACAGTTTCGCGACGGGCACGGTAACCGCGGATCTCGCGGTCGCGAGCTCCGGTTCCATCAGCTACTTCCAGACGGGTGGCGCGGCGCTCGACATCACCGCCAGCACGGCTGCCGGCGCGCTGTCGTTGAACAGCACCGCAGACATCACCGTCACTTCCGCAACCGCGGGCGCGGTTGCCTCGGACAACAGCGACATCAGCGTGAACGGTGGCGCAGACGTATTCATCGGTTTCATCGACAGCACCGGTGATGACGTGATCGTCACGGCGAGCGGCGCGATCGAAGAATCCGCGCCTGACGCCGGCGCCGATGTGCTCGGCGCAAGCATCGATTTCAACGCGGCGAGCGGTATCGGCGCGGCGGATGCCATCGAAACCGCAAGCGCACACGTCGACGCGCTCAATTCCGGAACCGGCAACATCCACATCGTCAATGACGGTGCCGGCGGCACATACACCACGGCGGTGCTGGAAAACGAGAACGGCAATATCTCGTTCCGCGACATCGGCAATCACCTGCTTGTCCTGTCCGCGGTCACCAGCACGTCGGGCGATATCACGCTTGTCTCGGACCCGACATTCGATCTCGGGCTGGCGAACGTGGATGCAGCAGGCTCCGTCATCGCGGTGGCGGGAGAGAATTTCGTCTTCGAGGAAGTCCGCGCGGGCAACACGATCGACGTCACCGCGGCAGTGGAGATATTCGAAGCCGACCTGCCGGGTACCACGGACGTCGTCGATGCCGGCGTGGCCGACCTGATTGCGGGCACGGTCAACCTCACCGTGACCGGCGGAGACGGAAACATCTCCGCGGAGATCGACGCCGCCAACGTGAGCGCGCAGGTGACCGGCGCAGTGCCGGGTTCCATCCAGATCGAGAACTACCGCAGCGATACCGGCGCGACGACCGTCACCAACCTGTCGCTCGCAGGCGACGGCAACATCGGGTATGTGCAGACCGGCGGCGCCGACGTCGAGTTCCAGAACGTCACGACGACAAACGGTGCGATCTCGCTTGCCAATGACGGCGGCAACCTGACCGCAACCAGCGTGACCGCAAACGGTGCGGGAGCGGATGTTGCATTGAGCACGACGACGTCGGGCACGATCTCGCTCGGCAGCGTCGCGGCGACGGACCAGGTGAGCATCAACGCGGTCGAAGACGTCATCGAGAGCGCGAACGACACGACCACGAACATTACCGCGGCCAACGTCTCCATCAATGCGCAGACCGGCATCGGCACCACGGCGAACGGCGCGATCGACATCAACGCACCCGTGATCAGCAGCCTCGTCACGAACACCGGCGGCATCGCCGTGCTCGGCACAGGCCAGGCGAGCATCAATTTCGCGAACGTGGATACCACGGACGGCGACATCACGCTCACCGTCGCGAACGGCCACCTCGATGCGACCGATGTCGTGGCAGGCGGCACAGGCGATGTCGTGCTGGCGACGACGGGCAGCGGCAACGTCCGCCTCGGGCAGGTCACGGCCACCGGCAACGACGTCACGATCAATTCCGCGGCGGCGATCACGGATCTCCAGAACGACGCGCTCGCCGACATCGCGGCGGCGAGCGCAACCCTGAATGCCGTTTCCGGCATCGGTGCGGTCGGCAACAGCGTGGATCTTTCGGTTGCAACAGTTGACAGCGCATCGACCGGCGTCGGCGGCATCAACCTGAACAGCCTCGCGTCGACAACGTTTGCAAGCGTCGCAACGACCGGCGCGGCGAGCGACATCACGTTGACGGGCACCGGCAACACCACGGTGACGAGCGCGACGACGAATGACGGCAGTATCAGCGTTGCCGTCACAAGCGGCGACCTGTCCGCAGGAACGGTGACGGCCGGCGGGACTGCGCGCGACATCGATCTCACGACGACCACCGGCGGCGACATCACGCTCGGCAGCATCACCGCTGCCGGCGATACCGTCACCGTGACCTCGGCGGGCGCGATCGATGACGACGCCGGCGGTACAGACACCGTCGCGGACGTCACCGCGGCGACCGTGAGCCTGTCCGCGATCGACGGCATCGGTGACACCGATCGCGTGGAAGTCGATGCCGCCAACCTGTCGGCCGGCAACACCACCAGCAACGACGTCGTCGTCGGCGTGCTCGGCAGCATCACGCTCTCCGGTGCGATCACCAACAGCGCCGCGGGCGGCGCGCTGGACATCACGGCCATCGACGGCGACCTGGACACAGGCGCCGGATTGCTGAGCACGAACAACGGTGCGATCACGCTCACCGCGACGGACGACGGCAACGGCGGCAACCTGACCGTCGGCACCGGCGGCATCAACACGACCGGCGCTGCCGGCGTGACCTTGAATGCCGCGGACGACATCGTGCTCAACGGCAACGTTGCCGGCGGCACGATCACGGCAAACGCCGGCGACAACACCTTCGAAACCGCCGCCGACAACGCCGGCAGCATCAACGGCGCCGGCGTGCTGAGCGCGGGCAGCATCGATCTGCTTGCCGCGACGGGCATCGGCAATGTAGCGACGCTGAACCTCGACGCCGACATCCTCACCGCGAACGTTTCCGCGACCGGCGAGATCGACATCGCCGACAGCGACGGCGTGCAGCTGGGTGATGCGGGCGCGGGCGTCAGCACCGCGGACGGCGACATCACGATCACGGTCGCCGGACTGATCACCAGCGGCAACAGCATCGATGCAGGCGCCGCGAACGCCGTGACAATCTCGACCACGGGTGATCGCATCAGCCTGTCGCACGCCGTGACCTCGCAGGGCGGGGACATTGTCCTTGCCTCCGGCAACGGCACGCTCGCGACGGCCGGCGTCAGCACCACCGGCACCGGCGACATCACGCTTACCGCGGACGACGCGGGCAATGCCGCTGCGGTGGTCGTCGGCGGCGGCGTGTCGACCGGCTCCGGCCTCATCACGATTGCGGCGGCCGATACCGTCTCGATCGCCGCTGCCGTCACGACGACTGGCGATGTCTCCATCACCGCAAACGATACGGCGCGCGATCCGGCGGCCGATTCCGTCGGCGAGATCTTCGGTGGAGGTCTCGTCTCCGGTGACACCGTCACGCTGCGTTCAACCCGGGGCATTTCGCTGAATACATCGGCCACGACGATCGACGCGCTCAACAATGGCCTGGGCGACATCGTGATCACCGAGGCGAATGACGTTGCCATCGCGCAACTGGTTGCCGCCAACGGCGCAGTTTCGCTGAATGCCTCCGGCAACATCACCGATACGGCGACCGCCACCATTTCCGCCACCGGCAACGCGTCGTTCACCGGCGATTCGATCACGCTCGGCGACACCGGTACGGATTCCTTCAATGCCGGCACGCTGACCTTCAACAGCACGGGTGCGGTGTCGATCTCGGAGAACTCGGCGATGTCGCTGAGCGGTGCATCGACGGCGGACAGCCTTGCGCTCACCTCCGCGGCATCGATCGGCAACACCGCATCACTGGATCTCGAGGTCGCGAACAATGCGAGCTTCACCTCGACGGGCGGACAGATCAGTCTCGGCAACGTCGCAGGCGACAACGTGCAGGTCGGCAGCGTCACGCTGAACACCAGCGTGGCATCGCTGGCGTCGTTCGCGGAAGACGACGACACCGTCATGGCTGGTGCATCCAGCGCCGGCAACCTCGCCATCACCAGCGCGGGTTCCCTGACGGACAACGCGGGCGCGACGGTCACGTCCGCATCGACCGCGCAGCTGAACGCCGGTACAGGCGGCATCCTGCTGGATGAAGATCACGATTTCGCGAACCTGAATTTCAACACGACAGGCGATGTCGAAATCAACGACGTGAATGCCGTCAACCTGGTTTCGAACAACACGGCGGACAACCTGCAGCTTGTGGCTGGCGGCGCAATCACCGACGCCGTGAATGCATCGCTGGTTGTTGCGTCGAATGCGGACTTCTCCGGCACGTCGATCACGCTCGGCGACAGCGGCGCCGATACCTTCAACGCCGGTACGCTGACGTTTGCGTCCACGGGCGCCGTCTCGATCAGCGAGAACAGCGCAACCGTGCTGTCCGGCACGAACAGTGCAGGCTCGCTGGCATTGACTTCCAGCGGCACGATCAGCGATGCCGCAAGCACGACGCTCGCAGTCACCGGCAACGCAAACCTCACGGCGGAACTCCTCGGCGTGGCGCAGGACATCACGCTTGGCAACGACGATGCGATCGACTTCGGATCGCTGACGTTCACGGGCGCGGACGTGGCGATCGCCGAGGACAGTGCAACCGTGCTCTCCGGCGTCTCGACGGCGACAAGCCTGGACCTGGATGCGAACGGCGCCATCAGCGATGACAACAGCGCAGACCTCACCGTCACCGGCAACGCGAGTTTCGCCGATGCCGGCGGTGCGGGCATCACGCTTGATGATGCCTACAGCTTTGGCTCGGTCACGTTCAACTCCACGGGCGCGGTCGCGATCACGGAAGGCAATGACACGCAGATTGCCGGCAGCAACTCCGCCGGCTCGCTCGTGCTGACGTCCGTGGGCGCGATCACGGATGCAGCGGGCATCGTGCTTGATGTCACCGGCAACGCCTCGTTTACGGCGAACAATGGCGGTGTTGCCGAGGACATCACGCTCGGCAACGACGACACCCTCACGTTCGGTTCGCTGACGTTCGATGGCGCCGCGGTATCGATCACCGAGGACAACGCGACACAACTGTCCGGCGCGTCCAGCGCCACGCAACTCTCGCTGGTATCGAATGCGGCCATCACGAATGCCGCGGGCGCGAGCCTGGTCGTCGCAGACGGCGGTGCGGGGAATGCCGCGTTCGAAGGCACGAGCATCGATCTCGGCGTCGCCAATGCGGGCACCTTCAATTTCGACACGCTGACGTTCAATTCGAGCGGTGCAGTCGCGATTCACGAGAGCAGCGACACGCTGCTCCTTGGAACACTGACAGCCGATTCGCTTGCACTCGATGCCGATGGCGGGATTTCCGACAGCGGCGACATCAGTCTTGCCGTCACCGGCAATGCGAGCTTTGCCGCCGCTGACACCATCAACATCGGCGGCAGCACTGGTGACATCGTCAACTTCGGTACGCTGACCGTGAATCTCGACAGCGGCATCAATCCGGCCGACGCCATCATTTATGCGGATGGTGATGTCGTGTTTTCCGGTACCAGCGCCATCACGAACGGCAATCTCGGCATTGTCAGCCAGACGGGCGACATTCTTGACGATGGCAGTGCGAATCTGACCGTCAGTGGTTCGGCCGCATTCATCGCCACCGGCGGTGGCGACATCGTGCTGGATGACACCTACGCCTTCGGAACGCTCGGTTTCAACACGACGGGCGGCGTCACCATCGTTGAAGCCGACGCGACCCTTCTGACCGACGACTGGGGAGGCAGCATCGAGGCGGGAAGCCTGTCACTGACATCCGGCGGCTCGATCGTCGATGCGGCGGATACGACGATCTTCGTCACGGGTAACGCGAGCTTCACCGCCAGCGGCGGCACGGACGATATCGTCCTTGGCGACGACACGAATGACGCCACCACGTTCGGAACGCTCACGTTCAACGGGGCAACCGTCGATGTCACGCACGACGGCGCCATTGTGCTTGCGAACAGTTCAACGGCCGATACGCTGAACCTCACCGCAAACGGCGGTGGCATCTCCGATACCGGCGACGTCACGGTCACCGGCACGGCGACGCTGATCGCCGCGGGCAGCAGTATCCAGCTGGATTCCGCGACGAACAATTTCGACACCGTGGTGATCGATGACGGCGTACTGGGTGCGGACGCGGTGAACGTGACGATTCGCGATGAGGACGGCATTGTTCTCGGCGCGGCGACCATCAGCGGCGCTTATGACGTGACGGCCACATCCATCGACGTGGCGGGCGCGGTGAGCGCGAATACCGTCGACTTCGATGTTTCCGCGGGAGCGGGTGACATCACCGACAGCGGCGCGGGCAGCCTGACGGTTGCAGGCACGAGCCTGTTCAGCGTGGATGGCGGCGATGTGCTGCTGGATGCAGCAACGAACGATTTCGATTCGAACGACTCCGGTGACGCCGTCACCGTGGCCGGCACAGCCGGCACGGTCACGCTGACCGACGAGGACGCGATCCGCCTCGGCGCGATTGCAACCGGCGCACTGAACGTGACAGCGGGCGGCAACGTCACGCAGGCCGCGGCACTCGATGTGAGCGGTGCAACGGCCATCGACGCGGCGGGCTTCAACGTCCTGCTGAACAATGCCGGCAATACGTTCACGGGCGCGATCAGCGTCGACGCGCTGGGTGCGACGCTGGTGAATGACACCGCGACGATACTTGGTGCGAGCAACATCGGCGCGAACGGCCTGTCCGTGACGTCGACCGCCGGCAACATCACCGACAGCGGCGTGCTGTCCGTGTCCGGTGCAACGACGCTGGCTGCCGGCACGAACGACATCACGCTGGACAACGGCAACGACTTCAGCAGCGTGACCGTGAGTTCCGCAGATGACGTGACGCTGAACGACACCAACGCGCTCACGCTGACCTCGATCACCGCAACCGGCGCCGTGTCCGCCACGGCGGGCGGCCTGCTTGCCGCGACGAACGTCACGACGAGCGGCGGCACGGATGCCGACGACATCACGCTGCAGGGCGCGTCCGTTTCGCTCGCGACAGTCGATGCGGACGGTCTCGGCGATGTTTCCGTGACCGCGACGACGGGCGCGATCACGGACAACGCCAGCGCGGTGAGCGGCGATGTCGTCAGCCTGTCGGCGAACACATCCGTCGGCGCGAACGGCGCCGAGATCCATACCGCGGCCGGCACGCTGAACGTCACGGCGACGAACAACGACGCGTTCGTTGTCGAAACCGGCGGCGACGTGCTCATCGGCACGGTCAACGTGAACGGCACCTTCGACCTCAACGTGCAGTCAGGCTCCATCCAGGACGATCTTGACGACACGGTGACGGACATCACCGCGGGCACGGCAATCCTGACTGCGTCCGGCGATATCGGCGGCGACTTCGGTGCGCCGGGCGCGCCCGCCGGCACGACGGATACGCGTGAAGCACTGGAAATCAACGCCGGCACGCTGACGCTGAACGCGGACAACGTGACGGTCACCGACAACGGCACCGCCGCGGTGACCCTGTCGTTCGCAGGCGACAGCTTCGACTATGAAACCGCGAACGACATCCTGGTCGGTCTCATCACCGCGACGAACGATGTCACGCTGATTTCCACCGGCGGCTCGATCAACGATTCCGCCGCGAACAACGATCTGACCGTGGACATCGACGCCGGCGGCGACGTGGCGCTCACGGCCTTCGGCGAAATCGGCGGCACGGCGCATCTCGATATTTCGAGCGCATCGCTCTCCGCGAACGTCACCAACGCCGGCGACATCGTGCTCAATGACTTCGGCGGCACGACGCTTGCGAACATCACGACCGCGAACGGCAGCATCACCGTGGATGGCGATGCCTCGCTGGAACTCGGCACTGTCAGCGCAAGCGGCACCGTCACCATCGACAGTGCAGACGCGCTGACGGATACGAACGGCGACAGCGACATTGGCGGCACCACGGTGACGCTGACCGCGGTGAACGGCATCGGCAGTGCGGGCAATGCCATCAACACTGCGGCCACGACGCTTGATCTGCAGACGACAGCCAACAGCATCGTCATCAATGAAGCCGACGGCGTGAATCTTGCGGGCGTCGATGCGCCGACGTTCACGCTGACGGCGAATGGCGCGGTGACGGACAGCGGCACGATCGCCGTGACCGGCGTCACCACGCTTGATGCCGGTACGAACGACATCACGCTCGACACGCTCACGAACGATTTCGACAGCATTGTCATCACGGACGGCAACAACGTCACGCTCACGGACGCGAACGATCTCGAACTCGGCGCGAGCACGATCGGCGGCGATCTCGCGTTGACGGTCATCGCCGGCGGCCTGACGCAAAGCGGTGCCATCGACGTCGGCGGTACGACCGACATCAACGCAACCGGACAGACCGTGACGCTGGCGAACGCCGGCAACACGTTCACGGGTGCGATCACGATCGATGCGCTTGGCGCGGTGATCGTGAATGACACGGCGACGGCGTTCGGCGCGAGCACGATCGGTGCGAACGGTCTCACCGTCGCGTCGGAATCCGGCGATGTCACGCAGAGCGGCGCAATCGATGTCGCCGGCGCGATCGATATCAATGCAGCGGGCCAGGACGTGACGCTGGCGAACGCCGGCAACACCTTCACCGGCACGATCACGATCGACGCGCTGGGTGCTGCGATCACGAACGACGCGGCGACGGACCTCGGTGCGAGCAACATCGGCGCGAACGGCCTCGTCATCACCTCCGAAGCCGGCGATGTCACGCAGTCGGGGACGCTGGAGATCGCGGGCACGACCGACATCAACGCGGCCGGGCAGACCGTGACGCTCGCGGACACCGGCAACACGTTCACGGGCGCGATCACGATCGACGCCGTGGGCGCATCGATCGTGAACGACACGGCGACAGTATTCGGTGCGAGCACGATCGGCGCAGGCGGTCTCACCGTCACGTCGGAATCGGGCGATGTCACACAGAGCGGCGCGCTTGATGTCGCGGGCACGACGGATATCAACGCAAGCGGGCGGACGGTGACGCTGACGAACACCGGCAACACGTTCACCGGCGCGATCACCGTGGACGCGCTGGGCGCAGCG
>CAZRFE010000058.1:0-15295 GCA_964599565.1 uncultured Gammaproteobacteria bacterium
TCGCGGCCGGCAGAACCCGCGCCCAGTTCCCTGCCCGCATTCGCCGAACCCAGTTCACGGCTGGCGTTGTCGCTGCCGAGTTCGCGTCCGGCATTCGCCGCGCCCAGCTCGCGCCCGGCCGCATCGCTGCCGAGTTCGCGATGCGGGAGGCAGGCCGCGGGAACGACCCAGCGCGCGCTGCGCACGAGCACGGTGTGCGCCTGCGGCGACTTCGCCGACCAGGCCGTCAGCGCGGGATGCGGTTGGGCTGCCACCGCAACCAGCGGCAGCAGCGCAAGCAGGAAGAGGAAAACCTTCATGTCGTTTGGCCTCCGTCGATGAACGATCGATGCACGTGCCACGCCAGCGCTCCCGCCGCCGCGGAAACGGCGAGATCGATGGGATCGAAGACGCCCGCCGCCATGCCTGCGGCCTGCAGGAGTTCCCAGCTCGTCGCGGCGAGCACGGCCGCCGGCAGGCGCACCAGGAAAACGGGCGTTCCCGTCAGCAGTTCCATCGTGAACAGCGCAGCGACCAGCGCCCATGCAAAGTCCGGCAGCCAGAAGCGCAAGGCGTGCGGCAGCGTCACCTCGGCGGCGAGCGGCGCGAGAAACTCATGCAGCAATGCGGGCAAGAGCAGGTCTTCGAAGCGCTGCGTGTGCGAATCAAGCAGGTACAGGAACGCGCCAGCCGCCAGCAGGCCGAGGCTGCAGAACCAGGTTATCCAGCGTGGTGATGAAAACGTGCCGCGAGCCGCGAGTTGCATCGGCTTCCCCCGGAACTCAAGTCAGTGCATTCGCGCAAGGAGAATTTAGCGAGGTTTTTACATAACAGCCAGCAAAAATTTCATGTTGTGGCTGTTCGGTGAGCGTTAATGCAACCGTTCATCCGAATCGGCGATGAAAATGGGACGCTCAAGGCACAACGTACCCGGATGGCGTGATGCGCAGCGTGCCTTCGCGAGGATCCTCGCGAAAGAAAAGCCCACCTGTGCGCGTCGATTCCGCGGGAATGAAATCAAGCGTTGCCTGCGCGGAATCCGTGGCGAAACCGAAACGGCTGAGACTGCCGCTGATGACCACGCTTGACGCTGTCGTGCCGCCGTCGTTGTGCGCCTCGAAGATCACCAGGAAGTCCTCGCCGTTCTCGCGGATTTCAACGACTTCGACAAGCACGTTCGGCGGCGAATGATCGCCGGCGATCGCGTGATGCATGAGGTATCCCAGCAGCAGGACGACCATCAGGAGGCCGCTGCCCGCGATGACGCGCTCCCACAGCGGCGGGCGGCCGCGCGCGCCGTACTTGTGCTGCTCGGGATGCGAGTTCGTCATCAGACCACCAGCCGCGCCAGTGCGGCGCCGAATGCCGCGGGAAAGCCGAGCACCGTCGTGGTCATCACGCCGCGCGACAGCGACAGCCCGTCGAAACGTCCGAACGTCCACATCACGTACGCGCTCACGAGCAGCGCGATGGCGTAGCCGACAACGGTGAAGTGCAATGCAAGCCGCCACAGCGTGACGTTCTCCGGGCGCCGGTGGTGACCGCGAAAATCCAGCGCATAGACCGTTGCATGCATGATGAGCAGCGATGTCAGCACCAGCACGATCGCGTGCCAGCCTGTCATCATGTAGGCGATCACGATCATCTCTTCCGTCGGTGCGACGTTGAACGCGATGAACAGTGCACCGGCGAGCATGATGAACAGCTCGCCGCCGTATTTCGCGCGGCGCCGCTCCTCGCGGTTCTGCTCGTTGCCGAGCTGCTTGCTGGCGACGATCGCACCGATGCTCGCGGGAAACGACAGCACCGCGATCTTGCCGATCACTTCATCGACCGACATCGACACGTTGAGCACGCCGAACATGCACAGGAAGACGATCGACGTCAGCGTGCCCGCACTGAACGCGACGAGCGCATCGACGATGTCGTCGTACCAGTTCCACGTTTCGCGAAAGCCAGAGTAACGCGACAGCCCGATGAGGATCGGCAGCAGCACGATGATGAACAGCGCAAGGCGTACACGTTCGAGGTACATGCCGAGCCACCACATTTCCATGGTCATCAGCAGCGGCAGCGAGAACAGCAGCGCGCCCGCGATCGCGCGCGCGAAGTCGTTCCAGAACTCGCGGTTGTCCGGCTGCGCAATCACCATGGAGCGATGTGCATCGATCATCGGACACCAATAGCAACGCGCAGGCGGCATACCCATCGGGTGTCGGGAGGAGGAAACGGTTCAGCGCCGTGTGTTTCCCGTAGGCGTGCGTGCGCTTATGCTGCCATTCATGTTGCCCGTCCGACACTGCATCGCGGTTGCGCTGCTCGCGGTACTCGCCGCCGGCTGCGCGCGCGCACCCACCCACCGCACGGATCATGACGGTGATTCCGCGCTCACGCGGCTCGTTCAGCACTCGATGAACGATTACCGCCGGCATTACGACGCGGACAGCCTGCTTGACCTCCTGCCGCCGCTCGCACTCGCCGGCGCACTCGCCAACACGAGCGCGGATCGCAGGATTCGCGACGCCTGGCAGGACGACGCGCGCAGTGATTTCTCGGATGAACTTGCGGATGTCTTCCTTGAGGTCGGTGACGCCGCGCAGAACCGCTGGTCGGCTCCCGCCTACTCGCTCACCATGCTCGCCGCCGGCTACACCGGAAGGATCGAGGACGATTCCACGGCGGCGACATGGGCGGAACGTGCGCTGCGCGCGAACGTGCTCGGTGCGCCGCAGGCCTGGATGTTCACCTACATGCTCGGCAGTCACCGTCCCGGCGCCGGCGAATCGGACTGGAATCCGTGGAACGACAACGACGGTGTGAGCGGGCATTCGTTCTACGGCGCGGTTCCCTTCCTCACCGCGGCACGGATGGCGGACACGCCGGGCTGGCGCTGCACGTGGTACGCGCTCTCCGTGCTGCCTGCTTACTCGCGCATCAACCACGACAACCACTACACCTCCCAGGCGGTGATGGGCTGGTCGATCGCGTGGCTTGCGACGGCCACGATCGCGGAAGATCCGGCGCGCGACGACGGCGTGTCGTTCATGCCGGTACTGACGCCGGATGGCGGCTACGTGCTCGTGAGCTGGAGTTTCTGAGTCAGGTTCCGGCGGCGGGCAGGTCCTGCGTCGCCGGTCCTTCGATCACCGTTCCTTCATGGCTGAAACGCGAACCGTGGCACGGGCAATCCCAGGTCCGCTCCGCGCTGTTCCACGTCACCGTGCAGCCAAGATGCGTGCAGCGCGCGGAATGCACGAAGAGCTGGCCGGACTCATCTTTATAGGCGGCGACCTGGTGGTTGCCGTGACCGGCAACGCAAGCCTCGCCCGGGCCGAGATCCTCGATCCTGCCTTCCTGCGGATGACGGAAGCGATCGCGGATGAAGTGATAGCCGACCTTTGCGTTGTCCTTCGTGAAACGCTTCATCGAGGAATCGAGCGTCAGGCGGTGCGGATCGTAAAGCCAGGCGTAATCCGCCTTGAAGCCATTGATGGCACGCGCGATCAGGAGCGCGCTCGCGGTGCCGTTGGTGATGCCCCACTTCGCGAAACCGGTCGCGGTATATACGTGGTCGCTGGAACGCCACGCCGTGCCGGCGTACGGGAGCGCATCCACCGTCACGCCATCCTGCGCGGACCAGCGATGCGTGATTTCCGTGACGCCGAAATGCTTCTCCGCCCACGCCGCGAGATCGGTGTAGTTCTGCTGCGCATCGTAATCCTCGCCCACGGGATGACCGTTGCCCGCAACCGCGAGCAGCAGCCGGTTGCCGTCGGGGATGGTGCGTATCGAGCGCGTCGGCGTATCGCAACTGATGAACATGCCTTCCGGCGCGCGCGCCGGATCGACCGGGCCCGCGACGACATAGGCGCGCATCGCGCGCACGCGCGCAAAGAACAGGCCGCGATCCATGAAGGGATAGTGCGTGGCAAGAATCACGTCGCCTGCGTTGATCGTGCCCGACTCGGTTTCGACACGGCAGCCCGTGCTCGTGTCAATGCCCACCGCGCGCGTGCCTTCGTGTATCACGCCGCCGGCGGTTTCGACGCGCGATGCGAGTCCGTGCAGGTATTTCACCGCATGGAACTGCGCCTGGTTGTCGATCATCACGCCGCCGGGCACCGCAAACGGCAGCGGCATGTCGCGAACAAGCTTCGCCTTCGCACCGGCGTTCTTCGCCGCTTCCACTTCCTCCAGCATGCGATCGAGCGCGTCGGCGGTCTCGCAATAGACATAGTTCGCCTTGCGCTCGAGATCGCACTCGATGCCTTCGTGCTCCACCACCTTCTCGATCCAGCGCAGCGCGACATCGTTCGCATGCGCGTAGACCTCGGCCGTGCGCGCATCGTGCAGCGCGGTGAGACGGTGGTAGATGAGGCCGTGACCGATCGTGATCTTGCCGGTCGTGTGTCCTGTAGCGCCATGACCAACACCGTGCATGTCGATCACCACCACGCGCCTGCCCTGCTTCGCAAGCTCGTACGCCGCCGTCAGGCCGACAATGCCCGCACCGATGACGGCGACATCCGCGTCGGTGTCGCCGTCCAGCGGCGGGCGTCGCGCAGCGTGCGCGGATTCTAGCCAGTAGGAATTGGACTGCACGCGGATCTCCCGGGCGAACCTTGCCGAGCGCGCCAACGCGCGCAGGTTGCTCCGAAACTAGCACCGCACGGAACGGCCAGACATGCAGGATCAACCCCGCACGTTTTTCCTCATGCTGTCTTGCGCACCTCGCCCATCGATTCGAGAATCGCGGGGCGATATGACCGGGAGACTCAAGCGATGAAGCGCGTACTGTTCCTGTGCACCGGCAACGCCTGCCGCAGCCAGATGTGCGAAGGCTGGGCGAAACACCTGCTCGGCGGGCAGATCGAAGCCTTTTCCGCGGGGACGGCGCCGCATGGCGTCGACCCTCGCGCGATACGGGTCATGGCGGAAGCCGGCGTCGATATCTCGCACCACGAATCAACGCACGTTGCTGCGTTTGAGGATGTTGCTTTCGATCTTGTCGTCACCGTCTGCGACAACGCGGCGGAAGCGTGCCCTGTCTTTCCGGGTGCTGCGAGAAGGATTCACCACGGCTTCGACGATCCGCCGCGCCTTGCCGGCGCCGCCGCCTCCGACGAAGAGGCGCTCGTTCACTATCGGCGTGTGCGCGATGAAATTCGCGCGTTCATCGAAGCGCTTCCCCGGCATCTCGCCGGCTGACACTCAGCGCATCGAATCGCGTTCGCCGGTTTCGTCCCGGGGAAAAAGCAGCGCGGGAACCAGCGCGAACAGCGGCAGCATGGAAAGCAGCGCCATGCCGCCGTCATAGAAACGCACGGCGCCAAACACGTGAACGAGGGTGACCAGCAGCACGCGCCGCAGCGCGCGACGCTGCAACCGCCTGCGCAGCAGCAGGAACGCAAACCACGCGCTGATCGCAAACGTGAGCAGCGTCCAGGCGTTGAACAGCATGTCGCCGCGCATCGCCCCGTCGATGCCGAACAAACGCAGCAGCCACAGGCGAACCACGCTGAGCGCAAGCAGGACGAACAACAGCCCCGCGCCATTTTCCGGCCGGGCGAGATAGGTCTTGAGCGTGCGGAGCATGTTCACATCCTGCGACATTTCGATGCGCGCGATTATGACGCATGCAGCCATCGTGCGGCCAACATGCTCGTGCTTGGAATGAACCCGCGCAATCGCCATATCGGTGGATGCGTCATTTCACGCGATCGCGGAGAAGCGCAATGCAGGCAGGTGCGCCAGCCAGCGGCAGCACGGAACGTGAATTTCTCTCTGCCGGCGATCCCGACGGCACCGGCAAGGTGCGATGCCTTCCCGTCGTCACGGCGATGCCGGAACCACCCCTGCCGATGAGTGAGTCCACGCGGGTCGAAAGCCTGATTTTCGACGAGCGCATGGCGTGATGTCATAACACGACGCGACGCGTGTTCTCCCGCGCGCGCGAACAGCGGAGAAACGCATGGCAACACGACAACGCACGCGCGGCTACGACGCGTCGCTTCTGAAACAGCTCTTCGAGCGCACCGGCAGCTGGGCGCGCAACTGGGACGATGTGCTGCGCTACCTGGAAGATCCGGTCGCGACGTTCACCACGCCCGAGCTCATCGACGATGTGCGGCACCTGAAGGACGACAACATCCATTTCACGACGGACTACCGGAAGATGTGGCAGGAACTGACCGGCGAGAACATCGGCAACGTGCCCGCGCCCGAAACGCTCGACGACGACCCTGCCGCCAGGGCGTCATCGCGCATGCTTGACGTGCTTCGACGCGTCGAGTCGCGCGAGTACCGCGAAATGGCGCAACGCATGGCATCGGGCCGCACCGACTGACGACAACAGACCGACTCGCCGAGCTTCGACGCGGCGAAACTGGCGCAGTCCTTCGATGTGCCCGATGCATTCACCGCGATGGCGATGATCGCCATCGGTCATCCCGGCGACCCCGCCGACCTTCCCGAAGAGAAACGCGTCCGCGAGCTTGCGCCCCGCACCCGCGTGCCGCTCGCCGACATCGCATTCGAAGCGCGCTGGGATGCAGGTTTCGAACCGTGAAGCGAAAAAAAACGATCACGAAAACCGCCTGCCTTGAACCTTTCCCGATCTCCGGGAAATAAACCGAATGCGTTCCGCGTGCACAAACCGGCAGTCATCGACGCACCGGCTACTATCAATCTGACAAGACAGAAACAGAACGCCTCGGAGTGACCGTGCTCGAACTGCTTGCAGGACTGCTGCTGGCCACCGGCCCCGCCGATCCGCCGGCGTATGAACGGCCGTTGCTGACCGGCTTTGTCGCAGCCGCAAGCAGCCGACCTGTCGATGGCATCGAATATGCGGACAACGGCGTTCTCGGCGTTGCATTGCTGTGGTCGCATCCCGCGGGCTTCTTTGCCGGCACCGAGCTGTTCGCAGGACGCGGCGACGGCGCTGCATTGCCCGATGAACGCATGCTCGGCGCGCAGAGTTTCGCGGGCGTCGCCGTGAACGCGGACGCGCACCGGTTCGCGCTCGAACTGCTGGACTACCGCACGCGCCTGGACCGGGACCTGCGGCTGGACAACCAGGGCGTCGGCCTGAGATACCGGCTGGGCGGCTTCCAGGCGGAACTCGCGTTCGAGAAGGACCGGCACTACTACTATCCCGCCTACGATCGCTTCTTCACCTACGACAACGCCCGCATGGCGCTCGGCTTCGAACAGCCGCTGAACGACACGCTGCGCTGGTCGGCGGGCATTGGCGCGAGCCACGCAGACCGTATCGACATCACGCATTACTTCGGCAATGCGAACCTGCACGGACGTTGGCGTTCGCTGGAATGGCAACTCGGCTTCTCGTACGCAACCGACGAACTCGAAGCCTTCTATGGCGCAAAGCTTGACCGCAGGCAATGGCTGCTTCGCGTCGCGCTGCCATTCCGGGCGTTCTGAGATGAACCTTTTCACCCGCCACCGGAATCAACGCGCGAACCCTGGTCACCGCGAGAACGCCATGCACGACAGCTCGCCGGCATCCTTGCGCGAGCGCTCGGAACGCCGCCTGATGGCGCAGATCGTGCGCGGCGATACGCGCGCGCTGCAGCAGCTCTATGCGGGGTACCGGCCGCGGATCAGCCGCTTCCTCGCACGGATGGGATGCCCCGAAGACGATCACGATGAAGTCTGCAACGAGGTCTTCTATCTCGTATGGCGCAAGGCCGGCAGCTACGACGGCAATGCAAAGGTCTCGACATGGATCTTCGGCATTGCGCGCAACAAGGGACTCAAGCTGCGCGAACGGCGCTGGCACGCGCAGCGTCGCGACGCGGATACGCCGCTGCACGAACTGCCTGAAACAACGCTGGGCGGTGCGGAACGGCTGGAACTGAGCCAGTGGCTGGAGATCGCGCTCGCAATGCTGCCGGACGACCAGCGCGCGGTCGTGGAACTGACGTTCGGCGAAGGACTTTCCTACAGGGAGATCGCGGACATCATGCAGTGTCCCGTGAACACGGTGAAGACACGCATGTTCAACGCGCGGCGCAAGCTCGTGCAGTTTCTTTCCCCCGAAACAACACAACAGCGAGGACACACCCATGAAACCTGACGATGACTGCGCGCGCATCGACGCGCTGCTGCCGTGGTTCGTCAACCGCTCGCTGGATGACGTCGAGCGGCGCGACGTCGAACGCCATCTCGCAGGGTGCGCGCGCTGCCGCGCGGAACTGCCGCTGCTCGCGCGCCTCGAGAAACTGCTGTCCGTGCCCGGGACTTCGCGCGCGGAAGGCGCCTTCGATGGCGTACTCGCGCGCATCGACATGCACCGGCAGCGTACGCACCACCGGCGCTTCGCGCTCGCTGCGGCCGTGATGCTCGCACTCACCGCAACGCTCGGCCTTGCCTTGCAGCAGCAATACTTCGCGCCGCGTTACCACACCGTTACCGACACCGTGCCAGCCACGGGAAACGTCGTGCTGCTCGATCTTGCCTTCGCGCCGCAGACGCGCCTTGCATCCCTGCGCGGCGTGCTTGAGGACTATGATGCGGTGATTGTCGGCGGGCCGGACGAACGCGGCCATGTGCGCCTGCAGTTCGCACTGCCATCCACGCGTGACGCGGATACGTTGCTGCAACGGCTGCGCGCGGATGCGCGCGTCGTTGCCGCGCATCCGGCATCGGCCGGGAAGCAGCCGTGACCATGGGGAGAATCCTTCTGTCCGCGATGCTTTGCCTGCTCGCCTGCAGTTGCGCGACGCAGGCGGCACGCGATGCCTCCGCGGCATCCGCGACCGACCTGGAACACGACCGCATTCTCGTGACGGTGGACGACAACGCACTGCACGGCATCGCGGACCTGTCGCCATCCGGCCGGCTCGCTTACCTGCCGCCCGCGAATGACGTGCAGCAACGGAAACGCGGACAGCAGCTCGCCGATGCGTTCGATCTCGAGATGGAAGAAAACTGGCCGATCCCCGCGCTCGGTGTTCACTGCTTCGTGTTCCGCATCCCCGATCCGGCAGCGCGCACGGCCTTGCTCGCCGCACTCGCCGCGCATCCGGATGTCGAAAGCGTCCAGCCGCTGAATTTCTTCGAGACGCGCGGCGAACCGCTGCTCGATGGCAACGGCGAGTTCGTGCAGCGTCTCGACGCCGCGCATCGCGTGGCAACCGGAAAGTCCGTCGGTATCGTTGTCATCGACGCGGGCGCGGATCTCGATCACGAGGATCTCGACGCCGCGAACATCACCGCTATCGATCTCGTCGGCGACGGCGACCGTGTTCCCGCGGAGTTTCACGGCACGGCGGTCGTCGGCGTCATCGCCGCGCAACGAAACGGCAAGGGAATTCTCGGTTATGCGCCCGATGCCCGCATCCTGCTGCTGCGGGCGTGCTGGCAGACGGACGTGGAAGGCGAACAGGCGACCTGCAACAGTTTCACGCTCGCGAAGGCGCTGTCATATGCGCTTGAGTCCGATGCATCGATCGTGAACATGAGCATCAGCGGTCCGCGCGATCCGTTGCTTGAGCGCATCGCCGCGCTGCTGCCGTCGCGCGGCATGCTGCTCGTCGCCGCCGGCGATTCGCGCGAGGAATTTCCTGCCTCGGCCGCGCAGAGCGTTCTTGCCAGCCGGCTCATGCCGGATGCCAGGCATGGCTTCATGACGCTGCTGCCGCATGACCGCTACGCGCTGCGCAGCGGTTCGTCATTGAGCGCCGCGCGCGTCAGCGGCGTTGCTGCACTGATGCTTGATGCCACGCCGCAACTTGCACTCCATGACCTGCAGCAACGGCTCCTGCACATGCAGGATGCTTCCGGCGCCGCTGCCTTCGCGGAGCTTCTGCAGACAGCATCGCCCGCACGGAGCGTGCCGGTTTCCGCCGGAACGCGGAACTGAAGAAAACTGCGGGGACGGCTTACTTGTCGCGCGAGGAGCGGTCTTCGTATTCGCCTTCCAGCGTGACGCCGTCCGGCCTGCGGTCGCGCCGCGGTGACGCGCCGCCTGCGTGCGCCGTATGCCGCTGAAGCCGGCGGCGCAGCCACCAGACGCGAACGGCCATCACCAGGAATACCAGCAGTGCGAGCCCGGCCACGGCGGCGAACACCGTGATGCCGAGGAAGAACAGCGCCACCATGACAGCGACGCTGACGATTGCGCCGACGATGCGGGCAAACCAGCCGCCGGCGGTTTCATCGGGAAGTCGATTCTGCATGCTCGAAGTCTACCATTCGCGGGCCGGGAACACGGGCCGCCGCGAACGCTGAAATGCAAAAGGGACCGGCGGTCCCTTCATGCGTTTATTGGCGGAGAGGGTGGGATTTGAACCCACGAGGGGCGTAAACCCCTGCCGGTTTTCAAGACCGGTGCATTCAACCGCTCTGCCACCTCTCCGGACCCTTCCGGGCGCCAGGCCCGCGGGTCGCGAATTGTCCCCTATCCCCATACGCGCCAGCAAGCCATGCGCGCCAGCAAGTCGCGCGATCGGTTCACTCCCGGGTCGCGGCGTGATAGTTTTCACCCATCCTTCAACCGCGTCCGAGGTTCGAAATGTCAACACTGGATACCGTCAGCGGCAACGTCGTTGCCTACGCACCGGCCGAAGTCCGCGGCGCGTTCGTCCGTCGCGCCTACATGCACGCCATCGG
The DNA here is from genome assembly GCA_964599565.1 of uncultured Gammaproteobacteria bacterium. Lineage (GTDB taxonomy): Bacteria > Pseudomonadota > Gammaproteobacteria > Natronospirales > JAJUFS01 > JAJUFS01. The sequence goes on from CAZRFE010000058.1 coordinate 10,615, forward strand.
CGGCATCGTCGGCTTCGCGGCTGTCGAATGGTTCATCTTCTCGCAGGGCTGGGCGCTCGGCATCGCGCAGACGATGCTTTCCGGCAGCTGGCTGCTGGTGCTCGGCGCCTTCATGCTGGTGAGCTGGGGCGCGACACACATCGCGCACACCGTGCGGTCGGTACCGCTGCAGTATCTCGCCTATGCCGCGCTCGTCGTCGCCGAAGCGGTGATCTTCGTGCCGATGCTCGTCATTGCGCAGATGAAGGCGCCCGGCGTGATCGAAAGCGCTGCGTGGGTGACGCTCATGGGCGCGACGGGGCTCATCATCGTCGCGACGGTCACGGGCAAGGATTTCTCCTTCCTGCGCGGCATGCTGATGTGGGGCGGCATTCTTGCCATCGTCGCCATCGCCTCCGCGGTGCTGTTCGGCTTCGAGATGGGCACCTGGTTCTCGGTGATCATGATCGGCTTCGCCGGCGGCGCAATCCTGTATGACACCTCGAACATCCTGCATCACTACCCGGAAGACCGTTATGTCGCAGCCGGCATGCAGCTGTTCGCATCCATTGCGCTGATGTTCTGGTACGTGCTGCGGCTGTTCATGTCGCGCGAGTGACCGGCGGCAGAAGTCGAGGAGAATGAGAAAGGCCCCTGACGGGGCCTTTCTTTTTTTCCTAAGCTGTCATGAACACGCCGGGGAAACAAAATGCCATTGCTCGCAAAACGTTACCAGAAGCCGGGGCTTGCACCGGGCACGCTGCTTGACCGTGATTTCGAGACGCGTGTGCCGCCGCGCATTTCCGTGATCGACTACGACGCGGAAACGATCAACGAATTCGTGGACATCTCCACCGGACAGGCCGGCGAATACCTTGCCAGTCCGCGCGTGACGTGGGTTCACTGCCAGGGCCATGCCGACGTGACGCTGCTGCGGCAGCTCGGCGAAGCCTACGGGCTGCATCCGCTGGCGATGGAAGACGCGATCAACGGCGGGCAGCGCAGCAAGGTCGACGTCTACGACGAGCGGCAGGTCTTCGTGGTGCTGAACCTGCCTGTGCTGCGCGACGACATGCTGCACATCGAGCAGGTCAGCCTGTTTCTCGGACCGACATTCGTCGTCAGCATTCACGCCGGACCGAACGATGTGTTCGAACCCGTGCGCCAGCGCCTGCGCGGACCGGTCGGACGCTTTCGCGCATCGGGTGCGGATTACCTCTTCTACGCGCTGATCGATCTCGTGGTCGACGAGGCATTCCCGCTGCTGGAAGAATATGACGACGCGCTGGAGGAACTGGAAGACGACGTGCTGCACGCACCGGATCGCTTCACGCTTGAGTACATCCATTTCGTGAAGCGTGAGCTTCTGCTGATCCGAAAGACGCTCTGGCCGCAGCGTGAAGCGCTCAACCAGCTGATCCGCGACGAGCATCCGCTGATCACGCCGCCCGTGAAGGTCTACCTGCGCGACGTGTACGACCATTCCATCCGCGTGCTGGAAATGCTCGAAGCCTTCCGCGAGATGGCGACCGGCCTGCTGGACGTGTATCTGTCCAGCGTTTCGAACCGCATGAACGACGTGATGCGGGTGCTGACCATCATCACGACGATCTTCATCCCGCTGTCGTTCCTCGCCGGCGTCTACGGCATGAACTTCGACACGCGCAGTCCATGGAACATGCCGGAACTCGCGTATCGCTACGGCTACCCGCTGTTCTGGGTGACGGTGATCGCGCTCGTCGGCGCCATGCTGTGGTGGTTCAGGAAGAAGAAATGGCTGTGAGGTTCAGCCCGGCTGCGTGAGCACGATGGGCGCGCCGCGCGTGATCACCATCGTGTGTTCGTACTGCGCAGAGATCGATCCCGGCCGCCCGACCAGCGTCCAGCCATCACCGCCATCCTCGACTTCACGGTTGCGATCGGAAAGAAACGGCTCGATGGTGATGACCATGCCTTCCTTCAATACACGCCGGTCGCGCGGCTCGTAGTAACCGTAAATTTCCTCCGGGTACTCGTGCAGCGCGCCGCCGACGCCGTGACTGCACAGGTTCGTGATCACGCGGAACCCTTTCCGCTTCGCCGTCTGCTCGATGGCCTTGCCGATGCGGTTCAGCGGCTTGCCCGCGCGTGCTTCCTGCATCGCATTCGCAAGCGCTTCGCGCGTCGCGAAACACAGACGCTGCTTTTCGTTCGACAAGGGCGGAATCACGAAACTGCCACCGGTATCCGCGAAGAAGCCGTCCTTCTCGGCGGACACATCGACATTCACCATGTCACCCGCCTGCAGGACGCGCGCGCCGGGGATGCCGTGCGCGACTTCCTCGTTCACGCTGATGCACGTGGCGCCCGGGAAACCATACGTGATCTGCGGCGCGGAGCGCGCACCTGCGCGTTCCAGCAGCGCGGCGCCGTATGCATCCAGTTCCGCCGTCGTCATGCCGGGCCTGGCATGCTGCATCATGTCGCGCAGCACGTTCGCCACGATGCGCCCGATGACGCGCAGTTTCTCGAGCTGCTGTTCGTTTTCTATTGTCACTGGCTCACCGGAATCGTTTCGATGCCGCCCATGTAGGGTTTCAGTACGTCCGGAATCGCAATGCTGCCATCGGCGCGCTGGTAATTCTCCAGCACCGCGATCATGGCGCGGCCGACCGCAACGCCGGAGCCGTTCAGCGTGTGCAGCAGTTCCGGCTTGTTCCTGTTGTCCGGGTTCCTGAAGCGCGCCTGCATGCGTCGCGCCTGGAAGGCCTCGCAGTTCGATACGGAAGAGATTTCGCGGTACTTGCCCTGCCCCGGCAGCCAGACCTCGATGTCGTAGGTCTTCGCGGCACCAAAGCCGATGTCGCCGGAACACAGCGCGACGGTACGGTACGGCAGTTCCAGCAGCTGCAGGATCTTCTCCGCGTGTCCCGTCATTTCTTCCAGCGCCGTGTACGAATCTTCCGGTTTCACCATCTGCACCATCTCGACCTTGTCGAACTGGTGCTGGCGGATCATGCCGCGCGTGTCCTTGCCATAGGAACCGGCCTCGGAACGGAAGCATGGCGTATGCGCGCAGTATTTCTTCGGCAACATGTCGGCGTCGAAAATTTCATCGCGTGCGAAGTTGGTGACCGGAACTTCCGCCGTCGGAATGAGATAGAACTCCGACTCGCCTTCGAGCCGGAAAAGATCCTCGCCGAACTTCGGCAGCTGCCCGGTGCCGAGCAGCGAATCGCGGTTCACGATGTACGGTACGTAGACCTCTTCATACCCATGCTCGCTTCCGTGAATGTCGAGCATGAACTGTGCGAGCGCGCGGTGCAGGCGCGCCATCGGCCCCTTGAGCGTCACGAAGCGCGAACCGGTGAGCTTCGCGGCGAGATCGAAATCCATGAGGCCCGAGCCGAGATCGACATGATCCTTCGGCGTGAACGCGAATTCCTTCGGCTTTCCAACGCGGCGCACTTCGACGTTGTCGTTCTCATCGCGCCCGACGGGCACGGATTCATGCAGCAGGTTCGGCACGCGCATCAGGAGATCGTCGAGCTTCGATTGCAGCACGGCGAGCTTTTCTTCCGCCGCCTTGAGTTCGTCTCCGAGATTGCCGACCTCCGCAAGCAGCGGCTGCACGTCTTCGCCTTTCGCCTTCGCCTGGCCGATCGCCTTCGAGCGCGTGTTGCGGTCGTTCTGCAGTTGCTCGGTGCGCACCTGCAGTGCCTTGCGTTCGTTCTCGAGCGCTTCGTATTCCGCGCGCGGGAAGTCGAAGCCGCGCTTCTTCAGGTTCGCGACGACGCTGTCGAGATCGGAACGGAGCAGTTTCGGATCAAGCATTGGAAATCCTGTTGGTCAGATCAGTTGCCGCGCAAGCCACACACCTGCGGCGGCGGCAATAATGCATGCCGTGACATTCGCAATCACGTTCATGCCCGCACGCGCCATTTCACCATTCTGAAGCAGCGCGAGCGTTTCCCAGGAGAACGCGGAAAACGTCGTGAACGCACCGAGCACGCCGACGAGCAGGAAGGCGCGCAGTTCCGCGGCCATCGGCAGCCGTTCGCCGAGCCAGATGGCGAGGAAACCGAATGCCAGCGAACCCGTGACGTTGACGGCCAGCGTCGCCCACGGAAATGTTGCGCGGCCGGCAAGTCCGAGCGCAACTCCGTAGCGAAGGACGGCGCCGATGGCACCGCCGCCTGCAACCGCCAGCAGGTTTGCACTCATCGGCCTTTCCCCTTTCCGCCACTCCTGCGCCTGCCGGCCTTCGCGTCCTTCTCGCGCAGATCCGCGAGCTTCTCGCCGATGCGAATCTCGAGCCCGCGCGGAACCGGATGATAATACGAACGTGCCGCCAGTTCCTCGGGAAAGTATTCCACGCCCGCGGCGAATGCATCCGGCTCGTCGTGCGCGTAACGGTATTCGCGGCCGTGTCCGAGTTCCTTCATCAGTTTCGTCGGTGCGTTGCGAAGCTGCGCGGGCACCGCGAGCGAACCTGTCGCCTGCACATCCGACATCGCGGCCTTGTACGCCGTGTACACGGCGTTGGATTTCGGCGCGACCGCGAGATACGCGATCGCCTGCGCGATGGTGAGTTCGCCTTCCGGGCTGCCGAGCCTTGTCTGGACGTCCCAGGCGTTCAGCGCAAGCTGCAACGCGCGCGGATCGGCGTTGCCGATGTCTTCGCTCGCCATGCGCACCACGCGGCGCGCGACGTACAGCGGAT
>CAZRFE010000059.1:0-15228 GCA_964599565.1 uncultured Gammaproteobacteria bacterium
AGGCGCGGGAAGGCACGCTCGAGTGGTACAGCACGACGTTCTGGCGCGACGAGCTCGGCATCGACATTGTTTCCATGAAGCACGAACTCGCGCATCTCGTGCAGGTGCTGCCGGGGGTCGAGAATTTCCTGAAGGCTGTGCGCGATTCGGGAAGACGCATGGTGCTCGTCACCAACGCGCACGATGACACGCTGGAGTTCAAGCTCGCGCGCATCGAGATCGGACGCTATTTCGATGCGATGTACACCTCTCACCAGTTCGGCATTCCGAAGGAAGCGGCAGGGTTCTGGCAGCGCGTGCAGGGAAAGGAGCCGTTCGATCCATCGCGCGCGCTGTTCGCGGACGACAGCCTCGCCGTGCTGCGCAACGCGCGGGATTACGGGATCGCGCAGCTTGTCTGCATGCTGCAGCCGGATTCCACGAAGCCGCCGCGCGAGACAAGCGAGTTTCCGTCGGTGGTTTCGTTGCGCGAAATCATGCCGGCATGAACGGTCTTCAGGTGACCGTAACGCATTCCACGGTACGGGCCGTCATCACCGGTTGCCCGTTCCACCCGTCCGCGAACGTCATGTCATGGTAGTGCTGCCAGATCTCGCGAAGTCCGGGTCGCAGCTGCGCTGAAGGCTTCCACGGCTTGTCGGGACCTGCGTAATGCAGGACGCGGATCTTCTGCGCGCCAAACGGCGCTTGCGGTTCAATGCGCAGGGGCCGGATCGTCATCTGCCCGCCGGCGGCCGTGATTTCCACGTTGTCTGAAATCCACTCGTACTTTCGGCGCAGACGTTCATCTGAATCGACGCTGCATGGTTTCGCATGCAGCGTCGCTGCATTCATCTCGAACGGCAGCATGGTGCAGTCGAGACCAAGATCGGCCACGCAAAGGCTCAGCAGATCCTGGTCCGGCAGTCGGAAGCTCGTGTAGAAGCCTGCGTAGCGCGCGGCAGCTTCGCGCAGCTTCGGCATCACGTCGCGCCGCACGGCCACAACGCCTGAGCACAGCGCGGCGTGGCGCGGTGACAACAGGTTGAACAGGTGGCGCGGATGTTCGAGCAGGAAACGCCGGCGCGCCGAGGGGAATACATGCCGCAGCTTGCGGCGATAACCCGGATCGATGAGCGTTCGAAACAGATTTGATGAAGCGGCGGCGATTGGTGTCTCTTCAAGCGCCGCAAACAGCGTCCGGATGTCCTCAAGCACGATCGCGTCCGGATCGATGCAGATGATCCGCTCATACGGCGCGGCGTCGATGTCGAACAGCGCATAGCAGCAGCCGAAGCGCGGATCATCGACGGGAATGCTTCTTTCGACGCGCCGGGTTTCGACGCCACATGCGCCCAGCCATTGCCGCTGCTCCGCCGTCAGACCTTCATCAATGACGGTAACCGGGGCGGGGCTGTTCGCGCGGATGCTGTTGACGAGCGCCCGGACGCCGGGAAAGTAGCGGTGATCGGAAATCGTGACAAAGCCGCAGGAAACCATGGTCGCCATCCACGTGAAGAAGGATGGTGCAGGCTATTGGGGATGATTCCGCGGGTCTCTTGGGAGAAGGCGGGAAGTCAGGAAAGAAAACCCCGGGAGTCGGACGGCGGCCGCTTGTTGGCAATTACGGCGATCAGCGTGCAATCAGGCGCGACGATCCTTCGCCCATTCCTCATGTCGCCGGTCCCAGGAACGGAACCGCTTGCGGCAGTACGCATCCAGCGTTTCATAGTCCGGGAAATACATTTCCCAGTGCTTCGACAGCGGTTCGTCGAACTCGCACCAGTCGTTGGAATGATCGCGGCAGATCTGCGGACGCTTTTCATAGATTCCGCAGCGACCGCCGGGCTCAAGGTGACGGCAGGTGGTCACGACGAGCAGGTACCATTTTCCTTCGTCCTTGAAGAACTGGATGTTCTCGTGCGAGATCTGCCAGAGCATGAAGTCGAAGTCATACTTCGAGCGCGGCGTTTCGATTTCCTGCGTGACGTAGTGGCAGCAGATGGCGTTCGAGCAATGGCTGCATTTCTCCGCGCTCGAATATTTCGAGCCGTCGAGCTCGACGGTGACGGGCGGGAAACGGACGTCATGCTTCCACGTCATCGCGAGCCGCCGCTGCTGCGCCGTCCGCGGCCACCGTTGCCGGGCCTGCCGCGGCGCTGGCCGTCGCGCGCCGTCGCGCGCTCACGCTTCGCGGGCCGTGCAAGTTCCGTTTCCAGCAGGTCTTCGTGGTAGTTGTCGCGCGGCAGCTGGTGACCGATGTATGCCTCGATCTCCGGCAGCGTGAACGCGTAATCCTCGCAGGCGAACGAAATGGCGTCGCCTTCCGCACCGGCGCGCGCGGTGCGCCCGATGCGATGCACGTAGTCTTCCGCTTCCTGCGGCAGGTCGTAGTTGAACACGTGGCTTACCGCCGGCACGTGCAGGCCGCGTGATGCCACATCGGTCGTGACAAGTATCGGCAGTTCGCCTTCCTGGAACTGTCGCAGCAGCCGAAGCCGCTTGTTCTGCCGCACATCGCCGGACAGCACCTCGGCCTGGAAGCCGTTGCCTTCGAGCCATGCGGTGAGGTCCTCGGCCACGCGCTTGGTGTTCACGAAGATGATGGTGCGCGTGCAGTCCATGCGCTTCAGAAGGCCGATGAGCAGCGGCACCTTCTCGCGGTTCGAGGGGAAGAAAACGAGCTGGCGGATGCGCTCGACAGTGACGCCTTCCTCGCTGATCTTCACCGTCTCGGGATTGTTCATGTGCTCGTAGGCGAGCTCCATCACGCGGTGCGAGAGCGTCGCGGAGAACAGCATGGTGATTCGTTCGGCGGGTGGCGGCAGACGGCGCAGCAGGAAACGGATGTCCTTGATGAAGCCCATGTCGAACATGCGGTCGGCCTCATCGAGGATGGCGACGCGCGCTTCCTGGAGGTCGTAGACGTGCTGCTTGTGGTAGTCGATGAGCCGCCCTGGCGTGCCGATGAGGATATCGACGCCGTCCGCGAGGCGCTGGCGCTGCTTCTCGTAGTCCTCGCCGCCGTAGACAAGGCCGATCTCGAAGCCGGTATGTCCACCGATCTGCTCCGCGTCCTTCGCGATCTGCACGGCGAGTTCGCGCGTGGGCGCGACAATCAGGGCGCGCGGCTGGTTTGCGCGGCGGGTGGGGCTCGCCGGGTTGCGTAGCAGCGTTTCGTACATCGCCACGAGAAACGCCGCCGTCTTGCCGGTGCCGGTCTGCGCCTGGCCGGCGACATCCTTGCCCGCGAGCGCGACCGGCAGTGCCAGCGCCTGGATCGGCGTGCAAAGATCGAACCCGGCATCGTTGATGCCGCGCGCGAGGGTCTCATGGAGTTCGAAGCTGTCAAACGCGATGTTGCTGAGATGTGCCGTCATGGGGCCTTCTGGAGAGTCGAAAATACCGGGTGTGGCGGGACTTGAAATCGGCGCGGGATTAAGCTCAAATAACGCCAGTCATGGGTCCGCAGCCGCCGGACCGGAATACCTCAAACAGTCCAGATGAGCCGCGAGCCGGCAGTGCTATTGTGCCTTAACGGGCATCGCACGTCACATCCCCAGCGATCTCGATGTGTTTCCGCCGCGTACGTGCCGTTTCCGGATTTAACCGATGCAGACCCGATTCAGTCGACAGACAGCGTGGAGGCTTTGAAGCGTGAGCGAGAAAATCACACATACCAGCGATGCTGGCTTTGAGAGCGACGTACTGAAATCCGACCTGCCCGTGCTGGTCGATTACTGGGCCGAGTGGTGCGGACCGTGCAAGATGATCGCGCCGGTGCTGGATGACATCGCGAACGACTACGATGGCAAGCTGCGCATCGTGAAGCTGAACATCGACGAAAACCCGCAGACGCCGCCGAAGTTCGGCATCCGCGGCATTCCCACGCTGATGCTGTTCAAGAACGGCGCGGTGGAAGCTACCAAGGTCGGCGCGATGTCGAAGTCGCAGCTGTCGGCCTTCATTGAAACGAATCTCTGAGACAAACGCTTTCCGTTGCGGCCTGGCGAGGGGTCAAGCCGCATCCGGTCACTCCCGAAACTACCGACCTGTTTTCCTTCCTTTGACGGTGGCGACCGCTGCCGGGCGAAAAACAAGCAGATCAAGCACTCGAGAACACAGATGAACCTGACAGAACTGAAACAGAAATCGGCGTCCGAGCTCATCGGCATCGCCGAATCGATGGGGCTTGAGGGAACTGCGCGCTCCCGCAAGCAGGATGTGATCTTCTCCATCCTCAAGGCGCACGCCAAGAGCGGTGAAGACATCTACGGGGATGGCGTGCTGGAAATCCTGCAGGACGGTTTCGGTTTCCTGCGCAGCGCCGACAGCTCGTATCTCGCGGGCCCGGATGACATCTACGTGTCCCCGAGCCAGATCCGCCGCTTCAACCTGCGCACCGGCGACACCATCTCCGGCAAGATCCGCCCGCCGAAGGACGGCGAACGCTACTTTGCCCTGCTCAAGGTGAGCGAGATCAACTACGAGGCGCCGGAGAACGCCAGGAACAAGGTGCTGTTCGAGAACCTGACGCCGCTGTTCCCGAAGGAACGCCTCATCATGGAACTCGGCAACGGCTCAACCGAAGACATCACCGCGCGCATCATCGACATGGTCGCGCCCATCGGCAAGGGCCAGCGCGCGCTGATCGTCTCGCCGCCGAAGGCGGGCAAGACGATGATGCTGCAGAACATCGCGCATTCCATCGAGCACAACCATCCCGAGTGCTATCTCATCGTGCTGCTCATCGATGAGCGTCCCGAGGAAGTGACGGAAATGACGCGCTCGGTGCGCGGCGAAGTCGTCTCCTCGACGTTCGACGAACCGGCGTCGCGCCACGTGCAGGTCGCCGACATGGTGATCGAGAAGGCGAAGCGTCTCGTCGAGCACAAGAAGGATGTCGTCATTTTGCTCGACTCCATCACGCGTCTTGGCCGTGCCTACAACACCGTCGTGCCGTCGTCCGGCAAGGTGCTGACGGGTGGTGTCGATGCGAACGCGCTGCAGCGTCCGAAGCGTTTCTTCGGCGCCGCGCGCAACATCGAGGAAGGCGGTTCGCTCACCATCATCGCCACCGCGCTGGTCGAAACCGGCTCGCGCATGGACGACGTGATCTACGAGGAGTTCAAGGGCACCGGCAACATGGAAATCCATCTTGACAGGCGCATCACCGAGAAGCGCGTGTTCCCGGCCATCAACATCAACCGCTCCGGCACGCGCCGCGAGGAACTGATGGTGAAGCCGGACGAGCTGCAGAAGATGTGGATCCTGCGCAAGGTCCTGCACCCGATGGACGAACTGCAGGCGATCGAGTTCCTGATGGACAAGCTCAAGGACACGAAGACGAACAACGAGTTCTTCGATTCGATGAAGCGATAGCAACGAGCGAAGGTTGCGATCACAAAAAAGCCGCGCATTGCGCGGCTTTTTTTTTCTGGTTGCGAGCACTCGCAGCGACTCGCTACTCCAGGTGCGCCCGCAGCATCCACGCCGCCTTCTGGTGCACTTCGAGCCGCGCGGTGACGAGGCTGATCGTCGCTTCATCGCCGTATTTGCCGGCTTCCTTGAACACTTCCATGGCCGTGCGCGACACGATTTCATGGTCGGCGGCGAGTTCGCGGATCATGTCTTCCGCGTTCGGCACCGCCTCTGCGTCCTTCACCGTCGAGAGCTTCGCGAAATCCCGGTACGAGCCCGGCGCGCGCTCGCCGAGTGCGCGGATGCGCTCTGCAATGCCGTCAACGGCCGTCGCGAGTTCCGTGTACTGCGTCTCGAACAGCAGGTGAAGCGTCTGGAACATCCGGCCTGTTACGTTCCAGTGATAGTTGTGCGTCTTGAGATAGAGCGTGTACGAATCCGCGAGCAGGCGGGAGAGCTTGTCCGCGACGGCGCGCCTTTCCGATTCTTTCATGCCTATGTTGATGTCCATGTCGCCTCCTCGATGAGTTGCGGCGTTATATATGGGAGCGAGTATGGCAGGAGGCAAACGGTAGATGAAATAAATTGATTAAATATAAACAATAGACAACCGCTAATACCGCGTTCAGGTCTCGCGCGCAACGGCGCGCGCGCCGATGTCGCGCCGACAGAACATGCCGCGCCAGGAAATGGCGTCGACGCCGGCATACGCGGCCTTCTGCGCCGCGGAAACGCTGCCGCCGAGCCCCACAACACAGAGCACGCGGCCACCGCTGGTCAGCACGTCATCGCCTTCCTGCCGTGTTCCGGCGTGAAACACTTTTGCGTTTGCCGGCACCTTGTCGAGACCATGAATGACATCGCCCTTGCGCGGATTCGCGGGATAGCCTTCAGCTGCCAGCACGACACCGAGTGCGGCGCGTTCATCCCATTCGCAGTTCACTCCATCGAGTTTCGCATCGAGGGCTGCATCAACGAGTTCCGTGAGGTCCGAGGCAAGCCGCATCATGATCGGCTGGGTTTCCGGGTCGCCGAAGCGGCAGTTGAACTCGATCACCTTCGGTGCGCCGGCGGGACTGATCATCAGGCCGGCGTAGAGGAAGCCGGTGAACGGCACGCCATCGGCGCGCATGCCGTCGATCGTCGGCTGGATGATCTCGCGCATGATGCGTGCGTAAATCTCGTCAGTAACCACGGGCGCCGGCGAATACGCGCCCATGCCGCCGGTGTTCGGACCCCGGTCGCCGTCGTCACGCCGCTTGTGATCCTGGCTGGTCGCCATCGGCAGCGCACGATCTCCATCCGCCATGCAGATGAAGCTCGCTTCCTCGCCCACCAGGAACTCCTCGATGACCACGCGCGCCCCGGCTTCGCCGAATGCGTTTGCTTCCAGCATGTCGCGCACGGCAGCGTGCGCCTCATCAAGTGTCTCGGCCACGATGACGCCCTTGCCCGCGGCAAGTCCGTCGGCCTTGATGACGATGGGCGCGCCTTTTTCGTTGATATGGAGAATCGCGGGCTCGACCTCCGTGAACGTGCGGTACTCCGCCGTCGGAATGCGGTGGCGGGCGAGGAAGTCCTTCGCGAATGCCTTGCTGCCTTCAAGCTGCGCGGCCGCCGCACTCGGACCGAAGCAGCGCAGCCCTGCGGCGCGAAATGCATCAACGATGCCTGCGACAAGCGGCGCTTCCGGCCCGACGATGGTCAGCGCGATGCCGTTGTCGTGCGCGAACGCAATCAGCGCATCGAAATCCATGGCGTCGATGGCGACGTTCTCGACGCCGGGCTCGTTTGCCGTGCCGGCGTTGCCCGGTGCGACGCAGACCTTTTCAACGCGGGGCGACTGCGCGATCTTCCACGCGAGCGCGTGTTCGCGGCCGCCGCCGCCGATGACGAGTACTTTCATGCAGGAATCCCGGAGTTTCAGGAAAGCGCGATTATACAGGCGCGCGCCGCGAACTCCGGATGCGTATCAGTGGAGGTTGAGAGAAACCGTCAATCCCAGGTGGTCCGACGGGCGCACGCCGCCGCCATCGCGGCGCACGAGATCGACGCCTTCCACGCGGCGCACGAGATCCGCGCTCGCCCACGCATAATCGATGCGCTTGTCCGGATGATCCGCCTCGAACGTGAAACCGTCGTCGCGCGGATGCGTCTCTTCCCACAGATCGACATAGCCCGCTGCCTTCAGGCGTTCCAGGAGCGGCGAGCCGGACGGCGTGTTGAAGTCGCCGACAAGCAGGGTGGGTCCGTCGGCCTTGCCGAGAAAGGCGAGGCTTTCATCGATGTTGTCCGACGCCTGTTCCTCGATCCAGGAAAAATATGCATTGAAGACGTTCAGCGCCGTCCTGCCGACATCAAACCGCGCGTGCTGCACGACGCGCGGGTTGGCATCGCCGGTTCCCTTGCGCAGGCTGAGTTCACGGACGGTCGGTTCGCGCGCCGGTGTGCGCGAGAGGATGGCGGAACCTTCCTCGCGGCCGCTCTCGCTGATGTTTGCGGGATAGAAAAAGACGTAGCGGTAGTCCGGCAGCAGGCGCGACAATTGCGTCGCCTGGTCCGCGCCATCCTCGACCTCGGGATCGCTGCAGACTGCCTGCAGCGCGACGATGTCCGGACGCGCCTCGCGGATCGCTTCGCAGACCAGCTCACGGCGTCGCGGCCAGGCGCCATGGCGATCGCCGTAGTAATTGAGATTCTGGGTCATCACCGTAAGCATGCGCCGCTCCTCGTGGCAGGGCCTCGATTCTGCGTCGAACGCGACAATGAAACACTGGGGCAAAGCGAGTAGGGAGACGTGCGGCATTGACACGCCGTCAGTCGATGTAACGGAACTCCGGATCGAGCCGTTCGGCAACGCAGGCGTTCATGCGATTCGCGATCACGGGATCGGTGACGCCGCGTTCCAGCGCGAGGATGTAGTCGTCGCGATCGTCCCAGATCGCCTTGCCGACCCACACGCTGTCGTCGCCCTGCGCCAGTTTCGCGTCGCGCTGCCCGCGCAACTGGATGTACTGCGTCGACAGTTCTTCCCATGCGGCGCGAAATGCTTCTTCATGGCCGGGGTGAAGACGCCAGCGGTAGATGATGACGAACATTCCGGGATGCTAACGCAAAAGGCCGTGGGCGGGATCGACAGGATTTCCCCGGTAATCACGGCGTTCAGGAAAGGCGAAGACCGGGACGAGCGGATCTTGCGCGCTGCAACGCCGTCATCGGGCAAAAGACGCCCTCCCGGCATCAATGCCGGAAGTGGCGGATGCCGGTGAAAACCATCGCCATGTCATGTTCGTTCGCGGCCTTGATGACCTCGTCATCGCGCATCGAGCCGCCCGGCTGGATCACGGCCGTCACGCCGACTTCCGCAGCGCTGTCGATGCCGTCGCGGAACGGGAAGAAGGCATCGGATGCCATCACCGCGCCTGCAACCTTCAAGCCCGCGTCCGCCGCCTTGATCGCGGCGATGCGTGCCGAGTAGACGCGCGACATCTGCCCGGCGCCGACGCCGATCGTCGCGTTGTCCTTTGCATACACGATGGCGTTCGATTTCACGAACTTCGCGACCTTCCAGCAGAACAGGAGATCGCGCAGCTCGCTGTCGTCGGGCCGGCGGTTGGAAACCACTTTCAGCTGCGAGGCGTCGAGCATCATCGTATCGGCATCCTGCACGAGCAGCCCGCCATGCACGCGCTTGAAGTCCGGTCCGCGGCGCGCGCTGTCGAAGCGTCCGCAATCGAGCAGGCGCACGTTGGGCTTGCCTTGCAGCACGTCCAGCGCGTCACGCGTCGCGCCCGGCGCGATGATCACTTCCACGAACTGCCGGTCGAGAATCGCCTTGGCGGTTTCGATGTCGAGCATCTGGTTGAAGGCGATGATGCCGCCGAACGCGGATGTCGGGTCCGTCGCATACGCCTTCTCGTAGGCGTCGCGGATCGACATCGCGACCGCGACGCCGCACGGATTCGCGTGCTTGACGATCACGCAGGCCGGACTGTCGAACTGCCGCACGCATTCGAGCGCGGCGTCGGCATCGGCGATGTTGTTGTAGCTCAGCGCCTTGCCCTGCAACTGGCGCGCAGCGACGACGGTGCCCGACGGCGCATTGCGCTCGGTGTAGAACGCCGCATCCTGGTGCGGGTTCTCGCCGTAGCGAAGGTCCTGCACCTTGGTGAACTGGAACGACAGCACGTCGGGAAACGCCGCGGGTTCGCCGTCGGCACGCACGCGCGTGAGAAACGACGCAATCATGCCGTCATAACGTGCGGTATGCGCGTAACCCTTCGCGGCGAGATTGAACCGGAGCGCATCGGATGTCGCGTTGCCGTTCATGTCCATTTCCTTGAGCACGCGGTCATAGTCGCCGGGTTCGACGACAAGCGTGACGTCCGCGTGGTTCTTCGCCGCGGCGCGCAGCATCGCGGGGCCACCGATGTCGATGTTCTCGATCGCGTCTTCCAGCGTGCAGCCCGGCTTCGCGATCGTCTGCTCGAAGGGATAGAGATTCACCGCAAGCAGGTCGATCGGCACGATGCCGTGCTCGCCCATCACTGCGTCATCTTCACCACGCCGGCCAAGCAGTCCGCCGTGAATCTTCGGATGCAGCGTCTTGACGCGGCCGGCCATGATTTCCGGGAAGCCGGTGTGCGTCGACACTTCGGTAACCGCAATGCCGCACTCATCGAGCAGCTTCGCGGTGCCGCCCGTGGAAAGGATTTCGATGCCGCGGCGTGACAGTTCGCGCGCGAAATCGACGATGCCGGTCTTGTCGGAAACGCTCAGCAGCGCGCGTCGGATGGGTCTCATCGTGCGTGGCCCTTGCGGTCGGATGCGAGAGAAGAAAGGCCGCCTGCGACGGCGGCCCGAGTGTCAGTTATGCAGCCCGTGGGCGCGCAGTTTCTTGCGCAGCGTGCTGCGGTTGATGCCGAGTATCTCGGCGGCGCGCGACTGGTTGCCGCGCGTGAACTCGAGCACCGCGCGCAGCAGCGGTTCCTCGACCTCGTTGATCACGAGCGTGTAGAGATTCGCGGGTACGTGTCCGTCCAGGTCCTTGAAGTAGCGGCGCAGCGCGACTTCCGCGCATTCGCGCAGCGGCTGGGCCTGGTTTTCCCGGACGACATTCAGATCCACGACCTGGCCTTCACCGCGATTCTCCGTCAGCCTTTCGGCCGTCCCCCTGTTGTTCATGCCGCTTGGTCCTCCCATGCCCCTTCCGGTGTGGAGAAATACCTTTCCACGAGGCTTGTCTGTTCTTCGGTCGACTCGACGCGCATCACCTGGCGGCGAAAGATGCCTGCGGATGCCGCATCACGCGTATCGCCCCGTGATTCGCAATACCAGGCGATGTGCTTGCGCGCGATCCGCACGCCCGCTGCCTCGCCATAGAACGCATACAGGTTGCAAAGATGCTCCAGCAGGATGCCCCGGATCTCGTCCCTGTCCGGTTCGGGCAGCTTCTCGCCGGTCGCGAGAAAATGTCCGATCTCCCTGAATATCCACGGCCGTCCCTGCGCGGCGCGGCCGATCATGATCGCCGCCGCGCCGGTGAATTCGAGAACATCCCGCGCCTTTTCCGGCGAATCGACATCGCCGTTCGCCATTACCGGGATGTCCACCGCGCGCACGATCGCGCGGATGGTGTCGTATTCGGCTTCGCCCTTGTACAGGTCGGCGCGCGTGCGCCCATGCACGGCGAGCGCCTGGATGCCTGCATCCTGCGCAAGCTGCGCAACGCGGATGCCGTTGCGGTTGTCCCTGTCCCAGCCGGTGCGAATCTTCAGCGTCACCGGCAGATCCACGCTGCCGACAACCGCATCGAGAATGTCGCGCACCAGGCCTTCATCCTTCAGCAGCGCGGAACCCGCGGCCTTGTTGCAGACCTTCTTTGCGGGACAGCCCATGTTGATATCGATGATCTCCGCGCCATGCTCGGCATTCAGCTTCGCCGCTTCGGCCATCATCTGCGGGTCGCCGCCGGCGATCTGCACGATGCGTGGCGCATCTTCGCCGCCATGGTCGAGCCGGTGACGCGTCTTGCGCGAATTCCACAGCCGCACATCGGACGTGACCATCTCCGAGACCGCCATTCCCGCGCCGAGCCTGCGGCAAAGCTGCCGGAACGGCCGATCGGTGACGCCGGCCATCGGGGCCAGCACCAGGTTGTTCGCGAGAACGTACCGGCCGATGTGCATGACGAAGAGAACGCGTTACCGAAGATCAGGGACCGGAAATAATACTCGTGGCGCGGCGGGAGTCAAAGCACGACGCAGCAGTTCGCGTGCATCGAAAATCATTTCTGAAAATCAAGACTTGAGAAACGAAAATTTTCTGCTTCACGCGTTCAGCGTGCAGCTGCATCCGCGCGGCAGACATGTCCGCCGTTGCGCGTGAAACACGCTTCGACCTGGAAGCCGACCGCCGCGCTGCCCGGATCGACGATCGCAAGTTCTACCGCATGCCGTTCGCCGGCACGCAACGGCAGTTGCGCGGCAACCGCCGGGTTGCGCAGGTATTCCGCCGCGCTGAAATAGCGCGTCGCCACGGTCTCGCCCCATCGGTCCTGCAGATCGACGTGCAGCTCGGGCCACGGTTGCGCATGCGGGCTGCGGTTTTCCAGTACCGCGGTCAGATGCAGTGCGCGCGGATGATCCGGATGCGAACTGACTTCCGTGCGCGACACGTTCAGCGCGGCGAGATCGCGCGGCGGTTCCAGCGTCACGCCGAGCGTTGCGTACGCGCGCGCGAGCAGGGGACCGAGTTGCGGATGTTCAAGCACCGCGAAGCGCTGCCAGTGCACGAGCTGCGCGCCGAGCACGATCAGCAGCAGGATGTTGAGAATGCCGGTGGCAAGCGTGTGGCGGCGCGGTGCCGGTGGCGGCGCGAAGTCGAGCGGCGCACGCGCGGGAGATGTCTCACCTGCCATCTCCGCTGTCGCCTGGCGCTCATCGCGTGCCGGCGGCGCGTCAAGGCGAAGTTCCTCGGTCTCGGTGTATTCGAGATTGTCGAACAGGTCGCCCGCGTATTCCTCGTTCAGCAGCGGCGCATCCGGCTTCGGTTCACGCCGCCGTGCGGCGGCCACGGCCGCGATTTCCTCGGGCGTCAGTTCGTCGCGCAGCGTCTCCAGCGCATTGAACACGTGCTTGCAGCGCGAGCAGCGCACGCGCCCGTTCGCGGCCTTCAGATGGGAAGGCTTGAGGTGAAAGAACGTGAGGCATTCAGGGCACTGCGCGTACATGGCGGAAGAATACCGCGTAATCGATGAGGAGTTGTAGGAGCGTCTTTCGTGCGCGAGTGCGCGCACACAAGGCGTTCCTACGTCTTCTTTCCCGCAAGTCGAACCCATTCTTCGCGCTCGTCCTCGATCTCGAGCGTGATGCCGTGGGCGCGGTATGCATCCGCGACTTCCTCCGCCTGCTTGCGCAGCAGGCCCGCGAGCGCAATGCGTCCGCCGCTTCGCAAAGCACCGGCGATGACACCGCTCAGTTCGACGAGCGGACGAGCAAGGATGTTTGCGACAACGATGTCTGCCTGTGCGCCGGCCATCGCCGCGTCCAGCGCCGGCGGCAGACACAGCGAGAGGCGGTTGATGACCTTGTTGCGCGCGGCGTTGTCGCGCGTCGCGACGAGCGCCTGCGGGTCGATGTCGGTCGCGATCACGTGTTCCGCGCCGAGCAATGCCGCGCCGACCGCGAGAATTCCCGACCCGCAGCCGTAATCGACCACCGTGCGGTTCGAAAGCTCGCCCTGTGCGGCGAGCGCGTCCAGCCATTCCAGGCACAGTGCGGTCGTCGGATGCGTGCCGGTACCGAATGCGAGACCGGGATCGAGCACCATGTTCACGGCATCCGGTTCCGGCGGCTCATATGCCGTCGGTACGACCCAGAGCCTGCGGCCGAACTTCACCGGCCGGAAGTTCTTCAGCCATTCACGGCTCCAGTCGCGATCCTCGAGAATCTCGATGCGATGGTCGGGCAGGGCGCCGAGTGTTGCGAGCAGGAATGCGCGTACACCGTCGACATCCGCATCGACGCTGAACATCCCCGTCACCCGCGTCTGTTGCCACAGCGGCATTTCGCCCGGCCAGGGCTCGAACACGGGATCGTCCGCCGCGTCCCGGTAGGTCACGGCGACGGCGCCCGCGGCAAGCAGCGCGTCTTCCACCTGTTCGGTGTCGAGCGCGCCGAGCGCGAGGTCGATCTGGAGCCAGTTGGACATGTGGTGTGGCGCAAAGGGGAGCGGCGGTCTTCAGCCGCTCCTACAGGCCCAGTTTCTTCTGCAGGTAATGAATGTCCGTTCCGCCCTGTATGAACGCCGAATCGTTGAACAGGTCGACGTGCAGCGCGGTGTTCGTGTCGATGCCTTCAACGACCACTTCCGACAGCGCCGTGCGCATGCGCGCGAGCGCGGATTCGCGCGTCGGGCCGTGCGCGATGATCTTGCCGATGAGCGAGTCGTAGTTCGGCGGCACGACGTAGCCGGAATAGATGTGCGAGTCGACGCGAATGCCGGGACCGCCGGGCGCGTGGTACGCCTTGATGAGTCCCGGTGAGGGACGGAACGTCTTGGCATTTTCCGCGTTGATGCGGCACTCGAAGGCATGTCCTTCGAACACGATGTCCTTCTGCCGGTACGCAAGCTTCTCGCCCGCGGCGATGCGCAGCTGTTCCTTGACGATGTCCACGCCGGTGATCATTTCCGTCACCGGATGCTCGACCTGCACGCGCGTGTTCATCTCGATGAAATAGAACTTGCCGTTCTCGTACAGGAACTCGAACGTGCCCGCGCCGCGGTAGCCGATGTCGCGGCATGCCTTCGCGCAGCGCTCGCCCATCTCGTTCAGCAGTTTCTCCGGGATGCCCGGCGCCGGCGCTTCCTCGATGACCTTCTGGTGACGGCGCTGCATGGAGCAGTCGCGCGTACCAAGGTGGATCGCGCTGCCGTGCTCGTCCGCCAGCACCTGGAATTCCACGTGGCGCGGATGCTCGAGGAATTTCTCCATGTACACGACGGGATTGCCGAACGCCGTCTGTGCCTCGTTCTGCGTCAGCGAGATTGCGGAAAGCAGCGTCGCTTCGGAATGCACGACCTTCATGCCGCGTCCACCGCCGCCGCCCGCGGCCTTGATGATCACGGGGTAACCGATCTCGCGCGCCATGCGCAGATTGTCCGCGTCGTTGTCGCCGAGCGCGCCGTCGGAACCCGGCACCGTGGGAACGCCCGCTGCACGCATCGCCTCCTTGGCGGAAACCTTGTCGCCCATCAGGCGGATGGTGTCAGGACGCGGGCCGATGAACACGAAACCGGATTTCTCCACGCGTTCCGCGAAATCCGCGTTCTCGGAGAGAAAGCCGTAACCGGGATGAATGCCCACGGCATCGGTGACTTCCGCCGCGGAGATGATCGCCGGCATGTTGAGGTACGACTCGGTGGACGAGGGCGGGCCGATGCACACCGCTTCATCCGCGAGCTTGACGTGTTTCAGTTCGCGGTCCGCGCTGGAGTACACGGCCACGGTCCTGATGCCGAGTTCCTTGCAGGCGCGCAGCACCCGAAGTGCGATTTCGCCGCGATTGGCAATGACGACTTTATCCAGCATTGGCATATGTGCTCTTGAATTTGTTTATCGCGCGCATGATCCCGTTACCGAGAGGAGCGCGCAGTGCTTCGTTCAGTCCTGCTTTTCGAACGAAGCCGCGCTCCCCGATTACTCGATCACGAACAAGGGTTGGCCGAATTCGACCGGTTCGCCATTCTCGGCAAGCACCGCCTTCACCACGCCCGCCTTGTCCGCCTCGATCTGGTTCATCATCTTCATCGCCTCGATGATGCACA
>CAZRFE010000060.1:0-15213 GCA_964599565.1 uncultured Gammaproteobacteria bacterium
AAAAAACAACCCCCTTTTCAGGGGGTTACTGAATTCAGTTAAAGCGAATTATCATTTTATGAGGTTCATGAAGTAATCGAGCAGGCTGGTTTCTTCCTTGGTGTCCTCAAGCGTCGCCTGGCCTTCATCATCAACAGACGCCATCGCGGTCATGGTCGCGGATCCGGGGCCATCATCAAAGCTGCGGCCTGGTCCGATTTCATCGGCGATAACGGGCGTTGCAACAACGAGAGCCAGAACGGCAAGCAGGGTGAAAGGAATGCGCTTCATGGTCGTCTCCTCGTAGTGTGGGTCCTCAGCTCCCAATATTACTTAACAGGGAGCTGGCTTCCCACAAAATTGAGGTGACGGTGTTACTCCTGGAAGTAGAAGCCTCCCATCCCAGCGCGAACGTATTTCTTGCCCGGCAACCGCTCGCGATGGGCGAACTGCACAAGCTCCGCGTCCAGCTGGCGGCCGAAGCGGATGGTGGATTCCTGGATGAGCTGCTGGGCGTCGGCGAGGTTCTCGAGCGGGATGTTGTTCTGGAACCAGATGCGCATCAGGCGCCGCTCGGACGTTTCGGCATGGGCGACGTTGAAGTCCGCGCTGCCGCCCAGCGCGTTCATGACCAGGCTTACGGTGGACAGGTAGTCGTCGGCCTTCGTCCGGGGGCCGTAGACGGAATCCACGAGGACAACCGTGTCCCCGCCTTCCACGCGGATGCATTCGGCGCGCAGCAGCTCGTCGAGCACGGTGCGCGGCGGCACATCGCCGCTGTAGGCGCCAACAAGCGTATGGAAGGAAGCCACGGAGTCGGTGGATTTCATGGGCAGGGGCTTCGGCTTGCCCTGCTCGTCCAGGAACCGCCGGTCGTTGCGCCAGCCGGCCAGGACGCGCGCCGCGCGGTTCTGGCGCTCAGTGACGACGGCGTCCCCGATCGTGTCGGTATTTCTCAGCCGCGTGACTTCCTTGCGCGACAGGCCGGACAGCAGCGCCGCGCGGGACGCGAACGGCTGGCGGCGATGCCAGAGGTTCTCCGTGCGGTAGAACTCGTCGATGAACAACCAGCGCATGAGGTCATTCGCCTGGTTCGCGGATACGCCAAGACGCATGCAAAGCCGCACGATGGGCCGGAGGATGGTTCCGAGGAACCGGAGCGCCGGGCTGAATGAGGAAAGTTCGTTGGCAACCTGCTGCATGACTGGTACTCCTGTCCCACTCCCGATATTCGAAATTTAACTGAAAAGCCGGGCGGTGGAAACACACATCCTGCATGCAGATGCCCGGGATGCGTGCAGGTACTCCTACTCATTATATATAGGGCCCACGAGAGCCCCCTTCCCCGTCCACTCGCGGCGTTCCGGCAAAGCACACCTTGGGGAGTATCCCCTGCCCGGCCCGGCTAATACACGGATCAACGCATTGTCCGTGAAGGCAAAAATTGAAAGTTTGAAGGCTGACATCGCAAAGGGGTGCCACTCAGGGGTCCGTCATGCCATGCAAGGTCTTCACGTTGCTGCTGTTGCTCGGAACAGCGCTGCCGCTGTCCGTCGCAAGCGCCGCCGACGAACGTGACGACAGCCGCTATTTCGCCTTTGAAATCAACTACGCGGATCTCGACGAGAAGCGCGACACCGAGGGCGAAGGCCTGGGCGGGAGCTTTCTCTATGGCTTCCGTATTGCCGGGAACTGGGCGCTGGAAGCGCGCCTCACCGGGCTCGTGCTCGAGCGCGGCGACGCCGGCGGAACGGACTTCTACCAGCAGGATATCGGCGTCGACGCCGTCTATCGCTTCGGCAACGGCGACTGGCGACCGTTCGCGCTGCTCGGCCTGTCCGCGATTCGCAACGACGTCGAGGACTCCGAACTGGACGACATCGGCGCGGGCGCACACGCCGGCGTCGGCCTCATCACCGTGCCGCTCGGCCATTCGGGCATGCGCCTTCGCGTCGAGGCGCGTTACGTGCACGACGAGTTTCTCGACGGCATGCAGGACGTGCGCATCGGTCTTGGCCTGCAGATTCCGCTCGGCGCGAAATCGGTTGCAGCATCCGTCACGCGTGATGGCCCGGCCGGGCCCGCGATGGATGACAGCGACAACGACGGCGTGCGCGACAGCGACGATCGGTGTCTCGACAGCCTGCCCTACGTCGAGCACGACACCGCCGGCTGCATGCAGCCTGACCAGACCATCCGCATGTATGAAGTCGCATTCAACAACGGCACTGCGATCCTGACGACCGCGGCACGCGAAGAACTGCACCCGCTGGTGATGGCGTTGCGTCACCAGCCGGACCTGCACATTCGCATCGACGGCCACACCGACGCCTCCGGCAGCGCGGAATCGAACCGGAAACTTTCGCTCGAACGCGCCGAAGCCGTGGCAACACACCTCGCATTGCAGGGCGT
Organism: uncultured Gammaproteobacteria bacterium; assembly: GCA_964599565.1. Lineage (GTDB taxonomy): Bacteria > Pseudomonadota > Gammaproteobacteria > Natronospirales > JAJUFS01 > JAJUFS01. The sequence goes on from CAZRFE010000060.1 coordinate 2,392, forward strand.
ACCGACGCAGCGAATCACGGTCCGTGGTTTCGGCGAAAGCCGTCCCGTGGATTCGAACGCGACCGCCGCCGGCCGCGAACGCAACCGACGAATCGAGATCGTGCTCCTGGCGCCGCCGGGCCATTGAGCCGCGATCATGACGGAGACCTCCAGATGAAACGAATTGCGGAAATCCTGCTGCTGATGATGGCGCTGCTCGCACCGATCGGTCTTGCGGCATGCAACGCCGATGCCGTTCCCGAACAGGACACGGCCGGCAATGAAACGCCCGGCGATGACAACGGCAATCCCGGCGCCGATGACGGCGATGACACGGGCGACAACACGAACGACAGCGATACCGACGGCGACGACATACAGGATGACTCGGACAACTGCCCCGCCGATTCGAACCGTTCGCAGTCCGACCAGGACATGGACGGCACCGGCGACGCCTGCGATGACGACATCGACGGCGATGACCTGGACAACGGCATCGACAACTGCCCGGTGACCGCGAATGCCGGACAGGAAGACCAGGATGGCGATGGCGACGGTGACGCATGCGATGACGACCAGGATGGCGACGACATCAGCAACGCCGTCGACAACTGCCCCGTACAGCCGAACCCGGACCAGGCCGACTCCGACGATGACGGCATCGGTGACGCATGCGACAGCGACAACGATACCGATGGCGACGGCGTGGACGATGCCATGGACAACTGTCCGCGCGCACCGAACCCTTCCCAGGATGACATGGACGGCGATGGCGACGGCGATGCATGCGATAACGACATCGATGGCGACGGCGTTCCCAACGTGCCCGACAATTGTCCGGCAACGCCGAACGGCTCGCAGCAGGACTCCGATGACGACGGCATTGGCGACGCCTGCGACGACAGCACCGATTCCGACGGCGACGGCGTCGACGATGCCGCGGACAACTGCCCCGCCGCTCCGAACGGCGACCAGGACGACAACGATGACGACGGTGCGGGCGACGCCTGCGATGACGACGACGACAACGACGGCGTTTCCGATACCGGCGACAACTGCCGGATGACCGCGAACTCAAGCCAGGACGACAACGACAACGACGGTTTCGGCGACGCGTGCGATGGCGATGACGACAACGACTTCCATCCCGACGAAACTGACAACTGCCCGCTCGTGTTCAATCCCTTCCAGCAAGACGATGACGACGACGGCATCGGCAATGACTGCGACCCCGTCAACGATGAAGACAGCGATGGCGACGGCGTGGCGGACGAGGTCGACAACTGTCCCGCAACACCGAACCCCGACCAGGAAGATGCGGATGGCGACAGCATCGGTGACATCTGCGATGACGACGACGACAACGACGGCGTGAACGACGGCGAGGAAGTGCCGCCGGATGACGATGAAGAAGGCGACGAAGGCGAAGGCGATGGTGACAGCGATGATGCGATGGCATCCGCAAGCGTCATGGGCCTTCGCACTGCATACGGAAAGACGATTGCTGTCACCGGCGACAACTGCCCGCACACCGCGAACGCGGATCAGCGCGACAGCGACGGTGATGGCATCGGCGACGCCTGTGAACCGAAGGAAACCACCGCCTGCACGCGCCGTACACTCCGGCCCGTCGTCTTCCGCGGTTCGGAAGCCGCCATGGCGAAGCGCGTCGACGCGAGGATAGGCGGCACGTGCCCGTACTGCGCCATCGTCTCGCCGCAGCACCTGCTCGACCGCAATCCGCTCAACTCGACGCGGCTGCGCGTGCCGTTCGGCGAATCGGCATCCGCCGACATCAGCATCGAAACCGGCAGCGCGCATCCGCGCGGGGGCACGGCGGCGTTCCTTGTCTCCGATCCGGAAAACCGCATGAGTCTCGACACGCTTGAGGGACTGCGCATGTCGGTGCTGTATCGCGGCGAGGAAGTGGATGATGCGACAGCAGCATCGGGCAGGCTGCGCCTTGCGAACGACGCGGATGGTGTGCGTGAACTGCTGCTGATGGAAACGGATGAGAAATTCGACACCGTGCGCCTTGAGATCGAAGCCGGAAAGGCCGTGCTTCGTGACATCGACGTCTACGGCGCCTGCATCGATCGAAACTCACGACGTTGAAGCGGCGGGATGGAGAAACGGCCGGGTGACCGGCCGTTTCTCCATGCAACACGTTGTTTACGCCAGCGCGTTTACGTCAGCAGCCCTTTCAATGCCGCATAGCGGATCAGTTCCGCGGTACGGTGCAGCTTCATCTTGCGCATGATGCGAAGCCTGTGGTTTTCCACCGTCTTCTGACGGATGTCGAGGATATCTGCAATCTCGCGCGTCGTACGTCCTTGTGCAACGAGCTGGAAGACCTGGCGCTCGCGTGCAGTAAGACGTTCGTAAGGTTCATCGGAACGCCGGCGGCGGCTTCCGCTCGCAAGATTCTCATCGCGGCCCGTGAACACCTGCGCCGCACCCGGACCGAAGTATCCGTAGCCTTCCGCGAGCGCCGTCGCCGCTTCGGCGATGCGATCGACGGATACGTCCTTGGCAAGGAATCCGTCTGCGCCGCTCTGCATGAGAAACGAGATCAGTTCGCGCTGGTGCTGCACGGTGAGTATGAGCACCTTCGTCTCGGGAGAGACTTCCTTCACCTGCCGCACGATCTCGATTCCGCTCATGCTCGGCATCGCGATATCCAGCACGAGAAGATCCGGCTTGTGCTCCTCGCACAACCGGACAGTCTCCGCGCCATCGTTCGCTTCGGCGATTACCCTGAGGCCGTTCTTGTCCCGGAACAGCTGGACAATTCCATAGCGGACGATCGGGAAAGGATCTGCTACTACAACTTCTGCCGCCTTGGCCACTGTGGCCATAGAGATACATCCTCGCAATCGTGGCGGTCGGCGGCGAATCGTGCCGTCGTTCGCGACCGCAGAAAACCTGTTGTCAGGTTACCTGCTTCACGCGCTTGCAGTATCCGGACATGGCTGTATCAACAAGGGTTTACGACGGTTTTCTGAAGTCAGTCAAACCGCGCGATCACCGCTAGATATAACGCTGTATTGCCCGTGCGATTCCTGGGCGGTATCCCTATGCGCGTATCCGCAACCGACAGAACACGGCCACGCGCCGCGAACAGATTCGCATCCACATCAGGGTATTCATGCTCATTGAATCATTTCATGCAGGACGACGCGGACAACGGCGTTACTGCAGTCTGCATCATCCGGCAACGGGACTCATGCGTTCGACAGGCATCGTGCTGTGTCACCCGCTCGGCAATGAATATTTCAGATCGCACCGAACCTACATAAGGCTCGCCGACCGGCTCGCGCAGTTCGGCTTTCCCGTGATGCGTTTCGATTATGCAGGCACGGGCGATGCCGAAGGCAGCGAGTGCCACGCGCGTCTTCGGGAATGGGTGCAGGATGCGATCGACGCCGCCGATGGCCTGCGCGCACGCGAATCGCTTTCGCGCATTGCGCTCGCCGGCATGCGCTTCGGCGCAACGATCTCGGCGCTTGCGGCGTCGCAGATCGAGTCCGCATGTCTCCTCTTTCTCTGGGACCCTGTGGAAGACGGCGCACAGTACATCGAACAGCAGTTGCGCCTGCACGCCTCCATGCTGCGCGACCTCCAGCGCTTTCCGCGGTCACGGCAGGACACCACCGCCGGTGAAGACACCGTCGAACTCGTCGGCGCGCGTTACGCCGCAACACTGCTTGACGATATCCGCGCCATCCAGCAAGACGATGCTGCGATGCCTTCCATCAGGGACATCATCGTCGCGCAGCACGCCCCGCGCGCCCGGCGCGCTGCGGCATCCGTTCATGAAATAGAACTGCACAAGGATTACGGCTGGAAGGACGCACGGCGCATCGAGGAATCCATCGTCGACGGCAAAACCCTTCACCGTGCGGTCGCAATGATCAACGAGGTGGCCGCATGAACGAGACGCCGCTGAGATTCGGCAGCGGCGAACATCTCGCCGGCATGCTCGTCCAGCCAGAACCCGCGCTGTCGTTCGACAATCGCGCGGTTGTCATCTTCATCACCGCCGGGCTCCTGCACAAGCCAGGCCCCTACCGGCTCTACGTCGAACTGTCGCGCATGCTCGCTGCAACCGGCATTGCATCGCTGCGCTTCGATCTTTCGGGCATCGGTGAAAGCGCACCGCGCCGCGACGACCACGGCGCGGAGATGACCGCCGTCTGCGATGTTCGCGACGCCATGGATGCCATGCAGGAATCACTCGCCTGCGAGCGCTTCGTACTGGCCGGTCTTTGCAGCGGTGCGGAAGTCGCACACCGCGCTGCCGTCACCGATGCGCGCGTGCGCGGAATCGTCGCGATGGACGGATTCATTCCGCGCACGGCGAGATTCTACCTGCACCACTACCTGCCGCGGATGCTGAGCGCGCGCAAATGGGCGGGATTCATCGCGGGCGTCGGGCGGCGCCTCACGCGCAACGCGCGCGGCGGCGTGAACGCGGAAGACGCATCGCTTGCGTTCTGGGAAGGCGCCATCCGCGACCGCGACGAAATGGCGCGGGAACTCGACCTCCTGTGCGCGCGCGATGTCAGGCAGCTGCAGATATTCTCCGGTGGATCCGGCGACTGCAGCTATGCACGCCAGTTTCACGATGCATTCCGCGACGTCGGCTTCCGCGGCCTGGTGGATGTCCGTCACTTCGCGGACGCCGATCACATGTACATCCTGCGCGAGGATCGCCTGCAGCTCATGCGCACCGTCACGCACTGGCTGCGCGAAAACTTCAGCCGTCTTCCCGCCGTACACACGCCGGCTGTCCTGCATCTCCAGGGCCGCGGCAGACACACCGCAACAGCACCTCTTGCGACAACCGGAAACTCCGCGCAGATCGCGGCAAGGAGAAACAGCGAATGAACGACCTCGGCATTCTTGTCACCGGCGGCGCCGGCTACGTGGGAAGCCACGCGCTGCTCAGGCTCCGCGAGCGTCCATACCGCGTCGTGGTGCTGGACGATCTTTCGACCGGCCGGGCCGACGCGGTGATTCATGGCGAACTGATCGAGGGCGACGTGGGCGATACGGATCTCGTCGCCCGCATCCTGCGCGAACACCGGATCGATCTCGTGATGCATTTCGCGGCGAAGACGGTCGTACCGGAATCCGTCGAGGATCCCCTGCTCTACTACGACGTCAACACGGCACGGACACGCAACCTCATTGCCTGCTGCGCGGCCGCCGGCGTGCGGAATTTCGTCTTCTCGTCCACTGCCGCCGTGTACGGCGTTCCGGAGAACGGCATTGCGCGCGAAGACTCCGCGCTCGACCCGATCAATCCCTACGGCAGTTCCAAGCTCATGTCCGAGCGCATGCTCCAGGATGTTGCCGCGGCGACGCCGCTGCGATACGTCACGTTGCGCTACTTCAACGTCGCCGGTTCCGATCCGGAAGGCCGCATCGGCCAGTCCAAGGAAAACTGCACGCTGCTCACCAAGGTCGCGTGCGAAGCCGCGCTCGGCCGGCGCACGCACGTGAACATCTACGGCACGGATTATGAAACGCCGGATGGCACCGGCGTTCGCGATTACGTGCATGTCGATGACATCGCGCGCGCGCATGTCGCTGCTGTCGACTACCTGCTGGATGGCGGTGTATCCGTGACGCTCAACTGCGGCTACGGTCACGGCTACAGCGTCCGCGAAGTGATGGACGCCATGCAGCGCGTCCACGGTGCGCCGATCGACATCCGCATCATGGACAGGCGCCCGGGCGATCCGCCGACACTCATCGCGGACGCCTCGCGGATACGCGCTCTGCTCGGCTGGGAGCCGCAGCACGACGATCTCGAGGAGATACTCCAGCATGCGCTTGACTGGGAACATGAACTGGCAAGGCGCAGGAACGCCTCCGTGATTCCGCGGCGCGGCACCGGGCTGCATGCCGCGGCGTCCAACCCGTGAGTATCCGCACGGGACATTCCGTTCCACTGTCCGCCGTGTTCAGGCGCGTCATCGCGCTCGCGATGTTCTCCTGCAGCGTTGCATGCGCGCAGCCGGCGGATCCGGGGAAAACCGATTCCGCCAGGAAGGCGATGCGCTGCGATCCCGAAGCCGTGAACCTGGAACCCGGCAAGCGCGGCATGGATGCACCGATGACGGTGCGTGCGCCCGGCAAGGGCGAGTGGTTCCGTGACCCGGCCTACGGCAGCTGCATGGTTCGCGTCACGGACCATCGCCACGAACCGCCGGAAGGTTTCGCGCGCAACGATTACTCGCGCCGCCAGCCGTTCAATGCCGATGGCTCGCGTCTGCTCGTCTACGCGCGCGACGGTTACTGGCACCTCTACGACGCACGCACGCTTGAGTACGTCCGCCGCCTCGACCTTGGCGGCGGCAGCACGGAACCGCACTGGCATCCCGACGATCCGGACCTCCTGTTCCTGCTTCACAACAACGGCGGCATGCAGCTCATGCTGTACAACGTGACGAACGACAAGCGCACCGTGGCTGCGGACTTCGGCAAGCGCATGCCGGTTGCAGGCCACGGGAAACCGCGCAGCGTAAAGGACATCTGGCCGTCGGCCGCGCGCGTGTGGACGCGTTCCGAGGGCAGCCCGTCGATGGACGCGCGCTACTGGGCATTCCAGGTTGAGACGAAGGATTTCAAGCCGCTCGGCCTCATCAGCTACGACGCGCGCGAAGGACGCATCACCGGCGTGTACGATTTCGCGGCGGACGGCAACGGCATCGGACGTCCCGACCATGTCAGCATGAGCCCGAAAGGCAATTACGTCGTTGCGTCGTGGAACGGCGGCAAGGCGGATTGCAGCAGCCGCAGGAAACTCGGCGATCTGCACGAACCCTGCGGGCTGATGGCGTATACGCGCGACTTTCACCACGCAACCGGGCTCGCGGCGCGTGGCCCCCACTCCGACATGGCGCTGGATGCGCACGGGCGCGAAGTCATCGTCATCTCGAACTACATCACCGGCAATGTCGAAATGATCTCGCTCGACGACGGCGACGTCACGACACTCTGGCGAATCTACGACGGCGATTACGGAACCGCGATGCACGTTTCCGGAAAGGCATACGGCAAGCCGGGCTGGGTGCTGATATCGACATACGCAACGCGCGGCCCCGATGAGAACATATGGTTCTCGAACAAGCTGATGGCGGTGGAACTTTCACGCAACCCGCGCATCTACAACATCGCGAACACATTCAACCGCCGCACGAGCTATTTCTCCGAACCGCACGCCGTCGTGAATCGCGACTTCACGAAGATCATCTACAACTCGAACTTTGGAAGCGGACGCGATGAAGACATCGACGTCTACGAAATACTGCTTCCGCGAGATGCACTGAAGACGCAGTAGACCGCATGCAGGACATGCTGCATCTGCGAGAACAGCATGAAGATTTCGTGAAGCTTCCGCCCAATGCATGAGTACATACCCTCTCGCGCGCGGAAATAGTCGTCATTTCCTGAAAAAACCAGTGGCAAACCGTTGCGGATTCTGCGAAGTTGCGCGGCGTCCTCGCAGCACTCGTGCTTCGTGGATGTGCTGAACCCGGCGGACTCGCCGGACAGCCGCAAAGGCAAACCCGTCGAGAGGCGGGGACGCAAAGCCACCGGTCCAGGAACATCCTGCGACAGCGGGGCTGCCCGACAGCAATGACTGCCTGCATCTCATGCAGCCATCCTGCCGGTCAGTTCACCTGTCGACTCCCTGAAGATCCGTGACTTTGTACCGCATGCTTCGCATTGCGAAACATGCAGCGGCGTGTGTGCGTCAAGCGCATGCACTCGCGATACCGGACACGTCATCGCATACAAGATGAACCGATGCGCGTTCCGGAAAAAGGCAAACCCGTCGAAAGGCGGGGACGCAAAACCACCGGTCCCAGGGAGTGTTCCCAGGACAGCGGAGTTGCCCGGAACGATCATGCTGCCGAAACAGACATGACGCCTGCCCGGTTACCCGGCTGATTCCTCTGGATCCCTGTTACCTCGTTTGCGTTGCAGTTCGCTTGCGCGAATTCGCAACGAAACGTGTGTGCGACCGGCCCTTTGACGCCTGACGCATAGGTAACTGAAGATCATGAATCTCTCCAGACTCGCAACGATCATCCTGCCGCTCGGCCTGCTGCTTGCCGGCTGCAACGGCGGTTCTTCTTCCGTGCCCGCCGGCAATGTACAGACACCGGGCACGCAGGTTCCCGGCGACGACACGCCGGGCGCCGGAACCCCGGGCACCGCGCTCCCGGGCAATGAAAATCCCGGTACGGAAATTCCCGTCGACCCGAACGACAGGCAGGCGCCCGTTGTCGTTGCCACCATTCCCGGCGACAACAGCGAAACGGTTTCCGGCAACCTGTTCGTGGAATTCGACGAAGCGATCGCACCGTCGTCCGTCTCTGCGGATTCCGTCGTGATGAAAGGTCCGGCCGGCGTGGTTGATGTCGAACTGAACGTCAACGGTACGAAAGTCGAACTCAAGCCCCGCATGGAACTGGAATCGGGTGCTGCATACACCGTCACTGTCGATGGCGCCGTCACGGATCTCGCCGGCAACCGGCTTGGTACGGATTACTCCTGGCATTTCACGATTTCCCGCGACATCTGTTCGAACTTCTATGCCAGCAACTTCAGCCTCGTCGAAGGCAAGGATGCGACACCGCCGCGCTCGGGCTTTGCAAAGCCTGCCAAGGGTGTGCGCTACGCAGATCCCGTGTACGGCACGTGTATCGTGCGCGCGACGGATCACGATGCGGAAGGACTGGCCGGCTTTGCGCGCAACGACTATGCGCGCCGCCAGCCGTTCAACGCGGACGATTCCAACTTCCTGATCTACTCGCAGGACGGTTACTGGCACCTTTACAAGACCTCCGATCTTTCCTACGTGCGCAAGCTGTTCGGCGGCGGCGGCACGGAACCGCAGTGGCATCCGACGAATCCGGATCTTCTCTACCTGTTCCCGAACAACGGCGTCGGCATGACGATCAGCACCTACAACGTGCGCACCGGCGAGAAGACAGTTGTTGCGGACCTGCGCAAGGTGAACGGCATCAACGGTCACCCCGGCGACACGAGCATCACCGACATCTGGCCGAACGCGTTCCGCGCCTGGACGAAGTCCGAGGGCAGCCCGTCCGCCGATGCACGCTACTGGGCGCTGCAGGTGGAAACGAAGGAATTCCAGGCGCTCGGCATGATCACGTACGACCTTGAAACGAACACCATCACCGGCGTGTTCGATTTCGCGCTCGATGGCGGCGGCATGGGCCGGCCCGATCACATCAGCATGAGCCCGAGCGGCAAGTATGTCGTGCCGTCATGGAATGCCGGCGGTGCGGTCAACTGCGAAAGCCGCAGTGCGCTCGGCACGCGCGATAACCCGTGCGGCCTGATGGCGTACACGCGCGACTTCAGCAAGGCCGTGGGTCTCACCGTGCGCGGTCCCCACTCCGACATCGGTCTCGATGCGAACGGTCGCGACGTGATCATCGCGAGCGACTACGACAGCGGCTGGGTGGAGATGTGGGATCTTGAAACGGGCAAGGCCACGAAGCTCTGGCAGATCTACGCGGACGGCAACGGCACCGCCATGCACATCTCCGCGAAGAGCTTCAGCAAGCCGGGCTGGGCGCTGATCTCGACCTACGCCGAGAAGCAGCCGGGCTGGTACGTGAAGAAGATCATGGCCGTGGAGATGAAGGAGAACCCGCGCATCCTCAACATCGCGCACAGCTACAACGAAGTGGAAACGTACTTCTCCGAGACGCACGCGGCGGTGAACAGGGACTTCACGCGCATCATGTTCAACTCGAACTGGAATACCGCGAACGTCGACAACATCGATGCGTACATGATCACCCTGCCCGACGATGCCGTTCCGGCGGTGAAGTGATCGAACAGCAGTCGTTTTAAGAAACCCGGCTTCGGCCGGGTTTTTTTATTCCCGCCGCACCTGGATCCCCTCAGCGTTCCACGGCCAGTTCCGCACGGGCGGTCTCGCCCTGCTCCAGCCAGTCGCGAAGGTCGATGCCCGTCAGTTCCATGGTGCGCAGGATGTCATCGCGAAAGTGCGCCATGAGATGCCGCCTTGCATCCGCCGGCAGGCGCGGTGCCTTCTGCATGTTCGATGCGCGCAGCCGGCGCGCCCAGCGGGTGATGCCTTTCGGCAGCCACGGCTCGATCGTCGTGCGGATGGCCGCACCGCTCGTGAACAGCCGTTCCAGGAGCGCATTCGCCGGCATGCCGCCGACGTTGTACGGCGTCGCGAAATCCGGAACATGCTCGGCATCGATGCCGAGAAACCGGTAAACGTCACGCACCATGCCGCGCGGCGAGCGTTTCAGGTCATCGAAGCGGAAGACATGGATGCGCTCGCGCGGAAAGAGCGCGTAGTAGCGCCGCAAGGCATCGTGGTACCGGCTGACGCGCATCCAGTGCGAATCCGCACGCATCCAGTCCGCGGTGACGGCAAGGTCCTTTTCAGGATCAAGACGCTCGCCGCGACCGCGCAGGTACATGAGGTAATCCGAATACGCGCGATCGACCGGGTTGCGCAGGCCGCAGATGATTCTCGCGTCAGGTACGGATGCATGGATGCGCGCGGCGGACGACGGGCATTCCAGGTAGATCGGCGATGCCTCGCCGATGGCGATCGCATCGCCGGCGTCGCGGAACAGGTTTTCGTATGCGCTGGCGCTCTTCACCGGGAAGTGATGCAGCCGGCTGTCGCCGTATACCGGGCGGCCGCGATCGTCCGTGGCGTATGCAAACCAGTTGGTTTCCTTCACCGCGCTCATGAATACCTCCGGGTGTCCGGCGAGATACCAGTACAGCGCGGTCGTGCCCGCCTTCGCGGCGCCGATGATGATGAAATTCGGAAGCGTCACAGCATCTCCTTGGGAATCATTCCTGCTCGCGGAATTCGTGCAGCAGCGATGCGCGACCGTCGCGCAGCAGCGCATCGCGCACCTCGGCATAGTTGACGATGACATCCTCGTGCCGCGCACGCTGGCGCTTGACGAGGCGCGTATCGCCGCGCACGAGCGCACCGTCGATGCGCAGGAACGCATGCACCTGGTCGAACGCACCGGGGTCGCTGCAAAGATCCTCGTACGTCGTCTCGAGACAGGGATTCGACAGCAGCGCCAGCAACCGGCGCATGGCGCGCTGCTTGCCTTCCAGGCGGCGGATTCTTGGCAGCAGTTCGCCGGGATCGAGCGTGACGCGCAACGGTTTTCCGCCGCCTTCCTCCACGGTGGCATGCGAGGTCCCCGTCGCATCCGCCAGGCGTTCCGAGATGATCACATCAAGATGGTTTGCGCGGATCAGGTGAACGACCGGCAGCCTGCGCCACGCGAGCCAGGGCAGTATCTCGGGATACTCGCGCAGCTGCGAGTACATCAGCTTGAATCCCGCCGCAGTCTTCCGCGCATAGAAATTTTCGAGATAGCGAAACACCGCGAACGGACGGTGTCCGCGCGCGACGGTTGCGCGGCTCTCGACGAAGCGCGGGTAATCGTTGCTGCCGGCGCGCGGCGGCTCGCGCCGTTCATGGAGATAGAAGAGTTCCATGTGCCCTTCCAGCTCGGGCGAATGGTCGAGCCTGTCCATCAGCCAGCTCGATCCCGTGCGCTGCGTGGTCAGCACCAGGAAGTCCCGCGCCTTCGACGCCAGCGGAATCACATCCGCGAACCTGCCGTGCGCATGGCCCGCCGCGACATGTCCGCCGCCGCGGGATTGTCTTTCAAACGGATTCATCGTCGCGCCTCCGTACCCTGTTGCCGGTTCTGCCAGCGTGCGTACACGCCGCGCAGCTGCTCGACCGGAGACAGCTGCGATGCGGGCACGCCGCCGATCATGGTTTCGCGTTCGGCGATCACGGCGTACCTGGAGAGCAGCCCGGCCAGTATCCAGAAGTCGCCCATCACTTCGCCGGAGAAGAACGTGCTGCTGTAGATGTTGCCCATGATGACGGCAACGACCACGACGCCCATCGCCGCGCCGAGCGTGCGCGCCTCGTGCGAGCGCGCGATTCCCGACAGCCGCCGCGCAATGCCGAACAGCGAGAAGATCAATGCGATGAATACGACGAGACCGGGAATGCCCGCCTCCGCCGCGATCAGCAGGTACTGGTTCTGCGCATCGCGCGCCGTCACCCAGTCGGGCAGGTGCGGTTCGATCTCGTCCTTGAACTGGTTGAGCCCGATGCCGAGCGGGTTGTCCTTGATGATCTCGATGGCACCGCCCCACAGCTCGTAACGGCTCGCGGCGCTGTTCTCAAGCTCGGTTTCGCCGGTCGAGGTTTCCTGCTGCGTCATGTCCACGCGCTCGACCACGCCCTCCGGCGCCCACAGCGGATATGACAGCATGCACATCACGGCAACCACGGCCACGAGCGGATTGCGGCGCAGTGCAACGATCAGCGTGGTGACGCCGATGATGAGAAACGACTGGCGCGAGAATGTCGCGAAGATCGCGAAACAGCCAAGTGCGTAACACCCGAGCGCGATGAGGCGCGGCAGCCAGTGCACGCGCTTGCCGAGCACCGCGATGGCGAGCGAAAACGATGCGAAGATGCTGTAGAAGACACCGGCGTAGTTCGCGTTGCCGCTGCTGTGGCTGAACGGACCGGACGCGCGTTCGTCGTTCTCGTAGTTCGCAAAGCCGTACGCGAAGCCTTCATGGATGGCTTCCAGCGACGCGATCGCGAACACGAGGAGAATGACGCCGAGCAGGATGCGGATGGTGCGAAGATCGTGTACGCCGTAGTACGCGAGAAAGTACAGCAGGCTGTACGACACCACGGTCTTGTAGATCACGGCGTCCGGATACGGATGCGCCGAGCCGCCG
>CAZRFE010000061.1:0-9382 GCA_964599565.1 uncultured Gammaproteobacteria bacterium
GAGGGTCGGCCGGGATTCAGCTTTTTTTCGCCAAAATGATGTTAAGCGTTTGATCTAAAAGGAATCTGTCAGCCCTGCTGGCTTCGATTCCGCTATGGCCGCCACTCTTCACGACACCTCTGCATTCTGTATACCTGCCAGCACGCGAAAATCCCTCTCAATCGCCCTCAATATATCCAACCGTCGAGCCACCGTTTGACGTGGCGGATGTCCGAGACCGGTCCCTTTGCCAAAATGGACATCGGGCGTCTCACCGCCAAACATGGGTGAATTGTTTATCAACTGCGGCCATCTCACGTGATTCTTGGGGAACAGCACTTTGAGGTGGTCCGCGATGGCTACGATCAGGACGATCCGCTCAATTGATTCCTTGTCCAGGTCGTTCGGAGGCCGATTCGACCAATCGATGAGATCGTCGTGAGAAATACCCAGCATCCGGCACATTTCGTCTTCGCTGGCGCACCTTTCGTGCAGGATCCGCAAGGCGTCCTGAACTGCTCTGGAAGCTGTTGTCTGTCCCTGTGGTCATGCCGTCGCGTTCCGGCTATTCGCGGTTGTCGTGTTGATGATGTCTCCGTACGGCCACCTCTGCTATTTCCTCGGGCGTGGCCTCCAACAGCTTCTTGAATCCCGCGTCGGCCACCGGTCCCTGCATCCGGGCAAACGATTTGTCGATTTCGCGCTCCAGGGTTTCGGGCCATTCGTATCCGTTTTCCACAAGGTCTTTCATGGCTGCCTCCGCTTCGCACCGTCGATCAGAATCACATTATCGCTCGTCGCCTGACGTGTGTCCTCTTGCCTGAGGTAGCCCTCCCGCATCATGTGCCGATGCTGTCCGCTTGCTATACTGCAGCCGTCTTAGGGGAGTAGCCGCTTTCGCCGTCAGCGAAAGGTGCTTGTCAACACAATTGGCGCCGCATGCGCTATGGCGAGCACGGGAGTCCTTGGCGAGACCTTTGACATGATGCCCTTGAACCGGAGCGGGACAAGGCGTTGTGTCATCGGTGCTCGATCCCGCTTCTTCAGGATGTCTCTTGGAATCCCTCCTCGTTTCCACCGCCTCAGTGGCTCTCGCCGAAATCGGCGACAAGACGCAGTTGCTCGCGCTCGTGCTGGCTGCCCGTTTCCGCAAACCCTGGCCGATCATCGCCGGCATTCTGGTTGCGACGCTCGCAAATCATGGCATCGCCGCTGAACTGGGGTCGTGGCTGAACTCAATCCTCTCCCCGCAGACGCTGCGCTGGGCCGTCGCTGGATCGTTCATCGCGATGGGGCTTTGGATCCTCGTCCCGGACAAGGACGATGACGCCGCCGCCAAGTACAACTATGGCGGATTCCTGACCACGCTGATCGCGTTCTTTCTCGTCGAGATCGGTGACAAGACGCAGATCGCGACGGTCGTGCTGGCGGCGAAGTACGACAGCGTACCTCTCGTCGTGCTGGGCACGACGCTCGGCATGATGCTGGCCAACGTTCCTGTGGTCATCGCCGGCAACGTCGCCGCGCACAAGCTGCCGTTGAAACTCATTCGCTCGATAGCCGCGGTGATCTTCATTACCCTGGGCGTTTTCGCGCTCGTTGGCAATGTCAGTCCGAGCCTTGGGTAACAAAACGGCACGCTCAGTTGAGCGTGCCGTCGAGGTTCCCGGCCGACTTTCTAGACGCGATTACGCGCCAGAGACGTCTTCGCCGCTTCCCCGGATCACGTGCATGTCGTCCAGCGTTGTGACGAACACCCAGCCTGACACCGATTGCTGGGTTCGACCGTGTGCCTCCAGCAGCGCGATTGCTTCGTGCATGCGATCATCCTCGCACACGAACTCGATCTTCACTTCCGAAGTCACCTCTTCGCCGAATTCCACAGAGAACGCCCGGTCCTCGGTATCGAGCGCCATCAACGAGCCCTGCACGTCGTTGAACGAGAGCCGCTCGAAGCCCGCCGCTTTCAGCGCACGTAGCACGTCCGCTGCACGGTTGCGGTGAATGAATGCCTTGATTTCTTTCATGCTTGATCCTCCTCGCGCGCGTTATGCGCCTGGCGGCGTTCTTCCATCCATTCATAGATCATCGGCAACAGTACCAGCGTCAGGAACGTCGAGGTGAGCAGGCCGCCGACGACGACAGTCGCGAGCGGCCGCTGCACTTCGGCGCCCACGCCGGATGAGATCAGCATCGGCACAAGACCGAGAATCGCAACGCTCGCCGTCATCAACACGGGGCGGAGCCGCAACATCGTTCCTTGCCGAACGGCCTCATGCAGTGGCACGCCGTTATCCCGCAGTTCGTTGATGAAGCTCACCAGCACGATGCCGTTCAGCATGGCGACGCCGAACACCGCGATGAACCCGATGGCCGAGGGCACCGACAGGTACTGGCCGGTGAGAAACAGGCCCAGGATGCCGCCGATGGTCGCGAACGGCACGTTCGCGATGATGAGCGCGGCGTAACGCACCGAGTTGAACGCGGTATACAGCAGCACGAAGATGAAGAAGATCGTGATCGGCACGATCACCGCCAGCCGGGCCAGCGCGCGCTGCTGGTTCTCGAATGCACCGCCCCACTCGACCCAGTAGCCCGGCGGCAGGTCGATCTCCGCGGCAATAGCCGCGTTCGCATCCTGTACGAAACCGTCCACGTCGCGACCGCGCACGTCCATCTGGATCACGCTGTAACGTTGCAACTGCTCGCGCCGGATGAACGAATAGCCTTCGGCCACGGTGATGTTCGCCACTTCCTCCAGCGGTATTACGGCGCCGTCCGGTGTGCGCAGCGGCAACTGGCGGATGGAAGCCAGTGATTCCTTCGCGGAATCCCCGAACCGCGCGGTGATATCGAAACGGCGCACGCCATCAATCAGCGTCGAAATGGGTTCATTGCCGATCCCGTTGCGCACGATAGTGAGCACCTGGTCGGCATTCATGCCGTAGCGCGCGAGCTGGTCACGATCCACCTGGATGCGGATCTGCGGCTTGCCGACATTCGCTTCCAGTGACAGGTCCGCCACGCCCGGTACGGTCTCGATCACTTCCTTGATCTGCTGGCTCAGCCGGTCGAGGGTCTGCAGGTCCTCGCCGTAGAGTTTCGCGGCCAGCGTGGCGCGCACGCCCGAGATCAGCTCCTCGACACGCATCTGGATCGGTTGCGTGTATGCAATGACGGCCGTGGGTACGGCTTCCTCTAGTGTCTCGCGCATGGCATCCCGCAACTCCGTGATGTCACGGCCGGTATTCCATTCGCTCTCCGGCTTGAGCTTCGTGTAGATCTCCATGTAGTTCACGTCCGCGGTTTCGCCTTTTTCGGCGCGACCCACCATCGCGAGCGTGGTCTCGACTTCCGGAAACTCGCCCAGCACGTTCTCGATTGTTTTCGATATCTCGATGGATTGTTCGAGTGAGGTGGACGGAATGGAGGTCACGCGCCACATGATGTCGCCTTCCTGCAACTGCGGCATGAACTCCTTGCCCATGAACGGGAACAGCGCGAGCGCGATAACGAGCAATCCGCCGGCAGCACCGGCCACTTTGGCACGGTTGCCGAGCGCCCAGCCGAGCAACGGCTGGTAACCGCGCTTTGTCCATCGCATCAGCCACGTGTCCCGCTCTTCCTTGGGCTTCAGCACGAGCGCGGCGAGCACCGGAATCAACGTGAGCGTCAGCAGCAGCGAGCCTGCCATCGCGAAGCTGATGTTGAACGCCATCGGCTTGAACAGCTTGCCTTCGAGACCCTGCAGGCTGAACAGGGGCAGGAACACGACGATGATGATGAGGATGGCAAACGCGATCGGGTTGATCACTTCGCGGGCGGCGGCGAGCACCGCAGAGGTGCGATTGACGGCTTCGCCGTGTTCACGCCGTTCCGCCATGATGCGGAAGGCGTTTTCCGTCAGCACCACGGCGCCATCGACCATCATGCCCATGCCGATCGCGAGCCCCGCAAGCGACATCAGGTTTGCCGACAGGCCGAACTGGTCCATGAAGATGAACGCGATGAGCATTGCGAGCGGCAAGGATGCGATCACTACGATCGCCGAGCGCACTTCGCCAAGAAACAGGAACAGGATGATCGCGACGAGGATTGCGCCTTCCAGCAATGCACTGGTCGCCGTACCCACGGCCTTGTCCACCAGCGTGGTGCGCGAATAGATCGGCTTGATCACGACACCTCCCGGCAGCGCCTCGATCACGGTTTCCATTTTCGCCTTCACGCCCTCGACCACTTCCTGGGCGTTCGTGCCGATGCGCGACAGCGCCATGCCGAGCACGACTTCCTTGCCGTCGCGGGTCACCGCGCCGAACCGTAACGCCGGCGCCTGCGTGATCGTGGCAACATCGCGCAGATACACCGGGTCGCCTTCGCGCACTTTCAGCACGATTTGGCCGAGATCCTCCTCGTTCTGCACCAGGCCAAGTCCGCGGATCAGGTACTGCTCCTTGCCGAGGTTGGT
The DNA here is from genome assembly GCA_964599565.1 of uncultured Gammaproteobacteria bacterium. GTDB lineage: Bacteria > Pseudomonadota > Gammaproteobacteria > Natronospirales > JAJUFS01 > JAJUFS01. The sequence continues at coordinate 4,445 of CAZRFE010000061.1, forward strand.
GTACTGGCCGCCCACCTGCGCGTTGTTCATTTCGATCGCGCTGATGACATCGCTGAACGTGAGGTCGTACTTGATGAGCTTGAGCGGCTCGATCACGGCCTGGTACTGGCGTTCCTGGCCGCCCCAGGAGGTCACGTCATCGACGCCGGGTGCGGTGCGCAGGATCAGGCGCACCGTCCAGTCCTGCAGCGTGCGCAGGTCCATGTCCGTGATTTCGCCCTTGAGCTTTTCATCGGCACGCTCGACGGTGTACCAGAACACCTGACCAAGGCCGGATGAGTTCGGTCCCATCTCCGGGGAGCCGTAGCCTTCGGGAATGCGATCGCGCACCTCCTGAAGGCGCTCCATCACCAGCCGCCGCGCGAAGTAGATGTCCACGTCATCTTCAAAATAGACCGCAACGTACGACAGGCCGAACAGACTGACGGAGCGGATCTGCTGCACGTCCGGAAGGCCCGCCATCGCGGATTCGATCGGGAATGTCAGCAGTTGTTCGACGTCTTCGGCCGCGAGACCGGGCGATTCGGTGTAGATGTTCACCTGCACGGGCGTGACGTCGGGATACGCGTCCAGCGGCACGCTGGTCACCGCGCGCCAGCCCAGGAAGGCGACGACGACGAAGCCGACCAGCACCAGGAACTTGTAACGTAACGAGAGCTCGACCAGATTCTCCAACATGACCGTTCTCCCTTAGTGACCGTGACCGGAGCCAAGCTGCGATTTCAGCAGCAACGACTTGAGATGGAATGCGCCCTCGACGGCGATCACATCGCCTTCACTCAGACCGCTCTGCACGGGCAGCCATGCGCCGCGCGCTTCACCCGTCTCGATCGGCACCGGCTCAAACGTGTCCTCCTGCAACCGAAACACTGTCGATTCGCCATCGACGAGCACGACCGCGGCGGCCGGCACGGCCAGCGCGGGTTCGCCGCTGCCCACCGGGATGGCGACCTCGACGAACTCGCCGGGATGCAGCAGATCCTCGCTGTTATCGACCGTGATGCGCACTGACTGGCGGCGCGTGGCTTCATTCAGGCGGTGATGGACTTGCACGACGTTGCCCGGCAGCCGCAAGCCGTCATGCAGGATGTCGACATCGGTACCTTGCTGGATGTGCGCGGCGTTTTTGGGTGTGAGGCTCGCTTCCACCCAGAGTACGGATTCATCGCTGAGTTCAAACAGCACTCGGCCGGGTTCGACAAAATCGCCCACGACGAAATCATCGTAGATCACGCGACCATCCTGTGGTGCGACCAGGTCGAACTTGCCGGTCGCGCGCGTGGCATCCGCGTTCTTCTTGAGCGTCTCGATCTCCGCTTCGCTCATGCCATAGGCCAGCAGGCGAGCATGTGCCTGCTGATGCGCGATTTGCGCTTCGATGTAACGGCTTTCCGATACCACCTCGCGGCCCAGCGACTGCACGCGCTGCCATTCCTGTTCGGCGACCAGCAGCGCGCCTTGCGCTTCGGCGACCTCGACGCTCGACAGCGTCACCAGCGGCTGCCCTTGTTTCACGACGTCACCGAGCGTGGCTTGGCGCGCGACGATCTGCGCGGCAATACGCGGTGTGACCTTCGACGAGCGGTAAGCATTGATCGTGACTTCGCCGGGCACGCTTATCGTCTCGCGCAAGGGGCGTTGTTCGATGCGCGTCGTCACAATGCCGGCTTCCTCGCGTGCGGCGGCGTCGAGTTGAAGGCTGGTGCCTTCCTCGGCATGTTCTTCTTCTCCCGCGTGCTCAGGTTCTTCGCTTGCCGACACGGGATTCGCGATCGCGAGCAGCGCGATCAGCAACAGGTTTCGGATCATCATGTTCAATTCCTCAATGCGTTGTCGTCAGGGACCGATGCGGTTGCGGCGAGACCTACCCAGTCGGTTGCGCGCGCCGAGGCCTCCAGCCAGTCAAACCAAGCGGTCCACAGTTCGTTCTTGAGATCGAGCGCGCTGGTGCGCGTGTCGAGCGCTTGCTTGAGCTGCACCAGGTAATCCGTCGTCCCCAGTTCGCCGGCTCGCCAGAGGCGTTCGAGCACATCGATCTGTTGATCGAGACTCGCGGCACCGAGCGCTTCCCAGCCCTGCCACGCTTCCCGGATGTTCTGGTAACGCCGGCCAGCAGTGACCAGGCGAGCGCGAAGGTCGCGTTCAATGGCTGCCGCGTTCAGCGATGCCGCACGTTCACCGGCACGCGCCGCCGCGAGTTCCGCGCCGTAGCTGTTACGCACGAACAAGGGGATGGAAACGGAAAAACCGATCACGTCCTCTTCGCCTTCCTTGCCCGCATGCAGGCCGAAGGTAGGATCGGGTTTGCGCTCGCGCCGGCGCAGAGAAACGATCGCCGCGGCCGATTGCACGTCCGCGTGCGCAGCAACCATGGCAGGCGATGTAGCGAGTAGCTGGTCGAGATCGGCCTCGAAGCGCAGTTCCGGGGATTGCCGTGGCAGCACGGGCCAGGTGTTCGTCATGCCGAGGGTCAAGGCGCGCAACTGCTGTTCAGCACCCGCTTGCTGGGAGCGGGCACGTGCCAGCTCCATTTGCGCGTCGGTGCGCGCGAGCAAGGCCAGGTTGTAATCCACCTGTGGCAAATCGCCCGCCTGTTGGCGTTGTTCCGCGAGCTCGGCGAAGCGCCGCATGAGTTCAGCACGGTGTTCGGCAAGCGTGACCTGCTCAACCGCCACGTCGTAATCGGCGAGTGTGGTCAGCAATTCGGCGACGAACGCTTCACGGACCGCGGCGAAACGTGCGTTTGCCGCAACGAGTGCCGAGGCCGCCGCGGATGCGCGCGCTTCCTGCTTGTCCGACCAGTCGAACGTCTGTTGCAGACCGAGACTACGTTCCTTGATATCGGTTTCTTCGTACTCGATGCCGAGTTCGGGATTGTAGAGCGGCTGATCGGCGGCCTCGGCTTCCGCGCGAAAGCGATCGAGTTCCGCGCGCGCGGCCTGCATGTCGGGGTGCTCGCGCAGTGCCTCGGCGACAAACGCCTGCAAGGCCGGCGATACCGCTGGGTGGGACAGGTCCGCCGCGTGCGCAGCAGCGGGCGACGCCATCACGAGGATGGCGAGAAAGGCGCGAACGCGCGCCCGGGTGTGAAGCAATGACATGATCGGATTCCATACGGTCTGAACGACACGCGCACGAGCATTCGCCCGACGCACCGGGAGACAGTCAGGAATCAGCTATTGGGCGGTGGTGTTGGTGGGGTCTGCAGCCAGCTAGCGGGTTGCCGCAACGGCACCGGACGCTCGATCTCGACGTGTATCGCAACCGACATCACATCACCATCACTTAACGCCAATTGATGGCCATTGCCATGACAGCAGTGATCGCAAGGTCCGGGAATCTTGGAGGGCGTATCACCGTTGTCCTGATCGGCCGAGACGTGCTGGCCGGTCAAGGCTTCCTCATGCACGTCGCCCGCCCACGCCACGGAGGCGAAGACGATCGAAAGTGCAATGAGGCTGGCAATGAGGCGATGCATAGGCGGCGCAGTATGCCGCAGGAAGTCCTCGGATTCCAATGCGGGTTCTTTCCGAGGCATCAATCGGCGGCCTTCGCCGGCAAGGCGTCGAGGATCTGGCAGGCCGGAATCCGCCCGCCGGCACAGCTTTTAACAATGCGCTCCAGCTCGCCCGCGAGCGATTCCAGGTCACGAATGCGGGTGCGCGCCTGCTCCAGTTGTTGCCGCGCGATCCTGTCCACCGCCGCGCACGAGCGGCGCCGCTCGCTGCTGAGCGAGATCAGCGCCCGGATATCGTCCAGGCTGAAGCCGAGCGCTCGCGCGCCGCGAATGAACCGCAAGCGCTCGGCATGCGTGTCGGTGTAGATCCGATATTTCGCGGCCGTTCGCCGCGGCGCCGGCAGCATGCCGATCTGCTCGTAGTAGCGGATCGTCTCTGCCTGGACGCCCGTCTGTTTCGCCAGTTCCCCGATCATCATCTTCGCGGTCTCCAAAGCTTGACCCTCTAGCGACTATAGGGTTTAGGCTGCATGCTATCAGAATCCACGAGGTGCGAATCATGGCGGGATGCGGCTGCGAATCGAAGGCGGACGAACTGGCCGCGCTGCAAAACGGCGAGCGGCGGCGCACGCTCTGGATCGTGCTCGCCATCAACGCTGTCATGTTCGTTGCGGAACTGGCGGCCGGGTTGCTTGCACAGTCGCAGGCGTTGATCGCAGACTCCGCGGACAACCTGGGCGATACGCTCGTGTATGCCATGAGCCTGTTCGTCGTCGCGCGCAGCCTTCGCTGGCGCGCAGGCGCTGCCTTCCTGAAGGGACTCATTCAGCTCGGGTTCGCCGCCGCGGTGATCGCAAGCATTGTCGCCAGCCTGCTCGGCGAGCCTGAGCCCGTCGGGTTCATCATGATGGCGGTCGCTGCTGCTGCGCTCGTCGGCAATTTCATCTGTTTTACGCTACTGATGAAGCACCGCGGCGAGGACGTGAACATGCGATCCGTGTGGCTGTGCTCGCGGAACGATGTGATCGGCAATATCGCCGTGATCGTATCGGGTGGTCTGGTTATGTTTCTCGATACTGCATGGCCGGACATTGTGGTCGCGAGCCTTGTTGCCCTGGTGTTCCTGCACACATCCTACGTGGTGCTTCGCGACGCGACCCGCGCCTGGCGGGAGGAAACGAGCTGTGATTGATCTGGCCGAATAGCATTCATCAATTGTCAAACGGACGGCGACTGGCAACGGTTGATCTGCGCGCTGCACGCCCCGAGGTCTTCGGTTACGTGCTGTTTGCAAGAGTTTTGCATGGAAGAATTCGCGCAGGTACTCCTCCTCGCCGCGCTGCCGGCCGCCGGCAATTTCCTCGGCGGGCTGCTGTCGGAGATGTTCACGGTCTCGCAGCGCATGCTGAGTTTGGCGCTGCATCTCGCGGCCGGCATCGTGCTTGGCGTGATCGGCATCGAACTCATGCCGCGCGCGCTCG
>CAZRFE010000061.1:9482-10633 GCA_964599565.1 uncultured Gammaproteobacteria bacterium
GCGGCCGGCATCGTGCTTGGCGTGATCGGCATCGAACTCATGCCGCGCGCGCTCGAGAACGGCAACCAGCCCTGGATCGTGCTGTTGGCGTTTGTGCTTGGCGGCGGGTTCTTCGTATTGGTCGACAAGGGCATCGGCATCGCCCGGGCGCGCACCGGCGGCGATACACGCAATGCTGGTGCATGGGCCATCTACTTTGGCGTGGCCGTGGATCTGTTAAGCGACGGCATCATGATCGGAACCGGTTCATCACTATCACTCGGCCTCGGTCTCTTGCTCGCGCTCGGCCAGGTTCCGGCCGACGTGCCGGAAGGCTTCGCCACGATCGCGACATTCAAGAAACGCGGTTTTGCGCGCAAGAAGCGCCTGCTGCTCTCCGCATCGTTTGCGATACCGATCTTCCTGGGTACGGCGATCGGCTACTTCGCGGTCCGCGAACAACCGGACATTGTGAAATACGCGCTGCTCGCGTTCACTGCCGGCATTCTGCTGACCGTCGTAGTCGAGGAGATGCTTCAGGAAGCGCACGAGGAAAAGGACGAGCCGCTTTCTGCGTTGCTGCTGGTCGGCGGTTTCGCCTTGTTTGGCCTGATTTCCGCGTACCTGGATTGAACACACGAGCCCGCCTGTTCATTGACACCAGGGGGCGACGTTCAGCCCGCACAACATGACAACTGGCTCACGTCCTTCGTGAATGTCTGCGCCGCGAGCTTCAGCCCTTCGACCATCGTCAGATACGGAAACAACTGATCGGCGAGGTCGTATACGGTCAGTCCGGCGCGAATTGCAATGGCGGCTGCCTGGATGAGTTCACCGGCTTCGGCTGCAACGGCCTGCACGCCAAGCAGGCGACCGGATTCTGCGTCCGCCACGAGCTTGATGAAACCACGAGTGTCAAAATTCACCAATGCACGCGGTACGTTGTCGAGCGTCAGCATGCGACTGTTCGTCGCGATGCCACGCGCCGCCGCATCGGTTTCCGAAAGCCCGACCGTCGCAATCTGCGGATCGGTGAATATGACGGCCGGCATAGCGGAGAGATCAAGCGTTGCTTCACCACCTGTCATGTTGATCGCAGCCCGTGTGCCAGCCGAAGCCGCGACGTAGACGAACTGGGGCTGATCAGTACAATCGCCGGCCGCATAGATATT
>CAZRFE010000061.1:10733-13426 GCA_964599565.1 uncultured Gammaproteobacteria bacterium
CCGTGAGTGCTTTGCCAATCAACGGGTCTTCTCGCGAGAACAACGTGCTTCTTGCGAGCAGCGTGACGCGGCTACCGAGCCGCGCAAACGCCTGAGCGAGTTCCACCGCGACGACGGACGAACCGATGATCACGAGTCGCGGCGGAATATAGTCGCTCGCCAGCGCTTCGGTCGAGGTCCAATACGGTGTGCCTGCGAGGCCGGGAATCGGCGGGATAGCGGGACTTGCGCCACTTGCTATCAGGCATCGATCAAACACGAGTTCCTGTTTATTGCCTTCCGACATCGCTACGGCGAGCGTTTGCGCATCTTTAAACCGCGCCTCGCCACGCAACAGCGTAATGTTCGGACTGCTCTCCAGGACGTTCGCGTACTTGGAATGACGCAGTTCATCCACACGTGCCCGCTGTTGCGTGAGCAAACGGGACCGGTCGATGATCGGAGTCTGCTGAGTAATGCCTGTGTCGAACGGACTCTCGCGACGGAAGTGGGCAATGTGCGCGGCGCGGATCATGATCTTCGACGGCACGCAGCCGACATTCACGCAGGTGCCACCGAGGATATCGCGCTCGATGACTGTAACTTTTGCATTGCGCTCCGCGGCTTTCAGCGCTGCGGCCATTGCCGCGCCGCCGCTACCAATGACAGCGATTTGCAATTTCAACACAAACTGCTCCCTGTAACCGTTGGCCGGTTACTGCTTCGGGCTGGACGGGTAACCCGCATTTCGGGTCGCATCGGTGAGCGCTTCCAACGAGGTTTTGTTGTCGTCGTACGTCACCACTGCCTCCTTGGGCTCGTAGGTCACTTTTACGTCGATGACGCCGTGGACTTGCGTGAGCGCTTTCTTGACAGTGATCGGACAGGTCGCGCAGGTCATGCCGGGCACAGACAGCGTGACGGTCTGCGTGCCGGCATGCACGGGCGCGCTGAACAGCGTGGTGAGCGTAAGAACAAGAGCAAGCTTTCTCATGAGAGTTCTCCTTCAATAGAACAACGGCATGACATACGGAAACGCCATCGCCACGACAACGAGCACGGCTACCAGCCAGAAAAGGATCTTGTACGTCGTCCGGACCTGCGGGACGGCGCACACCTCGTCCGGCTCACAGGTCTCCGGCTCACGGAAAATCCGGCGGTAAGCGAATGCCAGCGCGACGAGCGCCGCACCGATGAACAGCGGACGGAACGGCTCGAGAGCCGTCAGATTGCCGATCCACGCGCCACTGATGCCCAGCATCAGCAGCACGAGCGGTCCCAGGCAGCAGGCGGATGCCAAGATCGCGGCCAGGCCGCCGGCGAGCAGTGGAAAGCGGCCCCTTTTCGCGTCCGACATGCGCTTCTCCTTTCGGGATTCTGGCCAATGCCGTAACCTTACTTCCGTAGTCAAGTACGGAGTCAAGCACGTGGAGAACGACGGGAATCTGACCATCGGCGCGTTCGCGAAAGCTGCGGACGTGAACGTCGAGACAATACGGTTCTACCAACGGAAGAGACTGCTGCTCGAACCTGACCGGTCGCCGGGCCGCATCCGACGTTACGGGCAAGCGGACGTGGATCGGGTCCGTTTCGTGAAGTCCGCGCAGCGGCTCGGATTCAATCTGGATGAAATCGCACAGCTGTTGCGCCTGGAAGACGGGACACATTGCGACGACGCGGCGAGCATTGCGGCTCACCGCTTGGAGGACATCCGCGTGAGATTGCATGATCTGTCACGGATGGAGGCGGCACTGTCGAAATTGCTGCGTGACTGCCGGCGTGCGGAAAACGACGTCTCCTGCCCGCTGATTGACGCATTAAGCAATGCTTCGCGGAAAGATGCCTGACTCTGCACCACCGGCACTCTCCCACTTTTCATGGCTCTGTTATTTCTATAATATTAAAAATATGAAACAAACGACCGCCGTCAATGCCTTTGCCGCGCTAGGCCACGAAACGCGGCTTGGCATCTATCGCCTCCTCGTCGAGGCGGGTCCAGATGGGCTGCCGGCGAGCGAAATCGCCGAGAAGCTCAGCATCGGTCCCTCGAATCTGACCTTTCACGTCGCGCACCTGGAGCGCGCTTCACTTGTGCGATCCCGCCGAGATGGCCGCTGGGTCATTTACTCGGCGGACTTTGGTGCGATGGGCGACCTGGTCGATTTTCTGACGCAGAAATGTTGCGGCGGTCATCCGGAAGTCTGCCGTTCAACGAGCAAGGCCAGGGCGAAAGCATCCTGACTGCGTTCTCATTGCGAACGTCATCGCATCGAAACCACTTCTCGCAATCACGCAAGACAAGGTAATGACATGAGACACGTGCTGTTCCTGTGTACCGGCAACGCCTGTCGCAGCCAGATGGCTGAAGGCTGGGCGCGGCATCTCCATGGCGCTGTCATCGACGCGTGGTCCGCCGGCGTCAAGCCGCATGGCGTTGATCCGCGTGCGGTGCAGGTCATGAAGGAAGCCGGCGTCGATATCTCGGGGCATCATTCCAAACACGTCGACGAGTTGCTGGAGATTCCCTTCGACAAGGTCGTGACGGTTTGCGATGCGGCCGCCGAAGCTTGCCCGATCTTTCCGAAGCCGGTGCAGAAACTGCATCGCAGCTTCCAGGATCCGCCCGCGATGGCCGCCAATGCGGCGAGTGAGGAGGAAGCACTCGCGCACTACCGCCGCGTGCGCGACGAGATTCGTACCTTCATCGAAACCCT
>CAZRFE010000061.1:13526-15000 GCA_964599565.1 uncultured Gammaproteobacteria bacterium
TCATCGAAACCCTGCCAAACGAACTCAACGACTGAACGGAACACCATGACGGAATCGACGCGCCGCCTCGGGTGGCTGGACCGCTATCTCACACTGTGGATTTTTCTTGCAATGACCGCCGGCGTCTTGCTGGGACGTTTCGTGCCGGGCATGCCCCAGTTCCTTGCCACCTTTGAAGTCGGCACAACGAACCTGCTGATCGCGGCAGGTCTGATCGTGATGATGTACCCGCCGCTCGCGCGCGTGCGTTACGAGCTATTGCCGCAAGTGTTTGCGGATCGGAAAGTGCTCGGCCTGTCGCTGTTGCTCAACTGGGTCATTGGCCCGGTGCTGATGTTCGCGGTCGCGATCATCTTCCTGCACGACCATCCCGCTTACATGACGGGCCTCATTCTCGTCGGCATCGCGCGCTGTATTGCCATGGTGCTTGTGTGGAACCAGTTGGCGCGCGGCAGCGCGGAATACGGCGCAGGCCTGGTTGCATTCAATTCGATCTTCCAGATCGTGACGTACGGCTTTTACGCGTGGTTTTTCATCACCGTGCTCCCGCAGTGGTTTGGCTTGGAAGGCCGCGTCGTGGACATTGCGGTGATGGACGTCGTGCAGAGCGTGCTCATCTATCTCGGCATCCCGTTCGCCGCGGGCTATTTCTCGCGTCGATGGCTGGTCAAGCGCAAGGGTGACGAGTGGTACGAACGCGTGTTCGTGCCGCGCACCGGGCCGCTGACGCTCGGCGCGCTCTTGTTCACGATTGTCGTGATGTTCAGCCTGCAGCAGGACCTGCTCGGCAAGCTCGGGGACGTGCTGCTGATCGCGCTACCACTCGCGATGTACTTTGCGATCATGTTCTTCGTGAGCTTCTGGCTCGCCTGGAAGGTCGGCGCGAACTACGAGCGCAGCACGAGTCTGGCGTTTACCGCAGCCGGTAACAACTTTGAACTCGCGATTGCGATTGCCATTGCAGTATTCGGCATCGGGTCACCGGTCGCGTTCGCAACCCTTGTCGGGCCACTGGTCGAAGTGCCCGTGTTGATCAGTCTCGTCAATGTGGCGTTCTGGCTGCGTCGGCGATGGTTTTCGGCAACGACAAAAGCATGAGGACCGAGGATTCAACGAATCAGTTATCCGAGGACCGTTCTTTCCGGCAGGTATACCAGCCGTGGTAGCCGACCTTCAGCCCTTGCTCCAGTTCAAGAACAACATTGGCCTGCCGGGGTTGCCCTCCCGCATCATCTTCCTCCGGCTTAGGACTGACGGCGACGCGAAGACCGTCCGCCGTAAAGGTTGCTCCCTGTACAAGTGCGTCGACTGTCTTCACCTCTCGCGCAACGATTCGGACGAGTTTGCCGTGTATCTTTATCGCGCCTTCCGCGCCTTCTTGTGAAGTCATGCTCGCGGCAAAGACGGGCGAGCCCTCGCTCGTGTACGAGAAGGTGCAGCGCGATCCCGCCCCGATGATCTCCTCGAACTCCGC
>CAZRFE010000062.1:0-6079 GCA_964599565.1 uncultured Gammaproteobacteria bacterium
GTGCCGGCGGACTTCCAGTACCACGACACCTATTTCGTCGTCGCGCACTTCCATTACGTGCTCGTGCCGGGTGCGGTCTTCGCGCTGATGGCGGCGGCGTACTACTGGCTGCCGAAGTGGACCGGCCACATGTACAACGAGCGCTTCGGCCAGATCCATTTCTGGTGGTCGGCGATCTCCGTGAACCTGCTGTTCTTCCCGCAGCATTTCCTCGGCCTTGCCGGCATGCCGCGCCGCATCCCGGACTACTCGACGCAGTTCGCGGACTTCAACATGTGGTCGTCGATCGGCGGTTTCGCGTTCGGTCTCGCGCAGCTGTTCTTCGTGTTCGTGGTCATTCACACGATCAGGAAGGGCGCGGGCAAGGCGACGCCGGAAGTATGGGAAGGCTCGCATGGCCTTGAGTGGCGCGTGCCGTCGCCGGCGCCGCACCACACCTGGGATGTGCCGCCGCGCATCGATCCGGACGACGAAAGCGTGCATTCGTGATGACGGACGATCTTGAAGCGAAGCGCAGGCAGGCGGTCCGCACTGCACTCGTGCTGGCCGCGGTTGCGCTCGCCTTCTTCATCGGCTCGTTCTTCTTTCTTGCGGACTGACGTTTCGGCATGAGCGCGAATGAAAACAACATGAACCGCCGCACGACGATCCAGCTCCTGCTGGTCGCCGTCGGTGCGTTCGGTTTCGCGTTCCTGCTGGTTCCGCTTTACGACGTCATCTGCGAAGTCACGGGACTCAACGGCAAGACGAACTCGGCGCCCGTCGATGTCGCCGCGCAGACCGTGCAGGACCGCACCGTTCGCGTCGAGTTCGTGCTGTCGAAGCAGGGCCAGTGGGAATTCACCGCGCCGGTGATGCGGATGGACGTTCATCCGGGAAAGATGTACGGCGCGGATTTCTTTGCGAAGAACCTGACCGGGCAGCCGCAGGTCGCACAGGCGATTCCGAGCGTGGCGCCCGGACTCGCGGCGAAATATTTCATCAAGACGGAATGCTTCTGTTTCGATCAGCAGCAGTTCGCGGCGGGCGAGGGCAAGGAGATGCCGATGCGCTTCATCGTCGATCCCGACCTGCCTGCCGACGTCGAAACGATCACGCTGTCCTACACCTTCTACAGCATCGACAGGACCGCCAGCCTGTAGGCGCACGTAAAACGAGATACTGGAAAGAGGCAACGAAATGGCACACCCGCAAGCAGACAAGTACTACGTCCCGCATGGCAGCCACTGGCCTATCGTGGGCTCGGTCGGCCTGTTCCTCACGGCGTACAGCGTTTCGTCCTGGCTGAACGGCTCGGATATCGGCGAACTGTTCTTCTATGCCGGCCTCGCCGTCATGCTCTACATGGTGGTCGGCTGGTTCCGCACCGTCATTCGCGAGAATGAATCCGGCTTCTACAACGAGAAGGTCGGCAAGTCGTTCCGCTGGGGCATGATCTGGTTCATCTTCTCCGAGGTGATGTTCTTCGGTGCGTTCTTCGGCGCGCTGTTCTACGCACGCCAGTACTCGATTCCCTGGCTGTCCGGCGAAGGCGCGAAGTTCTTCACCAACGTGCTGCTGTGGGCAGGCTATGAAGGCGGCTGGCCGAGCAGCGGTCCCGCGCACGTCGGCGGCGAATACGAGGCGATGGAAGCGCTCGGCCTGCCGGCATGGAACACCGCGATCCTGCTCACCTCGGGCATGACGCTCACCATCGCGCATCACGCGCTGCTCGAAGGCCGGCGCACCGTCCTGAATCTCGGTCTTGCAGCGACCGTTCTGCTCGGCTTCACCTTCGTCGGCCTGCAGGCGTACGAATACGTTCACGCCTACCAGGAAATGAACCTGACGCTCGGCACCGGCATCTACGGTTCCACGTTCTACATGCTGACCGGATTCCACGGCCTGCACGTGACGCTTGGCGCGATCATGCTCACCGTGATCCTCGGCCGCACGCTCGCGGGACATTTCGATCCCGACAGGCACTTCGGCTTCGAAGCCGTCGCGTGGTACTGGCATTTCGTGGACGTGGTGTGGCTTGGACTCTATATCTTCGTCTACTGGCTGTGACGCGGCATCTTTTGACGTCATGCCGCGTTGCTGGCGCGAGCTGCGGTGCTCATTGACAACCGGTCAATTCCGCTCCTCGCTCGCGCCGCGCCTTGCCTGACGACAAAATCTGTGCGCGTCACCCTTCGATAGCCATCGTTGAAGAAGAGCGGGAAGCGGCACGTTGGGCGAGCAGCGCGAACCCCGACACCTGCGAATTTTGCAGAAGACAAAACAAAAAGGCGCTGCGGGAGCAGCGCCTTTTGTTTCTGCGGAAACGTCTTACTGCATGCCGTGCGGTTCTATCCAGCCGAACTGGAAGGCGGCGAGCAGGATCAGGAACAGGACGATGGAAAGCCCGATGCGCCACGTCAGCGATTTCGCCATCGCCTTGCTGTCCGCCTTGCCTGGTTTCAGCAGGTGAATCATCGCGGAGCCGAGTGCGAACAGGATGGCAATGAAAACCAGCGCGATGAGCAGTTTCATGATGATTTCCGTCCGTATGACCGACCGAAAGTATAGCGCAGGTGCGATGACCCATCGATGAACGGCAAGCGACAGTGGCGTCTTTCATTCTGGCCGGTACTCGCCTTTGCATGCGTGCTGCCCATTCTTGTCGCGCTCGGCATATGGCAGGTACAGCGCGGCATGGAAAAGCAGGCGACATATGATGAATTCGCGAGCGCGGTATCGCGTGATGCGCGTGATATGGCGGAACTGTCGCTTGCGGAAGTGAATTCGATGCCGCGTTACGAGCACGTCATGCTGCGCGGTCGCTATCTTGCCGGGCGACAGTTCCTGCTCGACAACATGTCGCGCAACGGGCGTCCGGGACATCACGTGCTGACGCCTCTCGTGCCGGATGGCGCGAACTACGCCGTCATCGTGGATCGTGGCTGGAGACCGGGACGCGCCGTGGAAATGCGCAGCGACGTGCCCGTCGATGAAGGGCCGGTGACGGTGCGCGGAATGCTCGCGCCGTTCACGCAACCGGCGCTTGATCTTGGCAGCGGACAGCAGGCGGACGGCGACTGGCCGCGCGTCGTGCAGTTTCCCGATGCAGGCGAGCTTGCATTGATGCTGAACCGTGATGTTGCCGCATCGCGTCTTCTGCTCGACGCCGGTGCCGCGGGCGGTTTCGAGCGGGAATGGACGCCGCCGGGCATTCCGCCCGCACGTCACTATGCATATGCATTCCAGTGGTTTGCACTTGCCGCGGCGCTGATCGCCATTTTCATTTTCCTGGCGCGACCGCGCCGGGCGGAGGGAGCAGTACGATGAACAAGCGAGCGCAGCTGTACGCGCTGATCGCACTTTTCTTCGGGCCGTTGCTCGTGGCCTGGATATGGTTCTTTCATTTCGAGGACATCCGCCCGGGGACCGTCAACAAGGGCGAGCTTGTCCAGCCGGTGATTCCGCTCGGTGAACTCGAACTGCACGCGCGCGAAACCGGCGAGCGCACGACGCCGTTCAGGGATGACTGGTTCATCGTGTTGCTCGCGCCGCAATACTGCGACAACGCGTGCGAACACGCACTCTACGTGACGCGCCAGGTATGGATACGCCTCAACAAGGACGCGGATCGTGTGCGGCGCGTGCTGATCGCCGGCAAGGACGTGGATTATCCCGCGGCGGAACACAGGGATCTTCATGTTTACGATGCCGACGCGGACACGCTGGCGAAGTTCGGTGACGCTGCGCGAATCTATCTCGTCGATCCGCGCGGGAACCTGATGATGAGCTACCCGTCCGATTTCACGCCTGAGATGCTCAATGACGATCTGCGCAGACTGTTGAGGTATTCCGATGCGGGCTGACGATATAACGCCATGGTTTGCGCGCCTTGCGCTGCTTGGTGCGGCGCTTGCGCTGTGCGTGGTCGTGCTCGGCGCGTTTGTGCGGCTGTCGCACGCGGGTCTCGGTTGCCCGGACTGGCCGGTCTGTTACGGGCATCTTGCCTGGCCGACTGCGGATGAACACATCGCCGTCGCAAACGAAGCGTTTCCCGAGCGGCCGGTGGAAGTGGAAAAGGCATGGAAGGAACAGGTACACCGTTTCTTCGCCGCAACGCTCGGGCTTGTCGTCTTCGCGCTGGCACTGCTGCCGACATGGCGATCGCCGGCGCGCCGCAACCTGCTTCTTGGCGCGGCCGCTGCAGCGCTCGCGGGCATTGTCACGTACGTCAAGGGATGGATTCCGATCGCATCGGTGCTTTCGCTGCTGTCGATATGCCTGCCGCTGTTCGGCATGTTTGCATGGCGCGGACATGACTGGCGGGCGCGCCATGCAGCAGGCCTGCTCGCGCTGATCATCGTCCAGGCCATGCTCGGCATGTGGACGGTCACGCTGCTGGTGAAACCGATCATCGTCACCGCGCATCTGCTTGGCGGCATGGCGACCTTCGTGCTGCTGTGGCTGCTGTGGCTGCGTGACCGTGGTGCGCCGAAGGCGAATGACGATGGTCGCCATCACGTGCTCGGGAATCTTGCATACGCCGCCATTGCCGTCGTGATCGTGCAGGTGTTCCTCGGCGGCTGGACCAGCACGAACTATGCCGCACTGGCCTGTCCGGATTTTCCGACCTGCCAGGCGGAATGGATACCGCCGATGGACTTTCGCGAAGGCTTCACGCTCTGGCGTGGTCTCGGTGTGGACTATGAAGGCGGCGTGCTGGACAACGCCGCGCGTGCGGCCGTTCATTACACGCATCGCCTCGGCGCGATACTCGTTCTGCTCGTCGTCGGGTTTCTCGTCGTCTCGATCCGCCGGCGAACGCGCGGTGTTCGGCACGAGCAGTCGCTGCGCCTGCTGGGCGCGCTCACCGGCGTGCTTCTTGTCGTCCAGGTGCTGCTCGGCATCAGTGTCGTGAAGTTCGGCCTGCCACTGTGGCTCGCAGCCGCGCACAATGGCGGCGCGGCGCTGCTGCTCGCGTCGGTCACGACGCTCGGTTACGCTTTGACGCCATCCGCCAATCCCGGCAGCAACGCATCATGACAAGTGCAATGACAACCCGCTTGCATGACTACTACGAGCTGACGAAACCGAGGGTCGTGTCGCTGATTGCCTTCACCGCAATCGTCGGCATGCTGCTGGCGGTTCCGGGCATGGTGCCGCTTGGCGGGTTCTTCTTCGGGCTCGCAGGCATCTGGCTCGCCGCTGCGTCCGCAGCGGCGCTGAACCATCTCATCGACCGGCGCGCGGATGCGGAAATGAACCGCACGCGCAACCGCCCGCTGCCGACAGGACACATCAGCGAACGCGAAGCGCTCGTGTTCGCGCTTGTGCTCGGCATCGCGTCGATGCTCATCCTGTGGTTCCTCGTGAACGCGCTCACCGCGGTACTGACATTCTTCTCGCTGATCGGCTATGCGGTGATCTACACCGTGTTTCTCAAGCGCGCGACACCGCAGAACATCGTCATCGGCGGTGCGGCGGGCGCTGCACCGCCGGTGCTCGGCTGGACCGCCATCACGGGAGACATCTCGGCCGAGCCGCTGCTTCTCTTTCTCATCATCTTCGTATGGACGCCGCCGCATTTCTGGGCGCTCGCCATTCACCGCCGCGAAGATTACGCGCGCGTGAACATTCCGATGCTGCCCGTGACCCATGGCATCGCGTTCACGCGCCTGCAGATCATTCTCTACACGGTCCTGCTTATCGTCGTCAGCGTGCTGCCGTACCTCATCGGCATGAGCGGGCTTCTCTATCTCGCCGGCGCGCTCGTGCTGGGCGCGATCTTTCTTTACTACACGCTGGCCATGCGTTTTCGCGATGACGAGCGCCTGCCCATCAAGACATTTGCCTTTTCAATAACTTACCTGTTCGGCATATTTGCTTTCCTGCTGCTCGATCATTACCTGGCACCACTGTTCCCGCGCTAGTGCGCCGCGCAATCGCTGGCGATTTGTTGTAGCGGTTTCAAGCACATAAAATCATTGCTCGTCGATTATGGAAACTTCAGCACGCATTCTGCCGTGAACAGGACGCGAGAGAGGGGGAGCACATGAGAATTCTTTTCCTGGCGCTTGCGGCGCTGTGGACGCTGCCGGCT
>CAZRFE010000062.1:6179-14977 GCA_964599565.1 uncultured Gammaproteobacteria bacterium
GCCGGCTACTACGACATCATGGTCACGCCGTTCGACAAGGTGGACTTCATAAAGGTCGCGAGCCTGGTCAAGGCATATGACCGGATCGACTGGATCAGGTGGGCGAACGATGAACGGCTGCTGGTCTCGGCCAGCAAGCCTGCGAACATCTCGCGGTTCAAGATACGTGTTTCCAAGCTGTACTCCATCGACGTCAATACCGGTGAAAGCCTGCGCCTTTACTACCGCGACCCCGCCTGGACGGATATCGACGCGGCCAAGCGCGAAGCCTTGCGCGACGAATCCGATCTCGTCTCGATCCTGCGCGACGACCCGGAACATGTCCTGATCCAGCTCTGGACAAAGGAAGATACCGGTCCTGCGGTATTCAAGGTCAACGTGTACAAGAACACCTTCGAGAAGATCGTCAACAACGATTTTCATGTGATCGACTGGTATGCCAATGTTGATGGCGAGGTGCTGTTCGGTGTTGGCATCAACGAGGACGACCGGCGCAACGGAAGATCCTATCGGCTGTGGATGCGGGACAGCGTCGGCAGCGAATGGAAGATGCTGCGTGAAATAGAGCTCGGGGTGGATGAGTCGTTCGACGCGTTGGTTGGTTCACTGGACGGTGATTCGATTCTCGTTTTCAGCGATCACGCCATCCGGCGCGTTGGTCTGTACCGTTTCAACGTACGTTCGGGAGAATTCGAGGATCTGCTGTACGCCAACGACACCTACGATCTGGAAGGAGCCATCATGGTCGACGGCAAGGTGGTTGGCGTCGACTGGTACGAAGACTATCTCGAGCAGCATTACTTCGATCCGGCGGACGCGAAGCTTTCGGATCTCGTCAAGCAGACCTTCAAGGGCGCGCCGGTCCACATCGCTTCCATTGACCGCGCACGCAAGAAACTGGTCGTGGCAGCGGTATCCGATAACCTGCCCGTCAAGTATTACCTTCTTGACCTCGAGAATTCCAAGGCTTCGTTCTGGTTCGGCCAGTACCCGCAGCTCGAAGGCGTGGCGTTGCCGGAGAAGATGCCGTTCAACTACACCGCGCGGGATGGCATGAAGCTTCACGGATACCTGACGCTGCCATTGAACAGCGAAGGCAAGCCGCCGCTTGTCGTATTGCCGCACGGCGGCCCCGCTGCCCGTGACAAGCGGTACTTCGACCCGTGGGCGCAGCTGTTGGCAGCCGAACTTCCGTGGCTCCGCCGGGTTCGGGAGCGATTATGAAGTCGCCGGATACAAGGAATGGGGCGGCAAGATGCAGGATGACGTGCTCGACGCGATCACCTGGATCAAGGAGCAGGACCTCGCGGATACATCCAACATGTGTCTTGTCGGCGCGAGCTACGGCGGTTATGTCGCGCTGACGGCGTCAGTGCAGACACCCGAGCTTTTCAAATGCTATGTCAGCGTTGCCGGAGTTGCGGACCTGGAGGCAAGAGTCAGCGGAATGAATCGCATAACGGGCAGGACGGACAGCGTGAGCAACCTCATGATCGGCGATCCGGAAAATGACGAGGATCTTGCAAGAATGCGCGCCCATTCGGCGATCCATCACATCGAAAAGATCAAACGTCCCATTCTGCTGATTCACGGTGACCATGACACCAGGGTTCTCTATCAGCAGACCGACGAGTTCTATTCGAAGGCGCGTCGCATGGGCAAGGACGTGACGTACATCAAGCAGGAGGATGGAACGCATTTTCTGGACTTCGGCCCGCATCGCCTCGAAGCTTTCAAGGCCATGGTGGAGTTTCTCGAAGAACACCTGGAGTGAACACGAAAGCACAAGGAAAAAAAGCCCGGCAATGCCGGGCTTTTTCTTGAGACATGCGGCCGTCAGGCGACAAGCATGTTCTGCAGTTTCTTCATGCCGTTGTTCTCGATCTGCCGGATGCGTTCCGCGGAGACGTGGTACTTGTCCGCGAGATCCTGCAGCGTGGCTTTCGGCTCGCTCAACCAGCGTTGCTGGAGAATGTCGCGGCTGCGGTCATCGAGCGTGCGCAGCGCGGCGAACAATCGCTCTTCACCTTTCTCTTCCCAGTCTTCCGCTTCAACGTACTCGGCGGGATCGGGCGACTTGTCCATGAGATAACCGGACGGCGCGAACGTGCGATCTTCATCGGACTCGTCCTGCGGTCCGTCGAACGCCATGTCCTGGCCGGAGAGGCGTGATTCCATTTCCATCACTTCGCTTGCGGTGACGCCAAGTTCCCTTGCGACGGTTTCGACTTCTTCCATGTTGAACCAGCCAAGACGCTTCTTCGCCTTGCGCAGGTTGAAGAAAAGCTTGCGCTGCGCCTTCGTGGTCGCGACCTTCACGATGCGCCAGTTGCGCAGGATGTATTCGTGGATTTCCGCCTTGATCCAGTGCACGGCAAACGACACGAGGCGCACGCCGACCTCGGGATCGAAACGCTTGACCGCCTTCATCAGGCCCACGTTGCCTTCCTGGATGAGATCCGCAAGCGGCAGCCCGTAACCCTGGTAGCCGCGCGCGACATGCACGACGAAGCGCAGGTGCGCAAGAATCAGCGATCGCGCGGCGTCGAGGTCGTCATGCTCGCGGAGATTCACCGCGAGCGCGCGCTCCTCGCCGGCTTCGAGCATCGGAATGCTGTAGACCGCCCGCATGTACGCATCCAGGCTTCCGACGGGGCCGGCCAGGGCAATTTCGCGCGTTTGAGTGGCAAGTGGCGTGGTCATGAACGCTCCCGGAGTCTGCGAGTTGTCATAAATTAGCAGTCTCTTGCTTGGAGTGCCAATCTAGCGCAAAGTTCCGGCGAGGTAAAGACGGCGGTAAGTACGTAACATATTGTATTTACTGCCTTTTGCTCAGGTGGGTTCGATCTCCCCGAGGTGGCGGCCCACGGCGATTATGGAACCGAGCCATCCCAGCAGCGCACCGGCGAGCAGCACGAGCAGCGCGCCGTCGAATCCCAGTCCCTGCAGCACGAAGCTGCTGCCGTACAGGCCCGAGAGGCGTGCCACCGGTTCTTCCATGACGAGTAGCGCGATGCCCGTCAGCAGCCACGCCATGACGCCGCCCGTCACGCCGTACCAGAAGCCCGTATAGAGGAAAGGCCGGCGAATGAAAGCGTCGGTGCCGCCGATGAGCTTGGTGATCACGATCTCGTCGCGCCGGTTCTGTATGTCGAGCCGGATCGTGTTGCCGACCACGATGATCACGGCGAGCGCGAACATTCCTGCAATCACCACGACGCCGCGGTTGACGATTTCAAGAATCGTGTTCAGCCGCTTCAGCCATTGCGTGTCGAGCTGCACGACATCCGTTTCAGGCAATGCTTCGAGTTCATCGACGAGCCGCGTCGCCGCGGCATCGGTCATCGCGGATTCGGCGGGCGTGATGACGAGCACGGGCGGCAGCGGATTCTCCTGCAATGCGTCGATCGCATCGCCGAAGCCGGACAGGCTGCGGAATTCCGCCAGCGCCTGGTCCGCGGAAATCACGACGACGTCCGCGATGTCATCGCGACGGCGAAGCACATCCGCCAGCGCATCGCGCTGGTTCGCGCTGACATCATGCGCAAGAAATGCCGAGATGCGCGCCGCACCTTCGAGCGATCCGGAAATCGTCCGCGTGTTCGTGACCAGTACATGCAGTCCGGCGGGCAGCGCGAGCGCGATGCCGATGACCATCACGGACAGCAGCGTCGACAACGGCGTGCGATAGAGACGGCCGAGCGTGTAGAGGAATACCTGCGCATGTCGCGTCGCCCAGCTTGTGATGCCGCCTGCGATTGCGCCCGACGGATTGCCGCGCGCGCGCGTCACTGAATGCCTCCCGTCACCGTTGCGAGGTGCGGCGCGACGAGCCGCCCCTGCTTCAGGCTGATCACGCGATGGCCCATCAGGCGGATGAGATCGTGATCATGGCTTGCGACAACCACCGTCACGCCGACCTGGTTGAAGCGCGCGAACAGCCGCATGATTTCCATGGAGAGTTCCGGATCGAGATTGCCGGTGGGTTCGTCCGCGATCAGCAGGCGCGGCTTGTTGACGACGGCGCGCGCGATGCCGACGCGTTGCTGCTCGCCGCCGGACAGCGTGACCGGCATGGCGCGCTCGCGGTTCAGCAGTCCCACCTGGTCGAGCGCGGCGCGCACGCGGCGGCCGATCTCGCGATGGCCGACGCCGGCAATGATCAGCGGCAGCGCGACGTTGTCGAACACCGTGCGATCGACGAGCAGCTTGTGGTCCTGGAAGATGATGCCCACCTGGCGGCGGTAGTACGGGATTCGCCAGCGGCGCAGCGGGCCGAGATTCTGCCCGTTGATGATGACGTTGCCGCGCGTCGGACGCTCGATGAGCGCGATGAGTTTCAGCAGCGTGCTCTTGCCCGCACCTGAATGGCCGGTGAGAAACACGATCTCGCCGTCCTCCACGCGGAAGGTGAGATCGCTGAGCGCCTGGTTGCCGCCCGGGTAGGATTTGCTGACGCGGTCGAAGTGGATCATCGCCGGCCTGTCCCCGTTGTCATCACATCATTTTTCTGCGAGCAGCGCGTCGACAAACGCTTCGGCATCGAACGGCGCGAGGTCTTCCGCGGCTTCGCCGATGCCGATGTAGCGTATGGGAATGCGCAGCAGCTCGGCAAGCGCGAACAGGATGCCGCCCTTCGCGCTGCCATCGAGCTTCGTGATCACCAGTCCCGACACACCGGCCGTTTCCTGGAACTGCTCTGCCTGGTTGAGTGCGTTCTGGCCTGTCGTTGCATCGAGCACGAGCAGCGTTTCATGCGGTGCGCCCGGCATCAGCCGTTCGATCACGCGACGGATCTTCTTCAGTTCTTCCATCAATCCCGCCTGCGTGTGCAGACGGCCCGCCGTATCGATGATGAGCACATCGCTCGCGCGCGATTTCGCCGTCTGCACCGCATCGTGGACAACGGCGGCGGGGTCGGCGCCGTGCTTCTGAGCAACGACGGGCACGCCGTTGCGTTCGCCCCACGCCTGCAGCTGCTCGATTGCGGCCGCGCGGAAGGTATCGCCTGCAGCGAGCATCACGCGACGCCCGCCATCGGTGAGCTGCCGCGCGAGCTTGCCGATGGTGGTTGTCTTGCCGACGCCGTTCACACCCGTCATCAGCACGACGAAGGGTTTCTCCGGTGCATCGAACACGAGCGGCTGCTGCACGGGCTGAAGTATTTCGAGCAGGATGGATTTCAGCGCGCGGCGCAGCGCGTCGACGTCATCGACTTCGCGTCGCGAAACCTTCTTCTCCAGTGCGCGCATCACGCGTGTCGTCGCCTCGACGCCGACGTCCGCCATCAGCAGCCGCGTTTCCAGCTCCTCGAGCGTTTCCTCGTCGATCTTCTTGCCGGCAACGAGCTCGCCGATGTCCTTCGTCAGCCAGGAATCGCCGCGGTTGAGGCGCGCGCGCAGACGGGAGAAAAGGCCGGGAGATCTGTCGGGTCGGGATGTGTCGTTCATGTCGAAGGTCAGTCTCGAAGGCCGGGAATCGTAACATGCGCAAAAAAATAAAAAGGGGCGGCCGAAGCCGCCCCTGTACTTGTTGTTATTGCCCCTCTCCGTTGATCGGGGTCACGCCCGAAGACGCTTGTTGTTGTTGTAATCAGGGAGCGTCGATGACTTCCGGATGGACGGATCCGACCGGCAGCGCGTGCCCGCCGGAGCCGACGAAGTTCGCAACCTGCGTCTGCATTTCTTCTGTTGCGTTCAGCGACGCTGCCGGGCTCAGGATGGAACCATGGTCGCCAGCGACGAAGCGCACCAATGCATCAATTGCATCCGGAGCAGGACCAATCAGACCGGGACCTGCCTGTGTGAGCCCCATCACGTCCGCCAGCTTGTCGGTCGCCGAATTCGGCACGACCTGGTCGGGGTTCACGCCGGCACCGCCGATCACTTCCATCAACAACACGCCACGATCGGCCGTGTTTGCCGCCGCCGCGTAATTGATCGGATCACCCGCTTCGATGAGCGTCTGCGCGTTGCGGAAGAACTCATCGAAGAAGCGCATGCCGGGCACCAGCCCGTTTTCGGCAAGACCTTCTGCAACCTGCGGGTAGATGCTGGCCGAGTCCAGAATCAGGTCGGCGACGTCGCCGCCCGGTGCGACCAGCACGGCGGCGTCCGCCGTCGCGTCCACGCCGAGGTAGGTCGTGCCGGTGATGCCGCCAAGCGAATGACCGACAAAACGGATGGGCAGGCCGGTGAAGTCCGCGCCAACGAAACCCGGATCCAGTGCCGCGAGCGCGACGTTGTAATCAATCGTATCGATGGAACGCGTCAGGTGGATCAGGTTCGCCGCGGCCTGGCGCAACGAATCGCGCGCGGTGATCGGGCTTTCGAGGTTGATGAAATAGCTGCCGGACGGATCGATGCCTTCTTCCTCGTCGACGTCGAGATCGAAGGTCTGCTCGGTGATGGCATCAGTGATGCCTTCCGAGATCAGCTCCAGCGTCGGGTTCAGCGCGCTTTCCGTCGAGGCATACAGGCCGCTCGTGGTGTCGGTGATGCCGTGCAGCGGCAGGTCGATCGCGATACCGGCATGGCAGGCCTGCGAAAGCGCCTGTGCGAGCGGCAGCAGGTTGGTGCGGTTCTGCGTGATGCCGTGCTGGAAGATGGTTACGCCTGCAATGGCGCCAGCGCAGCCGGACGCCGCGTTCGGAACCGTGAGCAGCACCGGCACGGAAATCGTTGCCTGGACTTCCGGCAGCGGGCAGTACGCCGTGGTCGATGCAGACGCTTCGCCGATCAGTTCCGCGTCGATGGCCGTATCGCAGGATGCTTCCACCGGCTGCCAGTAGCTGGTCAGCGGATTTTCCGGATCGAGGTAGTAGGGCATGGTGATGACGCCCGCGTACACGTCTGCGTTCATGCCGATGTCAGGAGTGCCGTCCGCGTTCAGGTCGGATGCCGGCATGAGCAGTTCACCGGCCGTGCGGATGCCCGCGCCCGGATTTGCCGGATCGCGCAGCAACGGCGCGAACGCGGAATCCTGTGGCTGCGCAGTGGCAGAAACGAGGTCCAGCGAATTCGTTGTCGACTGCGTGGTGAACGTCCACGCCATCACGACGTTCTCAGCGCCGATCAACGGGTCGGCCGCGGTCAGCAGCGGTTCCACCATCTGGTCGTAGATCGCGTTCAGCGTATCGTCGCCGAGGTCGTCCTCGTCCGCCGCAAAGGCGTCGAGCATGGCCTGGAACATGCTGTCCGCGTGCGCGTCGTCGCCCGCCGTCGACTGGATGCCGTTCGTCAGGAAGACCGCGTACGTGGTAAGCGGATCGAGCGGCGCGGTCGGGTCGAGCTCGACGACGGATTCGCCGCCCTGGAAACCCGCGGTGCCGACTTCAAACGTGCCGACCGGTGCCGGCGCGATGGGATTGCCGCCAACGGCAACGGCGAACACGAACACCGTCTGGCCGATCGCGAGCGTTTCTTCATCAATCGGTTCGTTGAAATCCGCGTGGATGACGCTGTTCAGGCCGAAGCCGTCGAGCAGGTTCATCTGTTCAACCTGCGAAATCAGCGGGTCGGACTGGAACTGCTCGTTGCCCGCGTAGATGTTGAGCGTGCCGTCGGTCGAGCCGTTGCGCCAGATGTCGTTCGGGAACGGCACCAGCGCAAGATCGGGCCGGAAGGTGGCGTAGAAGCCCGGGGTCGGGTCGGTTACCGGGTCGACGGATTCGTCGCTGTCCGTCGTGCATGCTCCCAGGATGATGGTGAGCGGCAGGACTGCGAACAATGAATTCAAACGCCTTGTCATCGGATTTCCTCCTAAAATGGGCGGAGCCGGGAAGTGCCGGCCTGTCCAAACGGCTTGCGCTGTTATGATGTTGGTCGATTCAAACGTTCGATTGACGCCCAACTATAGAAGAGTGGCTTCTCCTCCGCAAAATACTTTCCGCATCATCGGCGGCGCGCATCGCGGCCGACGGTTTGCGTTCCCCGGCGATGAAACGATTCGTCCCTCGCCCGACCGTGTCCGCGAGACGCTGTTCAACTGGCTGCAACCAGGAATCGCGGACGCGCGCTGCCTCGACCTGTTCGCCGGCAGCGGCGCGCTCGGCCTCGAAGCGCTGTCGCGGGGCGCCGCGCACGTGGAATTTGTCGATGCTGCACCGCGGGTGATCCGCGCGATCCGCGAGCACCTGGCCGTGCTGCGGGAGGCCGGGAAGGCAGCCGCGCACGCGGCGGACGTCCTGGCATTTCTCCGTACGCCGCCGGTTCGACCCTTTGATATCGCCTTTCTGGACCCGCCGTACGCGGCCGGTTTGCTGGCGCCGGCGTGCGCTGCGCTGGAGAGCCGCGGCTGGCTGGCGCCGGGCGCGCGCATCTACCTTGAGCACGCCGCCGGCGAGGACCGCCCGCCGCTTCCGCCGGGCTGGGAGTTCCTGCGCGAGAAGCGTGCCGGGCAGGTGGCGTACTGTCTCGCCGCCAGGAATTGATACCATGTCGCTCCCCTTCCAGCCGGTGTCTTGAGAATGGGCCAGCGCAGCGTGCTCTATCCGGGAACGTTCGATCCGATCACGAACGGCCATCACGATCTCATCCGCCGTGCCGCACGGCTGTTCGATCATGTCGTTGTTGCGGTTGCGACGGATACCGGCAAGCAGTCGGCATTCACGCTCGAGCAGCGGGTTGCGCTGGTGGAAAAGGTGACGGCGGACCTGCCGAATGTCGATGTGACCGGGTTTTCCGGGCTCACCGTGGAGTTCGCGCGTTCGCGCGGCATCCGCGCCATCCTGCGCGGCCTGCGCGCGGTGTCGGATTTCGAGTTCGAGTTCCAGATGGCGGCCATGAACCGGCATCTCG
>CAZRFE010000063.1:0-14911 GCA_964599565.1 uncultured Gammaproteobacteria bacterium
AGTTGAAAAGCAGCGCGCCGCCGGAGAGTATGTGCGGGCCGCGATCGTCTCGACGCGGCGGGGAACAACAAGACCTGCCAGGGCCGGCGCGCCACTCCTAGCGAATCGAGTGCATGAATCGACCGAACCGTCTGCTGCGCCGTCGCGGCGCACCCCTGCTGGTATTCGCCGTTCTGCTGGCGCTGCTGGCAACTTCCGGTGTCTTTGAAGCCGTGGAGGACGGCGCCTATGCGCTCGGCATGAATCTCGCCGCGCCGCGGCGCGCGAGCGAGCGCTTCGCCGTCGTGCTGATCGATGCGGAAGCGGCGCGCCAGGCGGGCGAGTGGCCATGGCCTGGTCCGCGGCTCGCAGATCTCGTTGCGCGGGTGCATGGCGCGGGCGCACGCGCGATCGCGTGGATGCTGCCGCCGCAGCCGGAAACCTCGCCCGCCGTCACCGCGACCCTGGATCGTCTCGCCGGCCTGCTGCCGGAGAATCCCGAAACCACCGCTGCGCTTGCCGAGCTGCGCGAGCGGCTTGATGCGAACGCCGCACTCGCGGGCGCGTTTGCCGCAAGCGGCAACGTGCTGCTTGGCGTGCCGGCTGCGCGGCACGCGGATGCCTCGACGGTGCGCGTGCTCATGCCGCTGCAGTTGCAGCATGTCGTCGACGATCACGCCGGCATCGAGTTGCCGGAAAGTTTTCGCCCGCCGGAATTTCCGCCGCTCGAAATCCTGCGGAATGGTCTTGCCGCGCCGGAACCGCCGGCGTTCCAGCCCGCTGCGGTCGCGGCTTCGTTGCCGGCCGCGGCGAAGGCGACGGGACTCGTGCCGCCGAACGACACGCTCTGGCGGCAGCCGCTCGCCTGGCGCGTCAACGATGTCTACCTGCCGTCGCTGCCGCTGCTCATGGCCACCGCGGCAAAGGAACAGACGCTGTCGCATGTACTCGCCTACAAGGGACACGGTGTTGCCGTCGGCGCCGACTGGCTGCCGACCGGCACCGCGCTCGACGCCATGCCGTATTTCTATCCCGCCGAGGGCGCGGGTTCGATCACGCGCATCAATGCCGTTGACGTGCTCGCCGAAGGTTTCGATGCAGGCATGCTGCGCGATCGCGTCGTGCTCATCGGTCTTGCGAACGGCACGGTGCTCGACACGCCCGTCGATACGGTATCGCCGGCCGTTGCGGTCGCGCAGGCGGCTGCGAGTCTTTACTCGGGCGATGTGTATCGAAAACCGGCGTGGAACGGCTGGCTGATCGCGGGACTGTGGCTCGCGCTCGCCGCGTGGCTGCTGTTCGCGCTGCCGCGCCTTGAAACGCGCAACGCGCTCATCGGCACCGGCGTGATCGCGATCGTGCTCGTGAATCTCGAACTCGGCCTGCTTGTCTCGCAGTCGCTGTGGCTGCCGCTGACAACGCCGATACTCGCGCTGCTGCTCGGGCATTCCGTGCTGCACGGTCATCGCTGGCTGCATGCGCGGCGCGTTGCGCAGCAGCGCGCCGTCAGCGATGCGCATCTCGCGCTGGCCGAAGCGTTGCGCGCGCAGGGTCAGCTGGATCGCGCATTCGAGGCATTGCAGAACTGCCTGCCCGGCGAGACCGTCGAACGGCAGCTGCATGATCTTGGTCTTGATTACGAGCGCAAGCGGCACTACGCGAAGGCGCTGCGCGCGTATCACCACCTGAAGATGCTCGCACCGCGCTACCCGGAACTCGACATGCGCATCAACCGCCTGCAGGCGCTGGAAGAAACCTCGTTGCGCTCGCGCCGCTCCGGTCCCATCGAAACCGTCGCGCTCGAAGACGCCGGCGCACGCACGCCGCGCATCGGCCGTTACGACATCCAGCGCGAACTCGGTCGCGGCGCGATGGGCGTGGTGTATCTCGGCCGCGACTCGCGCATCGGCCGTGAAGTTGCGATCAAGACGCTCGCATTCAGCGACGAGTTCAGCGGTGAAGCGCTCGAACACGTGAAGGAACGCTTCTACCGCGAAGCCGAGGCCGCGGGCCGCCTCAGCCATCCGAACATTGTCACCATCTATGACGTCGGCGAGGAAGACGATCTTGCCTACATCGCCATGGACTACCTGCGCGGCGAAGCGCTGTCGCTGCACGCGAAGGAAGGCAACCTGCTGCCCGTCGAGCGCGTGCTGAAGATCGCCGCCGCAGTTGCGGATGCCTTGCATTACGCGCACGAGCTTGGCGTCGTGCACCGCGACGTCAAGCCCGCGAACATGGTGCTCACGAAGGACGAACACGAAGTGAAGGTCACCGACTTCGGCGTTGCGCATCTCACCGATGCGAGCACGACGAAGACCGGCACCATCCTCGGCAGTCCCTCGTTCATGTCGCCGGAGCAGGTTGCAGGCAAGCGCGTCGACGGACGCTCCGACCTGTGGTCGCTCGGCGTGAGCATCTACCAGTTGCTCACCGGCCATCTGCCGTTCACCGGCGAGCCGCTCGCAACGCTCATGTACCGCATCGCGAACGAACCGCCATCCGGCCTGCGCGACTGGCGCCCGGACCTGCCGGAATGCGTGGACGCGATCGTCACCAAGGCGCTCACCAAGGATCCCGCCGCGCGCTACCAGACAGGACGCGGCATGGCGGGCGCGCTTCGCCTGTGCATGACGAAGGTGGCGGGCGCGAAGGCGTAGATGACGCGATTCGTCACCTGATCCCGAAGACACGAATGACAACATCCTCGAAAACGGTCTCCGCAACATCCGCGCTGCCCATCGGCATCTTCGACTCCGGCGTCGGCGGTCTCACGGTGCTGCGCGCACTGCGTGCCGCACTGCCGGATGAAGATTTTCTCTACCTCGGCGACACCGCGCGCGTGCCGTACGGCACGCGTTCGCCGGAAACCGTCAGGAAATATGCCGAGCAGGCTTCCGCGCTCCTGTTCCGCCGCGGCATCAAGGCCCTGGTCGTTGCGTGCAACACCGCGTCCGCCGCGGCGCTCGATGCATTGCGCGCCGCGCACGCCGACATGCTCGTTGAAGGCGTGATCGCGCCGGGCGCGCGTGCCGCCATCGACGCGACGCGTGCAGGACGCATCGCGGTGATCGCGACGGAAGGCACCGTAAGAGGTGGCGCGTATGCGCGCACGGTTGCAGGCCTTGATGCCGGCGTCCATGTCGAGCAGCGCGCCTGCCCGCTGCTGGTCGCGCTCGCGGAAGAAGGCTGGACGGACGGTCCGGTGGTTGCGGGCGTGCTGGAAAGCTATTTCGCCGGACTGTTCACGGCGAACGGCGCGGACGTGCTGCTGCTCGGCTGCACGCACTTCCCCGTGCTTGCCGATGCGATCCGCGCGGCCGTTCCGCCGCACGTGCAGCTTGTCGATTCCGCGGCGACAACCGCGGATGTCGTTGCCGCCGATCTCGCGCAGCGCGGGCTGCGGCGCGCGGAGCGGGGCGGCCGCGTGCATTTTCTCGTCACGGACAACCCCGAGCGTTTCGAGCGCACCGCTGCGAATTTTCTCGGCGTCGCGCCGGCGCACGGCGAGATCGAGCTGGTGGACATGCTTTCGAGCGAACAATGACGATTGGCGGGCGCGGCTTCGGTCGCGATACATTCAGATTCTCGATACAGCGAATGCGAACATGATCGACCTGCGCAGCGACACCGTCACGAAACCCTCCGATGCGATGCGCGCCGCGATGGCGCGCGCCGAGGTCGGCGACGATGTCTACGGCGAAGATCCGACGGTGCGTGCGCTCGAGGACATGCTCGCCGAACGCGCGGGACAGGAAGCAGGACTGTTCCTGCCCTCCGGCACGCAGTCGAACCTTGTCGCGCTGCTTTCGCACTGCGGGCGCGGCGATGAATATCTCGTCGGACAGACGGCGCACACCTATAAATATGAAGGCGGCGGCGCGGCCGTGCTCGGTGGCATCCAGCCGCAGCCGATCGAGTTCGAGCCGGATGGAACGCTCGCGATCGGCAGGCTCGATGCCGCGATAAAACCGCACGATGCGCACTTTGCACGCACGAAGCTGCTGTGCCTGGAAAATACGGTGCATGGCAAGGTGCTGCCGCTTCATTATCTCGACGCGGCGCGCACGTTCGCGTCCGCGCGCCGTCTTGGTTTCCATCTCGATGGCGCGCGCGTGTTCAACGCCGCCGTTGCGCTCGGTGTTTCGCTCGTGGACATCACGCGACGTTTCGATACGGTTTCGATCTGTCTTTCGAAAGGTCTCGGCGCACCCGTCGGTTCCGTGCTTGTCGGTTCCGCGGATCTCATCCGCGAAGCGCGCCGCTGGCGCAAGGTCACGGGCGGCGGCATGCGCCAGGCCGGGCTGCTCGCCGCGGCCGGCATCCACGCGCTGGAGAACAACGTCGAACGCCTGGCGGAAGATCACGCGAATGCGCGCCGTCTCGCCGACGGACTGCGTGACGCCGGTTTCGCGCTTGCGGAGGAACCGCAGACGAACATGGTGTTCGTGGACATGCAGGATCGCGATCCGCAGGCGTTCGCGGCACGCCTTCGCGACCGCGGCGTCATCATCACGCCGGCGCCCGTGCTGCGGCTTGTCACGCACCTCGATGTGAGCGCGAAGGACGTCGCGCGCGTGATCGAGGCGTTCAGGTAGGCGCGGCGTTCAACCGCGACCAGTTTTCAATGCAGTGAACTCTCCGATGCCGACCATCAACTTCCAGGACACGCCCATCGAAATCCAGCGTATCTTCTGCATTGGCCGAAACTACGCCGCGCACGCGGCGGAACTCGGCAACACGACCGCGGATGTCCCCGTGCTTTTCATGAAACCCGCGAGCGCGATCGTGCCTGCGGGCGGAAACATCCGCCTGCCGCGCGGTCGCGGCGCCGTCCACCATGAAGCGGAACTCGTGCTGCTCATCGGTTGCGATGGCGCGGACCGCATCGAAGATATCGCCGGCATCGCACTGGGTCTTGATCTCACTTTGCGCGACGAACAGGCTGCGCTGAAAGCGAAAGGCCTGCCGTGGGAGCTTGCCAAGGCGTTCGATGACAGCTCGCCGCTCGGCGCGTTCGTCGAGCCGCCGCGCGATTTCTCGACGATCACCTTTGACTGCCGCGTGAACGGCGAGCTTCGCCAGCATGGCGAGACGCGCAACATGCTGTTTCCCGTGCCGCGGCTCATTGCATTTCTCGCGCAGCATTTCACGCTTCGCGCGGGCGACATCATCTACACCGGCACACCGGAAGGCGTCGGTCCGCTCCATCCTGGCGATGTCGTTGAAATCGAATCCGCGCTCGCGGGTCCGCAGCGCTGGACGTGCGCATGAACGGCGCGCTTCAGATTCGCCCCGCCGTCGCCGACGACAGCGCGCTGATCCTTGCGTTCATCCGCGAACTCGCGGAGTACGAAAAGCTGCTGCATGAAGTGCGCGCAACGGAGGCGGAGCTGCGCGCGCGGCTGTTCGGCGACAGGCCGCAGGCGGAGGTCGTGATCGCGGAGTGGAACGGCGAGGCCGTGGGTTTCGCGCTGTTCTTTCACAATTTCTCGACGTTTCTCGGCAGGCACGGTCTTTATCTCGAGGATCTTTTCGTGCGTCCTGCGCTTCGCGGCAGAGGAATCGGCAAGGCGCTGCTGCAGCATCTTGCGCGCGTTGCCGTTGCGCGTGACTGCGGAAGATTCGAGTGGGCGGTGCTTGACTGGAATGCGCCGGCACGCGAGTTTTACCTGTCACTGGGCGCGAAGCCCGTTCCCGAATGGGATATCTTCCGGGTGACGGGCGATGCATTGCATCGTCTGGCCGACGCAGACTGATCGCTGCAACAGACATTTTCGGAGTTCGACATGTTCATGCCGCTGAAACACGCCATCCCGCTCGCAGCGATACTGCTGCTCGCCGCGTGCGGTGAAAGTCCGCCGGAGACCGACACGCGCACGAGCGCCGAGACATCTTCCATCGCGGATGACGATCGCCTGTTGCCGGCCGGCGCATGGCGCGGCGTGATCGAAATCCAGGGCAAGCAGTTGCCCTTCCAGGCGGAAGTCACGTACGCATCCGGCGACGCCACACCGCATGTCGAGTTCATCAACGGTGAAGAGCGCGTGCCCGTGGATGAGGTGCACATCGCGAAGGACGAAGTCGCGCTGGTGATGACGGCGTTCAACACGCGCATCGACGGGCGCTTCCGGGACGGCAGGCTCTCCGGCACGCTGACGAAGATCAACGAAGGCGCGGAGCGGCAGCAGATGCCGGTCACGCTCACGCCCGGCGAGCATCATCGTTTCTTTCCGATGCTGCGTCCCGCGGAGATCGATCTTTCCGGCCGCTGGCAGGTGATGTTCCACGAGCCTGATGGCGGCAACTATCCCGCCGTCGGCGAGTTCCGCCAGGAAGGCAGCCAGGTGTTCGGCACGTTCCTCACGCCCACGTCGGATTACCGCTATCTCGCGGGCGTGGTGCGTGACAGGCGTCTCTACCTGTCCGCCTGGGATGGCTATCACGTCTTTCTTTTCGAAGCGGACGTGAAGGAAAACGGTTCGCTCGACGGCGAGTTCTGGTCCGGCCCTTCGTACCACGAAACGTGGAATGCGACGCGCGATGCGAACGCCGAACTTCCCGACATGGACAAGCCGACCTACCTCAAGGAAGGTGCCGGCGAATTCGACTTCACGTTCCCCGGTCTCGACGGCGAACCGGTATCGCTCTCCGATCCGCGCTTCGACGGCAAGGTCGTGATCGTGCAGCTCGCCGGTTCCTGGTGTCCGAACTGCGCGGACGAAACGCGCTTTCTCGCGCCGTGGTACCGCGAGAACCGCGAGCGCGGCGTCGAGGTCATCGCGCTGATGTTCGAGCATTTCGACGATTTCGAACGCGCCGCGAAGCAGGTGCGCATCTGGCGCGAGAAGTACGGCGTGGAATACACGACACTCGTCGCTGGCACCTCCGAGAAGCAGAACGTTTCCAGCCAGCTCCCGCAGCTGAATGCGTTCCTCGCATTCCCGACCACGATCTTCATCGCACCCGACGGCAGCGTCGCGCGCATCCACACCGGCTTCAGCGGACCTGCGACCGACCGCTATGAAGCGGAGATCGAGAAGTTCAACGCCACCGTCGACGCGCTGCTCAAGCAACGCGACTGACTCCCTCGTGGGCATGCTGCACGCCGGGTGTCGTTGATTCGTGTGTTGCTGGCAGATTTGCGAAAACCCTGGCCTTGGCCAGGTTTTTTTTGAAAAGCCGCTTGTTGACTGGATTCAGGAATTTACCGATATCAACCCAAACGCAAAAAACCTACCAAACGCATTGGGGTGCGAACGCCCGCTGATTCATTACCGCTTTCCGTGCCAGGGGAAACGACATGAAAAGGATGATTCTACTGTCGGCAACACTTGCCATGTTCCCAGGCAAAGCGATCTCGCAGGAACTCGCCGATCCTCGTACCCGGGACGAAGACATTTCGGCTACGGACGTTGAGGTCAGCGTTACGCGCTTGCCGTCCGGTTTCTACAGCTATATCTATTCGCTTGCGGCGTCAGAAGAGAATAAGGGAGACGTCACTTCCTTCGTCGTGGATGTTGCGTGTGAAACCGCTCCGGGTTCCGTTGAGTTTCCTGAGCCTCCAAGCAGTCTCTATATCGTGTATGCAAGTGAAAATGGTCTGCATGCGCCGTTCCAGATGTATCACTCGCCGACGGGAAGTACGGGCATGATGATTTCCGTCGACAACAGGGTTGTCTTTGGTGTTGACATGGAACCGGGTGAGCAACATTCCGGTTTTCGTATTCTCTCGCCATATGCCCCGGCTGATCGTGAATACGAGCTTGCCGCAGCTTGGGGCTTCCTAGGCTACGACTACGACAGCATCACCGACGAAGAGATGCAGACGGTGCCGTGGAAGCACGACTTCACGGTGAAAGGCATGACCAAGGGCCCTGGTTGCAGCACAGAGCTGGAGCCGCCCGCACTGTTCGTCGGCAATCCCGCAGAGCCCTACAACAACCTCCTTCAGTACGCATCTCCTGCGCAGTCGGCGTTTCACACCGACGGCAACACGGTGACGTTCGACGTGCACTATTCAACGGGATTGCAGCCGGAGAGTTTCAAGGTCGAGCCGGGCTGGGCACAGCGGTACTTCACGCCGGTTCCCGGCACGAACCAGGTCGTCAAACTGAAGCTGCATCCGGGTGTGAACACGTTCCGGTTCGAGGGCTGGAAGCAGAGCGGGCACGAGCTGGAAGCAATGCGCGAGAACCGGAACCAGTACCCTGACAAGGACAACGACACGTTCACGATCCGGCGCAGCCCGCCGGGCCATGACAAGGAAGAAACGAAGGGAGGCGGCGTGCAATGAAGACTTTGAACATTCTGCTGGTTCTGATCGCCATTGGCCTGGTGGTGCCGCCCGTCAACGCCGCCCAACTGGAAATCCCTGGCCTTGTCGCCGTCAACGCAGGCTGGAAGATGTCGAAGGTCGAAGGCGAACCCGATGAACTCCATGTGATGGCGGTCTTCCGGCCGGCGCTGGATCGCAAGACCTTCCGCCTGACCGTGAACGATGTGGATCTCACGGCGTTCCTGCAGCGGGACGGCGAGAACTTCGCGACGTTCAGTCTTCCCATGCCGGTGCAGGCGCTCACGATTGCGATCGAGGGCCATGCGCAGCCGGATGCGACGATAACCATCCTGCAACACACGGCAAGCATCTCTTTGCCGGAACTTGTTGACATTCCACCGGCGATGTCCGCCTCGCTGCCGATGGTTCGCGGCGACCGCCGCAACCCGCCCGACGGGATACGCGAGCGGCTTCTGAGTGGCGGAAACTTGCCTTGACGTCGCCTTCCGTCGTCACAGGTTGATGAACACGAGAAACCCCGCAGTCAGCGGGGTTTCTTGTTGCGGCAAGTGCGTTCCGCGGATCGCTTCCGAGCGGCTTCGGCACAGGCTCGCTCGTTGATGAAGGTCTCGTACGGCAGCGTGGCGATGGTTATCATGACGTCTTTCCCCGCACTGGCAGGAGATCGATTCGATGAAACATACCGGCATCGCCGCCTTCCTCAAGCATCATTACCGGCATTTCAACGCTGCATCGCTCATCGACGCTGCGGATGGCTACGTCGCGCAGCTCAATGGTGGCGGCCGGATGATGATCACGCTCGCCGGCGCGATGAGCACCGCGGAACTCGGGCTTTCGCTCGCAGAGATGATCCGCCGCGACAAGGTGCATGCCATCACCTGCACGGGTGCGAACCTCGAGGAAGACATCTTCAATCTCGTTGCGCACGATCACTACATCCGCGTGCCGAACTGGCGCAACCTCTCGCCGGAAGAGGAAAAGGAACTCGAGCGCAACGGCCACAACCGCGTCACCGACACCTGCATTCCCGAGGACAAGGCGTTCCGCGCGATCGAGAACGAAATCTTGGAACTTTGGCAGCGCGCCGACAGGAAAGGCGAGCGCTACTTTCCGCACGAATATTTCTACCAGCTCATCCGCGAGGGAATGATCGAGAAGAGTTACCAGATCGATCCGAAGGACTCATGGCTGATTGCCGCGTGCGAGAAGAACCTGCCGATCTTCGTGCCCGGCTGGGAAGACTCGACGCTCGGCAACATCTTCGTCTCGCATGTGCTTGAAGGCGACCTTTCCGGTTTTCATCTCGTGAAGAGCGGGCCGGAATACATGGGCGCACTCGCCGACTGGTACGTAACGACAACGATGGGCAAGCCGCTGAAGGAACTGGAAACGGTCGGCGGGGAAGACGACGAGGACGTCGTGCACATGCGTGCGATCCCCGGCGAGCAGGCGAAGAACACGGTCGGCTTCTTCCAGATCGGCGGCGGCATCGCCGGCGACTTCCCGATCTGCGTCGTGCCGATGATCCACCAGGACCTGCGCCGCGCGTGCCCGTACTGGGCGTACTTCTGCCAGGTCAGCGATTCGACGACGAGCTACGGTTCGTATTCCGGCGCGATCCCGACAGAGAAGATCACGTGGGGCAAGCTCGACGTGCATACGCCGAAGTTCGTGATCGAATCGGACGCGACGATCGTCGCGCCGCTGATCTTCCAGTACGTGCTGGAAGAATCCATCTGACCGTGACGCCGCCGCAAGGAACGCGGCGGTTTCGATCGATCGAATTACGATACAAATTGGCAGTTTTTCCGAAATTCCTTAGGTTTCATTCAAACGCGATGAATTAAAAGGAGCAGTACCACGGTTGACAAGGATGCCGTCATGCGTGACTCGCTCATCGCCTTTGCCTGCCTGTTCTTCTCGTCGCTCCCTCTCGCGTCAGCCGCGCAACCCACGGTCATTGATTTCGAAACCCTCTCTCGCGGCGAAATCGTAAACGACCAGTATGCTGATCTTGGCCTTCACGTAACTGCTTCAAACTGGAGCATTGGTCCAGACATCGCCGTCATATTCGATACGACGGACATCGGACTGAGCGACGATCAAGATCTAGCCGCCCCGCTGGATCCGAGCACGCTGGTTCCGGGCTTGGCAAGCCTGTGGCCAGGAAACGTATTGATACTGCAAGAATGGCACGATTGCTCGGATGCGTATTGCACCGAGCCGGACGACGAAGCCACGCGTCCGGCCGGATGGATCGAATTCCGCTTCGACCAGCCCGTCACGTTGCATTCAATGACGTTGCTTGACATTAATTACGAGGCCGGAGAGGAACCGAACAAGCTGCTGCTGTACAACACAAGCGGTGACTTGATTGATGCGGTTGACATACCCGGCGTTGGCGGCCAGAACGACTGGCGTCCATGGAACATCGAGCAATCCGGCATTGTGCGCGCCCGATTGCACCTGCCGGGCGACGGCGCGATCGACAATGTTTCATTTACCCCGGACGTGCCCGCCCCGCCGGTTTTCGAAAGTCGTCCACCCGTCGCGGTCGCGACGACCGGAACATACCTCTACGAACCTGTCGTGAGCGATCCCGACGGCGATGCAATAACGCTCAGCCTGCTGATCGCACCGTCGGGCATGAGCGTGACATCAGACGGCGTACTTGCCTGGCAGCCGAACGGGCAGGAAGGCGTGTTCACAGT
The DNA here is from genome assembly GCA_964599565.1 of uncultured Gammaproteobacteria bacterium. Classification (GTDB taxonomy): domain Bacteria; phylum Pseudomonadota; class Gammaproteobacteria; order Natronospirales; family JAJUFS01; genus JAJUFS01. The sequence goes on from CAZRFE010000063.1 coordinate 10,990, forward strand.
GTCCCTGCAAGCCAGTGATGGACAGTTCAGCACGGTGCAGACCTTCGACGTCCACGCGACCGATCAGTTTACGCGCGCTCTCGACTTCGAACTGGAAACCGGCATTATCGTCGACGACGAGTTCCTTCAGGACGGCGTATTCGTCCGCGCAAGGAATTTGAGCCAAGGCGGCGACCTGGCGGTTGTTTTCGACACCACGGCGCCCACGGGTGGCGATACCGATCTGCAATCGCCTTTCGCGGAAGGTTATCAGCATCGCGCAGGCCTGGGATTTCGTTTTCCCGGCAAGGTGCTGATCCTGCACGAGAACAATGACTGTGACGTACTCGAAATCCAGTGCCAGAACCCGGACGACGAATTCTCGGAACCGGCAGGCTGGATCGAATTTGCTTTTGTGCAACCGGCGCATGTCTGGAGCGTCGATGTCTTCGACGTGACGTCCGATGCGCCGGTCGCAATGCCCATCGAGTTATACGATGCCGGTGGAAACCGGCTCGACTCCGGACTCACGCTAGCGCGAACCGGCGGATACCGATGGAATCGACAGGTGATCGACGTCCAGGACGTCGTGCGCATGCGCGTCAACCTGGACGGTGACGGTGCACTGGACAACCTCCGCTATTCGCTCGTTGGTGCACCGGGTCCTGACGATCAGCGGCCGTATGCGGCCGGGGACAGTTACGAACTCGGCCAGAACGGTGCGTTACAAGTGCCCGCGCCCGGCGTCCTTTCAAACGATATCGACATCGAAGGGCAACCGCTCACCGCGCAACCCGGATACCCGGCGTTGCACGGCATCGTGCAGCTGAACGCGGATGGCAGTTTTTCCTATATGCCTGGTCCCGAATTCAACGGCAGCGATCACTTCACCTATTACGCACGCGATCCGCATTCGATCAGTGATGAAGTCGCTGTCGTATTGACGATGCCTCCAACGCCACCACCGTCAATCCTGATGTTCACCGCGAATCCTGTCGACATCGCGCCCGGCGAGCCTTCCATGCTTGACTGGAGCGTAAGCGGTGCGACGACGATCAGTATCCAACCTGGAGCGATCACAGGCGGGGCAACGGGCACGGCGAGCGTGACCCCGATGCAGACGACAAGCTACACGCTGACAGCAAGCAATGCGCAAGGCACGGCGACAGCAAACGTAACCGTCAACGTGAACGCCGCGCTCGCGCCGCCGGTAATCGATGTGACTACACCGGTTGACGGTACCTTACTCGCCGAATCGCAACCCGAGATCCAAGTGCAGTACGCGAATGTGGGAAACGGCGTCGATTTTGCAACACTCACCATTCGGCTGGATGGTCAGGCCATGGCTTTGAGCTGCCAGCACACAGCCACATCATCGACGTGCGTCCCGGATTCAGGCATCGCCGATGGGGCACACGAACTCTCCGCGCAGGTCAGTGGTGTCAACAGCAAGTTGTCAAATATCGATACTGCGGTTTTTCATATCGACAGCACGCCGCCCGCCAATCCGGATCCGCAAAGAATTCAGATTGTCCAGATTCCGCCGGGAACAGTGACGATTACAGGATCCGCCGGTGCAGTCGAACCCGGCGCGATCATCGAAGCGTCGATCGGTTCAATAGTGTTCACCGCGGTTGCTGGAAGCTCCGGAGACTTCTCGCTGGTCGTAAGCGGAACGACCGGAGACATCCTGTTGATGACGGCAACAGACGCGGCCGGCAATGTGAGCGGAGTGGAAGCGTTCACGGTTCCTGCCGTTCCACTGATCGTAACGATTACCGCGCCTGCCGACGCGACGATCATCCACAGCACAACCACCGCGGTCAGCGGTACTCACAATGGGCCATACGGTACCGGGGTGACGGTCAACGGGTATGCTGCCGCCGTTGCAGCCGACGGCACTTTCTTCGTGCCTGAACTTCCTGTTTCCGAAGGTTCAAACAGCATCACGGCCACTGCGACAGCGCCTGATGGAGAAACCGCAACCGCTTCGATCACTGTCGAAGTTGCCGCGGTTGTTCCGCCTGTGCTGATGATTCGCGCGGAGCAGCCACAGGCTCCGGCGCCACACACGACGATGTTTGAAGTTCTCTATGCCGGATCACTCGAAGACATCCAGCGTATAGATCTCGATTACAACGGTGATGGAACGCCCGAGCGGCAGACGGGCAATCTCTTTGAAGAGTTTTCGCATGAGTACTTGGCACCCGGTATCTACCATCCCGAGGTCACGGTTGTCACCGGAGCTGCATCACATACCGCAACGACAACGCTTGTGGTGGAAGATCCCGCCGTGCTCGACGCCTACCTGCAATCGCGATGGTCAGACATGATGGACGGGCTGCAATCCGGCGATACCGAAAAAGCGCTCGTCGTGATGTCGCCTGGCGCGCAGAAGCGGTTCGGTCCCTTGTTCGAAGCGATTCTTCCGTTCATCCAGCAGGGACTTTCGTCCTGGCAACCACCGCAGCTCGTCAGCCTGAAAGGCAACCTGGCGGAATACCTCATCATCCGGGAGCACAACGGCAAGCAGTATGGTTACCCCGTGCTGTTCCAGCGGATGAATGACGGCATCTGGAAGTTGTCGACAATGTAACTCACCAATATCGGCGCAATCGCAGAGGCTAGCATGAGACTCGAGTACAGCAAGCACCTTGGATCAACATCTGCTGGATCGTCTTCGCAACGTTCGTCGGTTTCTATCGACTGCTCGCAGCATCGAATAGGCTGCGATGAAAAAGCGCGCTTGCTGGCTCCCATTAAGATCGATTATCGGATCTTCGCAATCATGACTAAAACTCCTGTCGCGAAATAGAGATCGTGTTTTACTACAGCGAGAATCTCGAATTTCTTGAGGCTGGCTGGTTCCACCGCCTAATGCTGATATTAGGAATTGTGGTCACCATCCTGATCTGGAGAAGCATCAGGTCCGGAACCGGCAGGTGGTGGCCCGCCGTATGGCGAATCTATCTGTCCAGTTTGCTCCTCGCCGGCGCGCCTCTTCCGTCCGGCGATGATTTCACCTATTCGTTGGCGTGGCCGTTCCTGGTGCTTGTCTTTTATTTCTGGCCGGTTGCTCTCGGTGCATTTATGTGGATAAACATCTGCTGGCTTGTTCTGGTAGCACTCCACGGTCTTTATCGGCTGCTTGAGACGGCAGTAGAGCGCGACGAAAAGATGACAAAATGACAATGCGTCGAAAACAAATGACGGTCGTTCATTGGCGATCAGGCGAACGCCTGAAGTTATGGCGTAGCTGAGAATCGTTGGGATCACCAGCGGTTCAGAACACGCTGTTTGCCGTAGGCATGATTCTGTCCGTATTGCTGTGGACGATGACCTGGAAAAGGATAACCGGCCTGTGGAGTGTGTCTTGGCGAGCTTACGTAACTGCATTCTTTACGGCGGGGGTACCGATGTCGTCCAGCGGGAGCGATTACTATCTCCTTATCTGGACGATCGCATTCGGCGAGAAGTCACACCAGCTTGAGATCTTCGTCTCATCGCTCTTGTCGATTGCGATCTACTGGCTCATCTAGTTTTCGTGGCCACACTGACATGGACCATGTTTGGAAAGATCGACCGGAATGCCGAATGAAATTCGCAACGTCATGGAAGGAGGGTTGGGATCAGTATCGCCAGCCCTCTGATACTCTATCGCAACGTGACGGAGAATCGATGGGATCACCAGTAGTTCAGAATGTTCTGTTCGCTATCGGAATTGTTCTTTCCGTAGCGTTGTGGGCAGCGACATGGAAGAGAATCCATGGTTGGTTGGCGTTATGCTGGCGTGTCTATGTCACAGCATTCTTGACCGCAGGAGTGCCGATGCCGCCCAGTGATAGCACTTACTATTTATTGTTCTGGACTATTGCGCTTAGCGTCGAATCCAATCATTTAGTAATACTTCTCATGTGGCAATGGGCGATCGCTGTCTACTTCA
>CAZRFE010000064.1:0-14806 GCA_964599565.1 uncultured Gammaproteobacteria bacterium
CCCCACGACCCGAGCGCCCACACAAGTCACTTGATTCAGTTTTTAAAGAGCGGCCCGGTCAGTTACAAGCGCCCCGGGCAGACGGACAATTCTACGCGACTCTTACATCCTGTCAATAGCCGGTGGGGAAATCTTGCCTCACCTCCGGTTTCTTCCAACCCGCGTTCCCTGCGAGAGGCGCGCATTATAGGGGGTCAGGATAAAGCGTCAACACCCTTGCAGCGCTTTTTCGAATTATTTGTTTCAACTGGTAACTTCTTGCCCAACGACTTTTGCGATGCGGAAACACAACGTACTCATTTCACGCGCAGCCGTGCAATTCTTCGCTTGCCCACCTGGAAGACCGCCTCGCTGCCTGTGCGAAATTCGAGTTTCGGATCGGACACCTTCTCCCCGTCGATCTTTACCGCCCCCTGTTTGAGCATGCGCATTGCTTCGGACGTGGACGGAACAAGCCCCGCCTCCCTGAGGAGATGTGTGAGGCCGATCAGCCCGCCCGGCGAATGTACGGTCACTTCTTCAAGGTCGTCCGGCAGCGCACCCTGCTGGAATCGCGAGATGAAGGCGTCGCGCGCTTTCTCTCCGACGCCGGGGCCGTGGAAACGGTCGACAATCTCGATGCCCAGCAGGAACTTGATATCGCGCGGGTTCGCGCCATCCGCCACCTGTTTTCGAAAAGCGTGAATCTCACTCATCGGCCTAAAGCTCAGCAATTCGAAGTACCGCCACATCAGATCGTCCGATATCGACATGAGCTTGCCGAACATGTCGTCCGGCGCGTCCGTGATACCGACGTAGTTGCCGAGTGATTTCGACATCTTCTGGACGCCGTCGAGACCTTCAAGCAGCGGCATGGTCAATACAACCTGCGGTTTCTGGCCGTAATGCTCCTGCAGCTGCCGCCCGACCAGCAGGTTGAATTTCTGATCCGTGCCGCCAAGCTCCACGTCCGCTTCGAGTGCGACGGAGTCGTACCCTTGCACGAGCGGGTACAGAAATTCGTGAATCGCGATCGGCCTGTTTTCCCGGTAACGCTTCGAGAAATCATCGCGCTCAAGCATGCGCGCGACGGTGTGCTTTGCCGCGAGCTCGACGAGCCCGGCAGCGCCAAGCGGATTCATCCATTTCGAGTTGAATTCGATGCGTGTTCGGCCGGCGTCGAGGATCTTGAATACCTGGTCCTTGTACGTCTTCGCGTTGCGGGCGATGTCGTCTTTGGTCAGCGGAGGACGCGTGGCGTTCTTGCCGGTCGGATCCCCGATTCGCCCGGTAAAATCGCCGATGAGGAAAACCACCTCGTGCCCCAGGTCCTGGAACTGCTTCAGCTTGTTGATGAGAACCGTGTGGCCAAGGTGCAGGTCGGGTGCTGTCGGGTCGAAACCGGCCTTGATCCGCAACGGTTTCGCCCTTTTAAGTCGCTCGGACAACTCGTCCTCGACCAGGATTTCATCAGCGCCGCGTCGCAATATTTCCAGCGCTTCGGCCGGTGATGCTTGAGGGGAAACCATCAGAGAAGCTCCTGCTATGCTTGTAATTGTGCGTTACAAAGTAACTGTAATTGCCGGTTTTCCCGGGAAAAATGCTTAGTGCAAGATTGACCTCGCAATCACGCTCCGAGTACCTTTAGCCGGAATTTTTTGAGGGCGGGACGTCCCGCATCTGCACATGAAGCCAGATTATAAGTCACCGGAGGGTTCCGGCAGCCGCAGGCGCCGTTCCAGCCGTCACCGTTATGTCGTTGGCGCGGTATTTGCCAGCGTTTTCGTCGCATTCCTCGCCAGCGTTTCGTCTGATCCTGCGCGTTCCGAAACAGACATAACGCAGTTCGCCGGCGGCGATGTCCGCGCCCTGGAATTGCCGCCGCTGACGGAATCATCACCGTCGGTTGCGCTGACCCGCAAGGTCCGTGAACTCGAACTCATCGTGCAGCCGGGCGACTCTCTCGCGGCGCTGTTCGCGCAGAATGGAATCTCCGCCAGCGACCTGCACGAGATCATGAAACTCGGCAGTTCCGCACGGCAGCTTCAAAAGCTGCGCCCCGGCGAACGGGTCAGGCTCGGCGTTGATGAAGACGGCAAGCTGCGTTCGCTGGCAACGACCATCGAAGACGCGCAACGACTTGAAGTCGTGCGGCTCGCCGACGGATTCAAGCTCGTTGAGAAGGCTCTGCCCGTACAGCGCCAGGTGCGTGTCGCCAGCGGCAGCATTCAGTCCTCGCTCTACCAGGCGGGTTACGACGCGGGTCTTTCCGATGCGCTCATCATGAGCCTTGCAAACATCTTCGGCTGGGATATCGACTTCGCGCTGGATATTCGTGCGGGCGATCAGTTCCGTGTGATCTACGAGGAGATTTACCGCGACGGCGAGAAGGTTCGGGACGGCAACATTCTCGCAGCGACATTCATCAACGATGGCCGCGAGTTGAACGCCGTGCGTTTCGAGGATGAAAACGGTGACGCCGCCTATTACTCGCCCGACGGCAAACCCATGCGCAAGGCATTCCTGCGCGCGCCACTGAATTTTTCCTACGTCAGCTCCGGGTTCAATCCGAAGCGGTTCCATCCCGTGCTGAAGCGCGTGAAGGCACACAACGGCATCGATTATCGCGCGCCGGCGGGTACGCCCGTCTACGCCGCAGGTGATGGTCGCGTGATTCGTTCTGCGTATGACAAGTACAACGGAAATCACGTGTTCATACAGCACGGACAAAGCTACGTTACGAAGTATCTGCATTTCACGCGCCGCGCCGTGAAGAACGGCGAACGCGTCACGCAAGGCCAGGTGATTGGATATGTAGGCAGCACGGGACTTTCCACGGCGCCGCACCTGCATTACGAATTCCTCGTGAACGGCGTACACCGGAATCCACGCACGGTGAAACTGCCGGACGCGGAACCGCTGCCGGAGAAATACCGCGCGCAGTTTGCCGCTGCAAGCGGACCGCTGCTGCGCCAGCTGGATCTGCTTGAGCCGAGCGCGCGCGTTGCGGTCGCCCCGTAGGAGCGCCTCGATGCCCGAACTGTTTGTCGGGCTGATGTCCGGTACCAGCCTCGACGGTATCGATGCGGTACTGGCGGACTTCACTTCGGGCGTCACCGTCATTCATGCGGCGACAACACCGTTTCCCGACGACCTTCGCGATACCCTGCAGGCAATAATTGAAAATCCCGCATCGCTCTCGCTTGAGGAGGCGGGCGTTGCCGATGCACGGCTCGGTATTGCGTATGCCGCTGTCGTGCAGAAACTGCTGGAGGACGCGCACATCGATCCTGCGCGGATCGTCGCCATCGGCAGCCATGGCCAGACGATCTTCCACAGTCCTGCCACGACACCGCCATTCACCTGGCAGCTGGGCGATCCCAACCGTATCGCTGCGCTGACAGGCATTCCCGTCGTCGCGGATTTCCGGCGCATGGACATGGCTGTCGGCGGTCAGGGTGCGCCGCTGGTTCCGGCCTTTCATGCGGCGATGTTCAGCAGCAGGAAAGAGTCGCGCGTCGTGGTGAATATCGGCGGCATTGCAAACATCACGCGACTCGATCCAGTCGTGACCGGTTACGACACAGGACCCGGCAACGGGCTGATGGACGCCTGGATTCAACACCGGCGCGGTGAACGATTCGATCGTGATGGCAAGTGGGCTGCGTCCGGCAACGTCGATGAGACGTTGCTCGGAACACTCCTCGCGGAGCCTTTCTTCCGGCAACCGCCACCGCGCAGCACGGGGCGCGAGCTGTTCAACCGCCAGTGGCTGCTGCAACACCTCGCAGCACGCAACATCCGTGACGAAGACGTGCAGGCCACGTTGCTGGCACTGACAGTCGAAAGCATTGCGCATGAAGTTCGCCGCGGTGACGTGCAGCGTGTGCTGTTGTGCGGCGGCGGTGCGCGCAATGGCGCCCTTCGCGATGCTCTCGCTGTCGCGCTGAACCCTCTACCGGTGGAAACAACCGATCAGTACGGACTGAACGCCGACTTCGTCGAAGCATCGGCCTTTGCCTGGCTTGCCCGTGAACGCCTCGCGGGGCGCACCGGCAATCTGCCCTCCGTCACGGGCGCGGATCGCGCCGTGCCGCTTGGCGCCATCTATCACCCCTGAACGGTCGCGCAAAAAAAAACGCCACGTTTCCGCGGCGTCTTTCGAACTTCGTGAAACTCTCAGATCGAGAACGACGACCCGCAGCCGCAGGTCGTTGAAGCGTTGGGATTGCGAATGACGAACTGCGCACCTTCAAGATCTTCCTTGTAATCGATCTCCGCGCCCACCAGGTACTGGAAACTCATCGGGTCCACGAGCAGCACGACGCCGCCGTTCTCGACCTGCGTGTCGCCTTCCGCTACTTCTTCATCAAACGTGAACCCATACTGGAATCCCGAGCAGCCGCCACCGCTGACGAAAACGCGCAGCTTCAGGCTGTCGTTCGCTTCTTCCTCGATCAGTTCCCTGACCTTGCGTGCCGCCGCGTCGGTGAACAACAGCGGAGACACGTTGGCAGGGTCATGCGTGTGTACGGTCATGTTCGCGATTTCTCGATGGGACAGTGTGCATTTTACCAGTTGATGCTGTTTCGGGTCATCCGGCGCCCTGGCCGCTGTTTGCTGCATCCGCATCGGTGGCTTTCCCGCCGTTGTTCTCATGCTTGAGCGCGAGCATCGGTTGCCCACCCGGCTTGTGCACGAGCTTGCCGTTCACGGTTGCACCGGCTTCCATGCGTATGAGGTTGTAGTAGACGTTGCCTTCGACCTTCGCCTTGGTGCCGAGCTCGACGCGCTCGCTGGCGTAGACGTCGCCCTTGACCATGCCATTCAGCATGACTTCCGGTACGCGCACCTCGCCCTGCACCTGGCCGCGTTCGCTGATCGACAGCCGTGATCCGGCGTCGCGCGCGTTCACGTTGCCTTCGATCAGGCCGTCGACGTGCAATCCGCCTTCGAAATGAATATCGCCGACGATTTTCGTGTTATGCCCCACCAGCGTATCCATGTGAGGGATCTTGCGCTTGTTGCCACCACCCAGCATCGGGTCTACCTCCCAGCTCAGCTGCTTGCTTCATTCCATTCAAGGGTCCGGCGAATCGCATCCGCTGCGCGCCCGCCGGGAAGTACGGCGATGTCCACGCGTGCCGGTGTGAAACCGTCCGGCAGGCGAAGGTCGCCTTCGAAATTCTGGAAATACTTGAACGAGTAATTGAATTCGTCCTTGTCGCCCGTCACAAGTTCCGGCAGCGACAGGCTGACCGGCTGCCCCTCGCGCACGCCGTGAATCACGACGTCGACTCGCCCGGTTGCCCGCCGGTCGTGCTTGATCGCCTGGATCAACACGAGGCGGTAGTGAAAGAGATTCTCCGCCGGTCCGCTCGCCAGCCGGAAACTCTGGATGCGCAGCCCTGCCTGCGCATCCTCCGGGGAAACGATGCCGCGATAGAAGGCAAGTTCCTCGCGCAGTTCCAGCACCTCGTCCTGCATTGCGGAGAGGTTTGTCTGCACCTGCTCGCGAGCCTCGCGATCAATCTCGCTCGAGCGTTCAAGCAAGGCGATTCGTTCGCGCAGTTCGCGGTTCTGGCGTTCGAGCGTACCAAGCTCGACCTCGCGTCGCTCGCTTTCGCGTTCCGCGTTGGCGGCGTCAAAGCCCGCGCGCAGGCGTCCGAACTCGAAGGCGCCCGCGATCGTTGCAACGGCAAGCACGGCGAGCAGCGTGTAGATCACGCCGTTTCGCAGCGGCCGGTGCGGCCTTACCACCATCCTGTGTCGCGTCATGCATGCCCCCGGATTCGACTGACGCGGAGTTTACCGTGCGAATGGCGCACGATGGAATGCGCCGCAACGGAACTGCTACAGAGCCGTATAATGTTTTTCCGCATTACCAAGACAATGAAGAATTCAAGGAGTTTCAAATGTCCTCGCATCCGTTTCCCTGGCTGCTGGCGCTGCACCTCGTGTTCATGGTCGTGTGGTTCGCGGGCCTGTTCTACCTGCCGCGCCTGTTCGTGTATCACGCGCTGGCTGAAGACTCGGCAGGGCGCGAACGGTTCAAGGTGATGGAGCGGAAACTGCTCGTCATGACGCACATCGGCATGGCGCTCACCTGGGCATTCGGCATCGCGATGCTCGCCAGTTACGCCTGGAGCGCGTATTCGAGTTCCGGGTGGCTGCACACGAAACTTGCGCTGCTGCTGCTGCTCACCGGCTATACCATCTGGTGCGCACGTATCGTGCGGCAGTTCCGTACGGATGCGAACACGCGCAGCCACGTCTGGTATCGCTGGTTCAATGAAGTTCCCGCGATATTTCTCGTCGCGATCGTGCTGCTCGCTGTCTTGAAACCGTTCTGATTGTCCCAAGTTCGATCTGTTACAATTCGCGGTTCTCCAGCGATTGTCACGGCGATATCGCGCGGAACCGTGTTCAAGGAATCACCACCCAGAGGAGGCAAACATGAGCGTACTGGTAGGCCGCAAGGCACCTGACTTCACCTGCGCCGCGGTGCTCGGCGACGGCTCCATCGTCGACGATTTCAACTTCCTGGAAGACACCAAGGGCAAGTACCGCCTTGTGTTCTTCTATCCGCTCGACTTCACGTTCGTCTGTCCGTCGGAACTGATCGCGCTTGATCACCGGATGGAAGAATTCCGCTCGCGCAATGTCGAGGTCATCAGTGTTTCCATCGACAGCCAGTTCACGCACAACGCCTGGCGCAACACGTCCGTGAACAACGGCGGCATCGGAGCGGTGACGTACACCATGGCCGCGGACGTCACGCACCAGATCGCGCGCGACTTCGGCGTCGAGACGCCGGACGGCGCGGTCGCGTTCCGCGGCGCATTCCTGATCGACACGAACGGCATCGTCCGCCACCAGGTCGTCAACGATCTGCCGCTCGGCCGCAACATCGACGAGCTCGTGCGCATGGTCGACGCACTGCAGTTCTTCGAGGAAAACGGCGAGGTGTGCCCGGCCGGCTGGCAGAAGGGCAAGGCCGGCATGAAGGCCGACCCGAAGGGCGTGGCTGACTATCTCGCGAAGGAAGCGGAAAACCTGTAACAGGTATCGCGCATCCGGCAAACGAAAACGCCGCCTTTCCAGGCGGCGTTTTTTTTACGTGCTCGGGCGCGGTCAGCTCATCTTCGACTGCTGGTAATTCTGCAGCCCCACGCGCGCGATGAGTTCGAGCTGCGTCTCCAGCCAGTCGATGTGCTCTTCCTCGGATTCGAGAATGTCCGCGAACAGTTCGCGCGACACGTAATCACCGATCGTCTCGCAGTGTGCGATGGCTTCCTTCAGCGGTGGCAGCGCTTCACGCTCAAGGCGCAGATCGCATTCGAGCATTTCCTGCACGTCCTCGCCGATCAGCAGCTTGCCGAGGTCCTGCAGGTTGGGCAGGCCTTCGAGAAAGAGGACGCGATCGATCAGCTTGTCCGCGTGCTTCATCTCGTCGATGGATTCGGCGTATTCCTTCTCCGCGAGCTCGGTGAGACCCCAGTTGCGATACATCCGTGAATGCAGGAAGTACTGGTTGATGGCGGTCAGCTCATTCGTGAGCGCCTTGTTGAGGTACTGGATGACCTTGACGTCGCCTTTCATGCCGGGCTCCTTGCATCAGCGAACTTGAAGATGCGCGAAGCCTACCGCGATGCCGGCATTGCATCAATAAGTTATTGATTTGAAAAGCTTTTAATCGGAATGAAAATGATTCGGATTCAGGCGGGACGGCCAAGAGCGGAGACAGCGATCACCTCGACATCGCTATCCATGCGGCGCATTTCGTCGTCCAGGATTTCGCGGGCCATCCGTGCGCACTTGCCGCAGGTCGTGGAACAGCCGGTCCGGCAGGAAAGATCGCGCAGGCTGCAGCAGCCTTCGCGTGCTGCCTTGCGAATCTGTTTGTCGGTGACAGCGTTGCAGATGCAGACGTACATGTGCGACCTCCGGGAACGGAAGTCATTCTGAATGCGAATGAGAATGCTTGTCAACAACATCCGAAGACACCCGTCGTGCACTGCAAGAAGGACGGCCAGCATGCGGAAGCGGAATTCGACGGGATGCCGGCGATCGCGATGGATTCGCTCCAGAATTCAGTTTGATCTCGCGGACGAGCCGGTCCGTGGATCGTCCTCGTCAAACATCAGTGGCGCGAGTTCGCGCAGCGCACGGCGGTAAACCTTTCGTTTGAAGAAAATGACTTCCTCCGCCGGCGTCCAGTAATCCACCCAGCGCCAGTGATCGAACTCCGGCGTCTCGGTGGAATCCAGGCGGAAGTCCGCTTCCGTGCCGGTGAAGCGCAGCAGGAACCAGTGCTGCTTCTGGCCAATGCACAGCGGCAGGCTGTCGCGCCGCAGGTACTGTTGCGGCAGGCGGTAGCGCAGCCAGCGACGCGTGCGTCCGAGCACTTCGACATGCTCGCGCCCTATCCCGATTTCCTCGCGCAGTTCGCGGAACATCGCATCTTCGGCACTTTCGTTGCGGCAGATGCCACCCTGCGGAAACTGCCAGCCGGTGCGACCGACGCGGCGGCCCCAGAAGACGCTTCCTTCGCCGTTGGTGAGGATGATGCCGACATTGGCGCGAAATCCGTTCACGTCAATCATGGCGGTTTTCTGCGGAAATCTTCATGTTCCTGAATATCTTACCGGATTCATTCTCACCACGGGGCTGGGGTCCGTGCGCGAACCGTGATTAAATTGTGCGCCTCGTCCAGCACCGATAACCATGCCGCATCGCATTTCCCTGCCGCTGCTCCTGATCCTGCTGCTGCCGCTCGCCGCTGCCGCATTGCTGCTTGCGCTCATCGCCGGCAGCGTGACGCTCGAGCCTGCGGACGTGCTCGCCGTGCTCGCCGGCAACGGCGATGCCATGCACCGCATGCTGTTGCTGGACCTGCGCCTGCCGCGCGCATTCACCGCCTTCGCAACCGGCGGACTGCTCGCACTTGCCGGCGCGCTGATGCAGGTGCTGCTTCGAAATCCCCTGGCAGATCCTTACGTGCTCGGCGTATCCGGCGGCGCGGCCGTCGGTGCGCTGTGCATGCTCATGCTGGGCGCGGCGAGCTTCTGGGTCGGTGGTGCGGCGTTCGCAGGTGCGCTGCTTTCAACGCTGCTGGTGTTCTCGCTGGCGCACGGCCGCGGCGGCTGGACGCCCACCCGTCTTCTTTTGACCGGCGTCGTCGTAGCCGCTGGCTGGGGCGCGCTGATCAGCCTGCTGCTCACGCTCGGGCCGGACGGCAGCCTGCGCAACATGCTGTTCTGGCTGATGGGCGATCTGTCGTATGCCACATCATCCGGCGTTGAATGGGCGGTGCTTGCGGCCGGCCTTGCCGTACTGCTGCCGTTCTCGCGCCATCTCAACCTGCTGGCGCGCGGCGATCTCCAGGCGCGCGCGCTCGGCGTTCCCGTGCAGCCATTGAGCCTCGGCATCTATCTCGCCGCGTCGCTGTTCACCGCGGTTGCGGTCATGCAGGGCGGCAGCATCGGTTTCGTCGGACTCGTGATCCCGCACATGGTGCGGCTGACGGCAGGCGCGGATCACCGCCGCCTGCTGCCCGTGTCGGTTCTGGCCGGCGGCACACTGCTCGTGCTTGCGGACACGCTGGCGCGCACGCTGCTCGCACCGCGGCAACTTCCCGTCGGCGTCGTCACGGCCTTCATCGGTGTACCGCTGTTTCTCTACCTGCTGAACCGCTCGCGGAGCTCCATATGAGCGCGCTGTCGTTGCGGAAACTGACGGTGCGCATCGCCGGCAAGCTCGTCTGCGAGGACCTCGATCTTGATCTTGCGCCTGGACGTGTCGTCGGCATGCTCGGCGGCAACGGCGTCGGCAAGACGACGCTGCTGCATACGCTGGCGGGATTGCGTCGTGCGGAACATGGAAGCATCGCGCTGCACGGCGATGACCTCGACGCGCTCGGCCGCCGCGGTATAGCGCGCCGGCTTGCGCTGCTCATGCAGAACCAGGACGATCCGTTCCCCGCGAGCGTCCTTGAAACCTGTCTCATCGGCCGGCATCCGCACATCGGCTTCTGGCACTGGGAGTCGCCCGAGGACATGGAAGCCGCGCGCGCTGCGCTGCGCGTCACGGGCATGGACATGCTCGAGCGTCGTGACGTGCATGAGCTTTCCGGCGGCGAACGGCGCAGGCTTGCCATCGCGACCGCGCTCGCGCAGGACCCGCGCGTGTTCCTGCTGGATGAACCCGTCGATCATCTCGACATCTATCACCAGATGAAGCTGCTTGCGCATTTTGCCGAGCTCGCGAAGACCCAGGACCGGCTGGTGCTGATGAGCCTGCACGACGTGAACATGGCTGCACGGTTCTGCGATGAAGTGATACTGATGTTCGGCGACGGGAAACTGCTGCACGGCGAAACCTACAAGGTCCTGACCACCGCAAACCTTGAACGGCTCTATCGCATTCCCGTGCGCATGATCACCACCGAGGACGCGCTGTTCTTTCAGCCGGACTAGACACCGGCGTGCGTGTCCGCGCCGCGCTGGGTTGCGTCACCGACGCGCGAGCCCGGAACCAGAACGATCACGTCAAGAACATCGCGTTTCTCATGGATCGGAAAGGACGTTAGCCGCTGTCACCGGCTTTCGATCTCACGCACGCCTGCAACCCGAGCGGCGAGTGGACCGCGAAGCACGAGATGACGGCAAACAGGAAGGCTTCACCCGCCAGGACCTGCGCGAAGTCGCGACAACCGCGCTGCTGAGACGCACGCGACGGCAAGCGGCTGCAGAAGCACCGCTTCGGCGAAATGCAGGTCGCGCCTGCGCTGCTGCTCGCGCTGGAACAGGAACCGGAACAGCACGGCCTGCTGGGCGAGCCATGCGAAAGCCGACAAGAATGAAAAGCCCCGCGACTGCGGGGCTCCTCGGGTAAGCAGCAACGCTCAGTCGTATCTCACCAGTACGTGTTCGCCGTCCTCATGCACCTCCGACTCGCAGCCGGCCTGCGCATATTTTGCATAGACGGCAACGGCCATGTCGCCGGCATCGTTACGTGCAGTGTCGAAAAGAAAGCGCGGCGGCGTGCTGCGGCAGGATGAGAACAGTTGCGTCACCGGTGTCAGATCGCCGCTATCGGGATCGAAGCGCTGCAGCACCAGCCCGCCGCCCGCCGTGCCGGCGTTGTCCCGGTGAATCAGCAGCAGACTGCCGTCGGCATCGAGCATGAGTGCGGCCTCGGCAGAGTCGCCGGCCTTGAACGACTGGTTCTGATACGGCTCTTCGCTTTCCTGGATGACATGCACGTCGTCGGACCACGCCATCGCCTCGTAATCGAAGGCGTTCAGCATCAGCCGGTAGGGCGCTTCGCCGATATACGGCTTGGTGTTGTCGTAGTTGCTCTGTTCCCAGAACACCCAGACCTTCTTGCGCTCGATGTCGAGCACGGGCAGGACCACGCGTTCCACCCACGGCGAAAGCTTTCGCTCGGGGTAGTAACCGCCGCCCGTGCTGCCGTAACCCGTCCCGAAAAGCAGGGCGGTCGAGTGCGGAAAGATCGTGCCGTTGGCAAGGTCGATGACACGCATGCGGTAGGTGACGGTGTGTTCGGAAGGCCCTTCCTCGATGGTCAGGTGAAAGCCGCGTTTGTTCTCGGGGTCGATGAGGACATGGCCCGTCTCCGAGGCGAGCAGATCGACATCCGCCGATGGGGCGGAGTAGTCGGGACCGCGCAGGTGGAGGTAGCCGTTGTCGAGGTACTGTTCGTAGGCGACCATCAGGTAGTCCGGCGTAGAAGCGGCTTTCCAGAGACTGCTCATGTCGCCGTAGCAAGCGTAGCCGCCGCCGGGCTTGGCAGCGATGAATGCGGCAGTGAGGTTCTCCGGCGTTCCGTCCGGTGCGATGACGTAATCGCGCACGCTGTCGCACGAACCCGCGGGGCACGATCTGTCATCGCGATAGAGCAGGTGAAACTTGCCGTCGTACGGCAGGATGTGCGCCAGACAGCTTTGCGGCGTGGATATCGCATCGGCGAGCACCTGCTTTTCACCAACCTGGCGCGTCGCGCTATCGACGGCGCGCGCCGCATAAAGCCAGTGATCCGGATTGTTTTCCGAGGTGACGAACAGGATGTTGCCGGTGCCCGGGTCGCGTTGCGGCTCCAGCACGCCTTCAACATTCCTGTCCTGGAAGTCCGTCAGCACGGCGCGACTGGTTTCGGGAGCGCGTTTCTCCGCCAGCACCGTGACGATCTCGGGCGCATGCCAGTCGTAACAGTTGTCCTGGTACCGCTTTGGCAGCGCGACATAGGCCGAGCCGTCATCCAGCAGCTCTACCCACGGCAGAAGAAAACTGCTGCCGCTGCAGTCGTGGTTCGGCGCCAGCGAAATGGCGGGCCGAGCCTTGCGTTCGCTCGATGTCCTGAACTCGAGCGTTGCCGCGGCCAGTCCGTCGCCGCTGCCCTGCGGCAGGATGCCGGCTTCCATCGCCAGCCGGTAATCCGCGCCGCGTGCAAGGCGGTCGAGCGGCGCGATGTACGCAACGCGGCCGTCGTCCGACAGGCTGGCCTCGAACGCCACCTCGCTGTCGTCCGAATCGGTGAGCGACAGATTTCCCTGGACACTGCCGATATCTGCCGCCGCCGTGAAATGGATCTCGATCGGCGCATCGCGGTCATGCGTCGTGCTGCCGTCGGCCGGAACGGTATGGTCGATGGCGAAGGATGTGCTCCCGCCGCCACCGCCATTGCCGTTCCCGCCGCCGGATCCGCTGCCGCCGCCACCACCACCTCCACCACCGCAAGCGACAAGGAACGCTGTCAATACCAGGATGAAGCCGAATCGAATCGTGTTGTGCATGTCTCTTTCCTCAAGTACGGCTTACGCGCCGCGCCTCATTCGTAGCTGCCGCTACCGTTGTTCCACAGGATGACGGTGTCGTTGCCGGAATCGCCGGCCCCAAGCACCAGTTCGGGAGAACCGTCGCCGTCGAGATCTGCCAGCAGCGTGGCGATCCAGGTGCCCTGCCGCAGCGAGGCCGGCAAGGTGAAATCGCTGTTCGTGAAAGCACCGTTGCCGTCGTTCAGGAGAATGCGCAGCTTCTTGCCGGGTTCGATGTCCGGTCCGTGCATGTCGTTGAACACGATGTCCGCATCACCGTCGCCGTCAATGTCACCCGCCGCCGCAGAATGCGTGAAGCCGAGATAGTCGAACGTGGTCTTGTCGCCGACCTGTTCGTCGAGTCCGCCCGCGCCGTCGCTCAGCAGCAGCGCATTGCGCTCCGTGGGAAACGGCGGCCGGTCAAAACCGTGGTTGGTGACGACGACATCGCCCGCGCCGTCGCCGTTGAAATCCGCCACCACCATCTCGCGTTGATGCACGTACGCAGGCGCGGCGCCGCCGAATACATGGGCCGCGCTTTCCGTGAACGTGTTGTCACCATCGTTCAGCAACACCACCAGCGCGATGTTCTCGTCCACGAAACCGTCGTCGCCGTATTTCGGGCCGCCGTAGATGACATCGGGAAAGTCGTCGCCGTCGATGTCGAGCACGGCCGGCGAGTAGATGTGCGTCGGCAGGAATTCGGCCGCCGCCAGTCCGCTACTGACGACACCGAGATCCTCGAACGTCATGCTGCCGTCCTCGACCAGGCGGTTCCGGTACAGCAACCATTCTGTGGTGTTGTTGGTATTCGTCCGCGCCAGCAGATCGATATCGCCATCCAGGTCGGCGTCGAGCGGCAGCAGCGGGCTCACAGCGGCTGCCAGTACTGCATCGTCCGACGCAAGAAACTCGCCGCCCGCCTGCCGCATCAGCGGCGGCAGGGCGTTGCCCTCGATCTGGTCCATGTGCCGGACGATGTCCTCCTTGCCGTCGCCGTCCAGGTCGGCAAGGTAGAGGTGCTCGTACCACTGGCCATCGTGATCAATGTCCGGGAAGTAGGTTTCCGTCTCGTCCGTGAAGCCGCGCTCGCCGTCGTTGACGAGCGCCTGCAGATGGACGCCGCTGTAGAACGGCGTCTCGCCGGTACGTGCCACGAGCAAATCCGGCAGGGTGTCGCCGTTCAGGTCCAGTGTCTGGATCTCCGTAACAATCGGAAACGCCGCGACGCCCGGCAGCGTCACGACCGCCGGCGCGCCGTCGCCATTGCCGTTTCCGTTCCCGTCGCCGGATTCGCTGCCACCTCCACCACCGCAAGCGGCAAGGAACGCTGTGAATACCAGGATGAAGGCGGATCGAATCGTGTTACGCATGGTTCTTTCCCCAAGTGCGAGTTGCGTGCCGTTCAATCCGCGAACAACACGAAGCTTTCGTGGCTGCCACGCCCGACGTGGATGTCGAGATCGCCGTCGCCGTCGAAATCGCCGACGGTCGTGCTGGCGCCGCGCGTGTCGATCGCCGTATCCGCCGGAAAGCGGTCTTCGGTGAAGCCGTCGCCGTTATTCCAGAAGATGCGCAGGTGATCGCCGGTTCCCTGCGCGAACACGTCCGGCCAGCCGTCGGCGTTCAGGTCGTGCAGGAACGGCCGGTACGAGCCGCCGAGCATGTCCGTGTGCACGAAATCGGTTTCGGTCACATCGGTGAACGTCATGTCACCGTTGTTGCGCAGCAGTTCGAAGGCCGGGAAGCGTTCGCCGGACTCGTTCGGTTTCAGGATGTCGTTGTAACCGTCGCCGTCGTAATCGAGGCATTGCGTATCGGCCGCCTGCTGGTTCGCATCGCCGATGCGCGATTCTGGCGCGCGGCGTCCGGAAAGAAGACGGAACGTCCCTGTTCCATCATTGGCGAGAATCACGTCCGCGGCCTCAAGCCCTGGCAGCACGCCGAGCTGCGCGATGTAGATGTCCGGGTCGCCGTCGGCGTCGAGAT
>CAZRFE010000065.1:0-14637 GCA_964599565.1 uncultured Gammaproteobacteria bacterium
CGGACAACCATCTCTTCCTGCTCGATCTCATCGACAAGAACATCACCGGCAAGGATGCAGATGCCGCGCTTGGCCGCGCATACATCACCGTGAACAAGAACACGGTGCCGAACGATCCGCAGTCGCCGTTCGTGACGTCGGGCCTTCGCATCGGCACGCCGGCGTCCACGACGCGCGGGTTCAAGGAAAAGGAAATCGTCGAGGTCGCGGGCTGGATCGCGGACGTGCTGGATGACATCGGCAACGCGGCCGTCGTCGATGCAACGCGCGAGAAGGTCGTTGCGCTGTGCCGTCGTTTCCCTGTCTACCCGGAAACGATGAGCTTCTCGATCTGACATGCACTGCCCGTTCTGCGGACACGAGGAGACCCGCGTCATCGACTCGCGCCTGGCGAGCGAAGGCAGCCAGGTGCGCCGGCGCCGCGAATGTGCAAGCTGCAGCGAGCGCTTCACGACGTTCGAGTCCGCGGAACTCGTCATGCCGCGCATCATCAAGTCCGGTGGCGTGCGCCAGCCGTTCGACGAGCACAAGCTGCGCACCGGCCTGATGCGCGCGCTGGAAAAACGTCCCGTCAGCATGGAAGCCGTCGAAGCCGCGGTTGCGCGCATCACGCACAAGCTGCGTGCCGCGGGCGAGCGCGAAGTGAAGTCGCGGCAGGTCGGCGAATGGGTGATGCAGGAACTGCAGGAACTGGACCAGGTCGCTTTCGTGCGTTTTGCATCCGTGTACCGCAGCTTCCAGGACGTGAATGCGTTCCGCGAGGAAATCGAACGGCTGGAGAAGCGGCCGGTGGAAGAGGCGCTGAAGAAGCACCAGATTTCACTGCTGCCGGATGAGGCGAAGAAGTGACGGGTCGCCGCTGACCGGCGACAAGCAGTACCTGCCGCGTTTACGGACACGCTGAATGTTTTCACTTGATGATCATCGATACATGGCGCGCGCGATCGAACTCGCGCGCCTCGGCTGGCATACGACGCATCCCAATCCGCGCGTCGGCTGCGTGATCGTCGACGCCGGCGGAATCGCCGGCGAAGGTTTCCACGCGAAGGCCGGCGAGGCGCACGCGGAAGTTCGCGCGCTGGAGACGGCCGGCGAGCGGGCGCGTGGTGCGACGGCATACGTGACGCTGGAACCGTGCAGCCATCATGGCCGCACGCCGCCGTGCGCGGACGCGCTGGTGCGCGCCGGCATCGCGCGCGTTGTTGCTGCCATGACCGATCCGAATCCGCGCGTGGCAGGGCAGGGGCTCGACCGGTTGCGCGCCGAAGGCGTTGCCGTCGAGGAAGGGCTGCTCGGGTTTGCCGCGCGCGAACTGAACGCCGGTTTCATCCAGCGCATGACGGAAGGCCGTCCGCGCGTGCGCGTGAAGCTCGCCGCGAGCCTCGATGGCCGTACGGCGATGGCAAGCGGTGAATCGAAATGGATCACGGGCGAGGATGCGCGCATGGACGTGCAGCGCTTGCGCGCGGAGAGTTCCGCGATCATCACGGGCATCGGCACCGTGCTCGCGGACGATCCCGCGTTGAACGTGCGCATGCCCGGCATGACGCGCCAGCCGGAACGCATCGTGCTTGATCCAGCGCTGCGCACGCCGCCCGGGTCGCGAATCCTCTCCGCACCCGGAACAGCGCGCATCTTCACCAGCCGCGATGACGCGGCGCTGCGCGCTGCGCTGGAAACGGCGGGCGCATTCGTCGAGGCGCTGCCGGATGACGGCAGCGGCGCGCTGCTGCTTGAAGCCGTGCTCGCGCGGCTTGGCGAGCTTGAACACAACGACGTGCTCGTGGAAGCGGGCGCGCGGCTGGCCGGGCAGTTTCTCGCGCGCGGCCTCGCGGACGAGCTTGTGCTCTACCAGGCGCCGGTGCTGCTCGGCCACGCGGCGAAACCGCTGGCGGAGATCCCGGGGCTTGAAAGTCTCGCCGATCGGCTTGCATTTCGCGTGCGCGAGGTGCGGCACGTCGGCAACGACCTTCGGCTGACGCTGGCGCGCGACAGCCACCGCAATAAATAAGGAGTGACGGATTGTTCACGGGAATCATCAATGCGCTTGGAACGGTCGAGTCCGTGGAGATGCGGGATGGTGATGTGCGCCTGCGTGTCGCACTTGGTGATCTTGCCGGCAGGAATTTCGCGATGGGCGAAAGCATCGCGGTGAACGGCGTGTGCCTCACGGCCATCGAACCGGCGGCGACGCATCTCGTTGCGGACGTCTCGCGCGAGACGCTGGACCACACCACGCTCGGCGCGCTCGCACCGGGCGCGCGCGTGAATCTCGAACCCGCGCTCGCCGCGGGCGATCGCCTCGGCGGACACCTGGTGAGCGGGCATGTCGATGGCGTCGGCGTCCTCATCGAGAAGCGGCAGGACGCGCGCTCCTGGCGCTTCGTCTTCGACGCGCCGCCGGAACTTGCGAAATACATCGCCCGCAAGGGATCGATATGCGTCGATGGCATCAGCCTCACGGTGAACGGCGTCGATGGCGCGCGCTTCGATGTGAACATCGTGCCGCACACGCTGGCGATGACGAATCTCGGAACGCTGGCGGTGAACGACCGCGTGAACCTGGAAGTCGATGTGGTTGCGCGCTATCTCGAGCGGCTGCTGGCGGAGCGCGCGTGAACGGATGACGGCGCAGGCGACGCATCGCCTGCAAGTGAAACTGGATCGAGGCGGAATGATGCACAGGATCGAAGACATTCTCGAAGACGTACGCCAGGGCCGGATGGTCATCATGATGGATGACGAGGATCGCGAGAACGAAGGCGATCTCATCATGGCGGCGTCCATGGTGCGCCCCGAAGACATCAACTTCATGGCGCGCAACGGCCGCGGCCTCATCTGCCTCACGCTCACGCAGGAGCGCTGCCGGCAGCTGCGCCTGCCGCTGATGGTGAGCGAAACGAACGAACAGCAGGCGACGAACTTCACGCTGTCCATCGAGGCCGCGGAAGGCGTCACGACCGGCATTTCCGCGCACGACCGCGCGCATACCGTGAAGACCGCGGTGAAGAAGGATGCGCGGCCCGAGGATCTCAAGCAGCCGGGGCATATCTTTCCGCTCATGGCGCAGGCGGGCGGCGTGCTGTCGCGCGCGGGCCACACCGAGGCCGGCTGCGATCTTGCACGCCTGGCCGGACACGAAGCGGCGGCGGTGATCGTCGAGATACTGAACGACGACGGTTCCATGGCGCGGTTGCCCGATCTCGAGAAGTTCGCGGACACGCACGGCCTCAAGATCGGCACCATCGCGGATCTCATCCGCTACCGGCTGGAGAAGGAAAAATCCGTCGAGCGCATCGACGAGCAGATCGTGCAGACGGAATTCGGCGAATTCCGCGCCGTGTGCTTCGAGGATTACGTGCATCGTACCGTGCATTTCGCGCTGGTGCGCGGCGACATCGATCCCGAGCATCCGACGCTCGTGCGCGTGCACCTGCAGAACACGCTGGCGGATGTCATGAACATCGGCTGGCATACGCTGGGCTGGCCGTTGCGCAATGCGATGCGACGCGTTGCGGAGGAAGGCGGTGTGCTCGTGATCCTTCGCCCTGAGGAAAAGCCCGCGGAGATTGCCGAGCGTTTCCGCCAGGGTGACCGCCCGCGCGGCGAAGACCCGGCGGATGGCACGACCGTGCTTCGCACCTACGGCGTGGGCGCGCAGATCATCAGCGACCTTGGCGTGCGCCGCATGCGCGTGCTGTCGGCGCCGAAGCGCATGCACGGCATCTCGGGCTTCGGGCTGGAGGTGGTCGATTACGTCGACTGCGACTGAAAAGGCTCCGAGAAGCGGCTGCGCTCGCTCGCGGCGCTTCTCGAACACCTTTCCTCAACTGTTGATGGCATGGCGCCTGTTTAGTGAATAGAATGGCGCCCCCGAAATTCCCATTGAAATAAAGACTTAGGAAACAGGATGTCGACGACCCGGATATTCGAAGGCTCGATGATCGGCGCGGACGGCGATTTCGCGATCGTCGTGGCGCGCTTCAACGGCTTCATCACCGAAAGCCTGCTGAACGGCGCGCTCGATGCGCTGCGCCGCCACGGCGTCGATGCCGGCCGCGTGCAGGTCGTGCGCGTGCCCGGCGCCTTCGAGATCGGTCCGGTGGTTCGCCGCCTGTGCGCGTCAGGAAAGTACGCGGCCGTGATTGCGCTTGGCGCGGTGATCCGCGGCGCGACGCCGCATTTCGATTTCGTCGCGGGTGAATGCGCGCGCGCCTGCGGCGCGGCCGCGAACGAGACCGGCGTGCCCGTGGCATTCGGCGTGCTGACGACGGATACGATTGAACAGGCGATTGAGCGCGCCGGCACCAAGGCCGGCAACAAGGGTGCGGAAGCGGCAGCCACCGCGATCGAGATGGCCAACCTGATGCGCAACCTGCCGTGAACGAAACCGGACAGAAAACCGCCGGCAGCGGCAACGCGAATCGCCGCCGCAGCAATGCGCGTCGGCTCGCGATGCAGGCGCTGTACCAGCACCAGCTCGGCGATGATTCATGGAAGGCGCTGCGTGCGCAGTTCCATGACGATCCGGAGTTCGATCGCGTCGACCCGGAGTATTTCGACGAGCTGCTGGAGCAGTGCGTCGAACGTGAAGACGAGTTCTTCGCGCTGCTCGCGCCGAACTTCGACCGGCCGGCAGACCAGGTCGATCCCGTCGAGCGCGCGATCCTCCTGATCGGCTGCTATGAACTCAAGGACCGGCTCGACATTCCCTACCGCGTCGTGATCAACGAGGGCGTTGAACTTGCGAAACGCTTCGGCGCCGAGGACGGGCACCGTTACGTGAATGCCATTCTCGACCGCACGGCCGCGGGCCTGCGCAAGCTGGAGATCGCGGCGCGTCGCAACTGACGCCGGACCGCGGGGTGCCGCTCCATGCCCGGTGAATTCCAGATAATCCGCGAATACTTCCAGCGTGATGTTCACGCCGATGGCCTCGTGCTCGGCATCGGCGACGACGGCGCGGTGCTGCGCCCGCGCGCGGGCTTCGACCAGGTCGTCGTCACGGACACGCTCGTTGCAGGCCGGCATTTCCCCGTGACGCTTTCACCGGAAGACATCGGCTGGCGTGCGCTCGCGGTGAATCTCTCCGACGTCGCCGCGATGGGCGCGACGCCGCGCTTTGCGTTCCTGAATCTCACGCTTGATGCGCCCGATGCGCAGTGGCTGCACGGATTCGCGGCGGGATTCTTCCAGGCCGCGGATGCATCGAGCACCGTGCTCGCCGGCGGCGATACCACGCAGGGTCCGCTGTCCGTCACCGTCACCGTGATCGGTGAGGTGCCGGCGGGGCAGGCGCTCGCGCGCAGCGGTGCGAAAGCGGGCGATGCCATCTGCGTGAGCGGCGCGCCGGGTGAAGCCGCGGCGGGACTGGAACGCCTGCAGCAGGGCATGGGCGATGACGATGCGCTGGTCGAACGCTTTCGCACACCGGTGCCGCGCATCGCGCTCGGCGTTGCATTGCGCGGCGTTGCCTCCGCGGCGATCGATGTCTCCGACGGTCTCATCGCGGACCTTGCACACATCCTCGATGCAAGCGGCGTCGGCGCGACGGTTCATGTCGATGCACTGCCGGTATCGCGCGCGCTTGCCGCGCATGCAAGCCGCGCGCATGACTACGTCCTCGCCGGCGGCGACGACTATGAACTCTGCTTCTGCGCGCCGCGCGAGCAGATCGATGCATTGCGCGACACGACGGATTGCGCGATCACGGTCATCGGCGAGATCACCGCAACGCGCGGCGTGAACCTGCTCGATGGCAGCGGCAATGTTTACGTTCCCGCACGGCGCGGCTGGGAACATTTCGAGACGGAACCCAGGCAATGAAACCCGCGGCACGCGAAATCCTGACCGATCCCGTGCACCTGCTCGCCTTCGGCTTCGGCGCGGGACTGTCGCCCGTGGCGCCGGGCACCGTCGGTACCGTGGTCGCGATACCGCTCGTCGCGGCGACGTGGCCGCTGCCGCTGGCGTTGCGGGTTGCGCTTTTCGTGTTGCTTGCCGCGGCCGGCGTGTGGGTCTGCGGCATGAGTGCGCGCAGGCTCGGCGTGCATGATTTCGGCGGCATCGTGTTCGATGAGATCGCGGGTTTCTATCTCGTCATGCTGCTGGTGCCGGCGGGCGGATGGTGGCTGCTGGCGGGATTCATTGCGTTCCGGTTCTTCGACATCGCGAAACCGTGGCCCATCGGCATGCTCGACCGGCGGATCAAGGGCGGTGCGGGTATCATGATCGACGATCTCGTCGCCGCGCTGTTCGCGGCCGCGGCCTTGAGGATCGGACACTTCGCCTGGATGCACATCGCATGAAGATCGAGAAACTCGGCAAGTACGTCATCACGCGCGAACTCGGCAAGGGCGGTTCGGGCACGGTCTATCTTTGCCACGATCCGTATCACAAGCGCGATGTCGCACTGAAGCTCTACGCGAACGAGCCGTATCTTTCGGAGGAGCAGCAGCGCATCAGGAAGCGCCTCTTCTTCAACGAAGCGCATCTCGCCGGCATGCTGCAGCATCCGAACATCCTGCCGATCTACGACGCCGGCGAGGAAGACGGCAAGTGCTACATCGTCATGGAATACGTGCGCGGCGGGCAGCCGCTGTCCGCGTTCTGCCAGCCGCAGAACCTGCTGCCGGTGCGAAAGATCGTCGAGATCGTCTTCAAGTGCGCAAAGGCGCTGGATTACGCGCACCGCAAGGGCGTGATTCATCGCGACATCAAGCCGAGCAACATACTCATGACGGCCGACGGCGATGTGCGCATCGTCGACTTCGGCGTTGCGCACAACCCGGTTGCGGATCTCACGCCGATGTCTGGACTCGTCGGCTCGCCGAGCTACATGGCGCCGGAACAGGTGCGCGAGGAGCGCATCACGAACCAGACGGACATCTACGCGCTCGGCGTGCTGATGTATGAACTCCTGACCGGCAAGCGGCCGTTCTACGGCGAGAACCTTTCCGCACTGATTCACCAGATACTGCAGGCGACGCCGATCCCGCCGCACCGGTTGCGCGCGGAAGTCACCGAAACGCTCGAGCAGATCGTCGACAAGGCGATGCAGAAGGAACCGGCGAAGCGCTACCGCTCCGCGCTCGAGCTGTCGATCGCACTGACCGGCGCGTTCAACGATCTTGGCCGCATGGCGCGCGAAGTTGCGGAGCAGGAACGCTTCAACATGGTGCGCAGGCTGAGCTTCTTCAGCGAATTCAGCTACCCGGAAGTCTGGGAAGTGCTGAATGCGAGCAAGTGGGAGACGCACGACAAGGACGAATCGATCATCGTCGAAGGCGAGATCGACGAAAGCTTCTTCATCATCGTCTCCGGCGAAGTGATCGTGACGAAGGGCGGCAAGCCGCTTGGCCGGCTGCAGGAAGGCGACTGCTTCGGCGAGATGGGTTATCTCAGCAAGACGGAGCGCACCGCGACGGTCACTTCCGAAAAGGGCGTTGCGGTGATGCGCGTGAATTCCACGCTGATCGAGCAGGCGTCCATGGCGTGCCAGCTGCGCTTTCACAAGGTGTTCCTGCGCACGCTGATCGAACGGCTGACGCGCACCAGCGCGCGCGTGGTGAAGGAAGACCGATGAAACTGCATGGATCGACGACGCCGCTGACCGCGGCGGATGCAGCGGCGAAACCTGGCGCGCCGCCCGAGGGGCCGGCGCCGCAGAAGCTCGGCAAGTACACGCTGCAGCGTGAACTCGGGCGCGGCAGCTCGGGCACGGTGTATCTCGGCCACGATCCCTTCGAGAACCGCGACGTCGCGGTGAAGGTCTACTACCAGGACGACCAGCTGCAGGCGGCGCAGGCGAACCTGCAGTCGAAGCTGTTCTTCAACGAAGCGCACATGGCAGGACAGCTCAAGCATCCGAACATCCTGCCGATCCACGATGCGGGCGAGGAAGACGGCCAGCGTTACGTGGTGATGGAATTCCTCCCCGATTCCGTGCCGCTGTCGCGCTACGCGCGCAACGACAGCCTGCTGCCGATGTCGAAGGTCGTGGAAATATTCTTCTCGACGGCAAAGGCGCTGGACTATGCGCATCGCAACGGCGTCGTTCACCGCGACATCAAGCCCGCGAACATTCTCATGAACCCGCGCGGCCACACGCTGATCGTGGATTTCGGCATCGCGAAGTCCGCGAAGCAGCCGGACAACGAACTCGCCGGCTCCATCGGCACGCCGCGCTACATGTCGCCCGAACAGGTGCGCGGCGAGGACGTGAACAACCAGACCGATCTCTACTCGCTGGGCGTGACGATCTATGAACTGCTCACCGGCACGTCGCCGTTCGTTGCGCAGTCGCTCAAGGATCTCACGCATCGCATCCTGCACGAGGACGCCGCACCACCGAGCACGCTTCGCGTCGACGTACCGGAGATTCTCGACCGCATCGTGATGCGCTGCCTTCGAAAGGAACTGCGCAAGCGATACCGCAGCGGGCTCGATGTCGCGGGCGATCTTGCGTACATCTTCGATGAGATCAACGCGAGCGCGCAGGAGCTCGACGAGGATGCGCGCGTGAAACTGTCGCGGCGGCTGCGCTTCTTCAACGACTTCACCGACGCGGAGCTGCGCGAAGTCATTCACGCCGGCCAGTGGCGCAATCTTGCCTCGGGCCGCAACATCGTCACTGAGGGCGAACTCGACGACAGCTTCTTCGTGCTCGTTTCCGGTGAAGTCTCGGTATGGAAGGGTGATACCGAACTCGGCGTGCTGCGCGAAGGCGACTGCTTCGGCGAGATGGGGTTCTTCAGCCACATCCGGCGCACCGCGACCATTCGCGCGCGCGGCACCGTCGATCTGCTGGTGCTGAGCGCCGCGGCAATGGAACGCGCGTCGAAGGACGTGCAGCTGAAATTCCACCAGGTGTTCGTGCGCACGCTGATCGAGCGGCTGGCGAAGACCAACGAGCGGCTGCTGGCGGCGAAATTCTGAAGGATGCATGCATGAAATGAAAAGGGCCGCAGCTGCGGCCCTTTTCATTTCATGCGTTGTACGCGTCAGAGCACGGGGTCGCGTTCCTTGTCGCGCTCGACCAGCGCGTACGCCGAATGGTTGTGTATCGACTCGAAGTTCTCCGATTCCACGGAGTACGCGATAACGCGATCATCGGCGTTGAGCCGCACGGCGATGTCGCGCACCATGTCCTCGACGAACTTCGGATTGTCGTACGCGCGTTCCGTCACGTATTTCTCGTCAGGGCGCTTCAGCAGGCCGTAAAGCTCGCACGACGCCTCGCTCTCGACGACGTCGATCAGTTCCTCGATCCACACGAAACCCTGCACGCGCGCGCGCACCGTGACATGCGAGCGCTGGTTGTGCGCGCCGTATTCGGAGATCTTCTTCGAGCACGGGCACAGGCTCGTCACCGGCACGACAACGCGGATTTCAAGCTGCGTGCGTCCGCCGACGCGCTCGCCGATCATCGCAACGTTGTAGTCCATCAGGCTCTGTACGCCGGAGACCGGCGCGCGCTTTGCGACGAAGTACGGAAAGTTCATCTCGATGTGGCCTTTCTCCGCCTCGAGCTTGTCCGTCATCTCGCTCAGCATCGCCTTGAACGAATCGACCGTGAGTTCGCGCTCGTTGTTCTCGAGAATCTCGACGAAGCGCGACATGTGCGTGCCCTTGAAGTTGTGCGGCAGGTCCACGTACATGTTGAAGGTCGCGATGGTGTGCTGTTCGCCGCCGCTGCGGTCCTTGACCCGCACGGGGTGGCGGATGTCCTTGATGCCGACCTTGTTGATCGGGATGCGGCGCGTGTCCTCGCTGCCCTGCACGTCGGCGATGGGAGCGGCGGTGTCCGCCGCCTTCGTGGCGCCGGCCTTGGTGCTTGCGGTCATTGCGTGGGTCTCCGGTCGGGGGCCGCGGGACATGGGCTGCCGGCTGACGCCGGTCGCGGCCCGGGCATTATACCTGAGTGAATCGCTCAGGTAATGGGCTGAGGCAAGGATTCAGGCGTCGTCGCCGTCAGCCTCGAAGTCTTCCAGGGTTTCCTGGCCGTTTCGCTGCAGCAGCTGCTGGACGCGCAGTTCCGCGCCGCGAAGCGCCTGCTGGCACTGGCGCGTCAGCACGATGCCGCGCTCGAAATCCTTGAGCGCATCCTCGAGGCTGAGCTCGCCGCCCTCGAGGCGTTCGACCAGCTGTTCCAGCTCGCCCAGCGACGCCTCGAAACCGGCGGGTTCCGCGTCGGTTCCCGCATTCTGCGCCTTGCGCGTGGTCTTCGGCACGGTGTTCTCCAGTGAATGCTGCAGCCGGCATTTTATGGCCTGCGGCGCGCGACTCCAATCATCGCGCCGCCGTTGGTTTGACAAGCGGGGACTGGCTGCTATGTTCAATCTGGAACAATTCTAAATGGTTCTGTGCTTCTAATCACTCAACAGGAGGACCGCCATGGCACTCAAGGGCAGCAAGACCGAGGAAAACCTCAAGGCCGCCTTCGCCGGCGAATCCCAGGCCAACCGCCGCTACCTGTACTTCGCGGCCAAGGCGGACGTGGAGGGCTACAACGACGTCGCAGCGGTATTCCGCTCGACGGCGGAAGGCGAGACCGGGCACGCGCACGGCCATCTCGAATACCTCGAGCAGGTCGGCGATCCGGCGACGGGGCTTCCCATCGGCGCGACGAGCCACAACCTGAAGGCCGCGATCGCGGGCGAGACGCACGAATACACGGACATGTATCCCGGCATGGCGAAAGCCGCGCGCGATGAAGGCTTCGATGAAATCGCGGACTGGTTCGAGACGCTTGCGAAGGCGGAACGCTCGCACGCCAACCGGTTCCAGAAGGCGCTCGACACGCTCGGAGAATGAAGGTCGCGCGCGGCCGGGCGGAGTCTGTCTCCGTCCGCTCGCGTGCGCGGTCAGATCATGAGCAGCAAACCTCTCGAACCGCCGCGCGAAGGCAGTCTCGACGCGCCCACGCGACACGCGCTCGACTGGCAAAGCGACGACTTCTACAGCGAGACGAGCCTGTTCGCGGAGCTTGAGCGCGTCTTCGACATCTGCCACGGCTGCCGGCGCTGCTTCAGCCTGTGCAATGCCTTCCCGACCCTGTTCGATGCCATCGACGAATCCGAGACCATGGAACTCGACGGCGTTGCGCGGGAGGTTTACTGGAATGTCGTCGACCAGTGCTATCTCTGCGACATGTGCTACATGTCGAAGTGTCCCTACGTTCCTCCGCACGAATGGAACATCGACTTCCCGCATCTCATGCTGCGCGCCAAGGCGGTGAAGCATCGCGACGGCCGCACGACGTTCCGCGACCGAATGCTTGCATCCACGGATACGGTTGGAAGGTTCGCGGGCATTCCGGTCGTGGTCGAGGCAGTCAACGCCGCGAACCGGAACAAGGCGGCGCGCGCGCTGCTTGAGAAGACGCTCGGCGTGCATCGCGACGCGGCGCTGCCCGCCTATCACGCGAATACATTGCGAAAGCGCATGAAACGCCACGCGGCGCCGGAGGATCGCGTCGTTGCGACGGACGAAACGCGCGGCAAGGTCGCGCTGTTCGCAACCTGCTACGGCAACTACAACATGCCGTCGCTCGGCGAGGATCTCATCGCGGTATTCGAGCACAACGGCATCCCGGTGCGCCTTGCCGGCAGGGAACGCTGCTGCGGCATGCCGAAACTCGAACTTGGCGATCTCGATGCCGTGGCGCGCGCGAAGGAACACAACATCCCCGTGCTTGCGAATCTCGTCGACGAGGGCTGGGACATCGTTGCGCCCGTGCCGTCATGCGTGTTGATGTTCAAGCAGGAGTTGCCGCTGATGTTCCCGGGCGATGCGGATGTCGCGAAGGTGCGCGATGCGATGTTCGATCCGTTCGAATACCTTTTCATGCGGCATCGTGCAGGCCTGCTGCGCACGGAGTTTCGCAACAGGCTCGGCAAGGTCGCCTGGCAGGTGCCGTGTCACCTGCGCGTGCAGAACATCGGCTACCGGACGCGCGACATACTGCAGCTGATACCCGATACGGAAGTGACGACGATCGAGCGATGCTCGGGGCACGACGGAACCTATGCGGTGAAGAAGGAGTTCCACGACATGTCGATGAAGATCGCAAGGCCCGTCGTCAACCGCGTGCGCGAATCGAACGCGGATCATTATTCGAGCGACTGCCCGATGGCGGGGCAGCACATCGGCAACGGTCTCAAGGCCGGGACGCCGCCCGTGCATCCGCTGGCGTTGCTGCGAAACGCTTACGGCATCTGAGGAGATTCCATGGCAAGCGAAGGCTACCACGAACCTGTCGGCGAACTTTCCGCCGAATCCCGCGATCTGCATCGCGCCATCACCTCGCTGATGGAAGAACTCGAAGCCATCGACTGGTACCAGCAGCGTGTCGATGCGTGCAACGATCGCGAACTCGCGCAGATACTCGCGCACAACCGCGACGAGGAAATCGAGCACGCGGCGATGGTGCTCGAATGGATACGCCGCAAGGTGCCGAAGTTCGATGCGGAACTGCGCGAGTACCTGTTCACCGACAGGCCGATCGTCTCCATCGAGGAAGCGCAGGACTGATGCAGCGGCTCGCACGCAACGACCTGCTGGGCCTGGAGGAATACGCCGCACGGCGTGTCGACTTCCGTCGCGCGGTCATGGTGCACAAGGCGGCGCGCACGGTTGCCGTCGGGCCGAACATGCGGCTTTGCTTCGAGGATGCGAGCACCGTGCGATACCAGGTGCAGGAAATGCTGCGTGCCGAACGCATCTTCGAGGCGCAGGGAATCCAGGAAGAACTCGACGCCTACAATCCGCTGATTCCGGACGGAACGAACTGGAAGGCGACGCAGATGATCGAGTTCACCGATGAAGCCGAACGGCGCGCGGCGCTGGCACGGCTGCTCGGCATCGAGCAGCGCACCTTCGTGCAGGTGGAAGGACGCGAGCGCGTTCATGCGATCGCGGATGAAGATCTCGATCGCAGCACGGACGAGAAGACCTCCGCCGTGCATTTCCTTCGCTTCGAGCTCGATCCCGCGATGATCGCGGACTTGAGGCGCGGCGCTGCACTGTCGATCGGCGTCGATCACGCACACTACCGCCATCTCGTCGCGCCGGTGCCGGAAGCCGTGCGCGTTGCGCTGCTTCACGATCTCGACTGACCGTCAAGCCTCCCCCTCGTCGTCGCCAAGGCGCTAGAATGCCGCAGCATCGGCGCGCCCGCGATCCGGCGAGCGCAGGGTCACACGCAATCCAGGAACACCATGAGCAACAAGTACGACGCCGCGTCCATCGAGGTGCTGTCCGGCCTCGATCCGGTGAAGAAGCGTCCGGGCATGTACACCGACACGACGCGTCCGAACCATCTCGCGCAGGAAGTCATCGACAACTCCGTGGACGAGGCGATCGCAGGCCATGCGAAGCGCATCGACGTGACGCTTTACAAGGACGGCTCGCTGGAAGTGAAGGACGACGGCCGCGGCATGCCGATCGACATGCATCCGAAGGAAAGGATTCCGGGCGTCGAGGTCATCCTGACGCGCCTGCACGCGGGCGGAAAGTTCTCCAGCAAGAACTACCAGTTCTCCGGCGGACTGCATGGCGTCGGCGTGTCGGTCGTCAACGCTTTGTCGAGCAGGCTCGATGTGCGCGTGCGTCGCGGCGGCAAGGAATACGCAATGTCGTTCAAGGGCGGCGTGCGCATCGCGCCGTTGAAGGAAACCGGAACGGTCGGGCAGCGCAACACCGGCACCACCGTGCATTTCTGGCCGGACGCGAAATATTTCGATTCCGCGAATTTTTCCATCCCGCGCCTGCAGCACGTGCTGCGCGCGAAGGCCGTGCTGTGTCCGGGGCTGTACATCTCGCTTCGCATCGAGAAGGGCAAGGAGAAGGATGAAACCTTCGAGTGGCAGTACGACGACGGACTGGTCGATTACCTCAACGACGAACTGAAAGGACAGGAAACGCTGCCGTCGCAACCGTTCACCGGTTCGATGGCCGGCAGTTCCGAAGCTGTCGACTGGGCGGTGCTGTGGCTGCCGGAAGGCGGCGAACTCGTGCAGGAATCGTATGTGAACCTGATTCCGACGGAGCAGGGCGGCACGCACGTGAACGGATTGCGCACCGGGCTCACCGAAGCGGTGCGCGAGTTCTGCGACTTCCGCAACCTTGTGCCGCGCGGCATCAGGATCGCGCCGGAAGACGTGTGGGACAGGATCAGCTACGTGCTCTCCGTGAAACTCGAAGACCCGCAGTTCTCCGGCCAGACGAAGGAACGATTGTCATCGCGCGAGTGTGCGGCGTTCGTCTCCGGTGTCGTGAAGGACGCCTTCGCGCTGTGGCTCAACCAGCATCCCGAAGCCGGCGAGCAGATCGCGTGGCTTGCCATCAACAACGCGCAGGCACGCTCGCGCGCGGGCAAGAAGGTCGTGCGCAAGAAGATCACGAGCGGTCCCGCGCTGCCTGGCAAGCTCGCGGACTGCTCCTCGCAGGAACCCGAGCGCGGCGAACTGTTCCTGGTCGAAGGCGATTCCGCCGGCGGTTCCGCGAAGCAGGCGCGCGATCGCGAATTCCAGGCGATCATGCCGCTGCGCGGCAAGATACTGAACTCCTGGGAGGTCGATCCGTCCGAGGTGCTCGGCAGCCAGGAAGTGCATGACATCTCCATTGCGATCGGCA
>CAZRFE010000066.1:0-14574 GCA_964599565.1 uncultured Gammaproteobacteria bacterium
TCGGTATGCGCAACGTCAAAACCGCAGCCGGCCCGATGCGGCCGGCTGCGGCCTTGCTCATGAATGGCTTTCCGTTGCCGCGCGTCCGCCGAACAGCCGCTGCACGACGACGAAGAACAGCGGCACGAAGAACAGGCCAAGGAATGCACCGGCGATCATGCCGCCGAGCACGCCCGTGCCGATCGCGCGCTGCGCGCCGGAACCCGCGCCGTCCGCGAGCGCGAGCGGCAGCACGCCCATGCCGAACGCGAGCGACGTCATGAGAATCGGACGCAGGCGATCGCGCACGGCCTGCATGGTCGCGGCAACGAGTTCCATGCCGTCGCGCATGTAGTCCTTCGCGAACGCGATGATCATGATCGCGTTCTTGCTGGTGAGACCCACCGTGGTGAGCATCGCCACCTGGAAGTAGACGTCGCGCTCCATGCCGCGCAGCGTGCTGGCCGCGACCGCGCCGAGAATGCCGAGCGGCGCGACGAGCAGCACGGCGGTTGGAATCGTCCAGCTTTCATACAGCGCTGCAAGACACAGGAACACGATCAGCAGCGAGAGCGTGTAGAGCATCGGCGTCTGTGCGCCGGCTTCGCGCTCCTGGTAGGAAAGCCCGGTCCACTCGAGACCGATGCCTTCCGGCAGCTCGCCGACGAGACGTTCGACTTCCGCCATCGCCTCGCCCGAACTCGTGCCGGGCGACGCTTCGCCGTTGATCTGCATCGCGGGCACGCCGTTGTAGCGCTCAAGGCGCGGCGAGCCGTAATCCCAGTACGAGGTCGCGAACGCCGCGAACGGCACCATCTCGCCCTGGTCGTTTCGCACCGACCAGAGACGAAAATCTTCCGGCACCATGCGGAACGGCGCATCCGCCTGCATGTACACGCGCTTCACGCGGCCGCGGTCGATGAAATCGTCGATGTACTGTCCGCCCCACGCCGCCTGCAGCGTGCTGTTGATGCTCGCCATCGAAAGCCCGAGTGCGGCGGCCTTGGCGGTGTCGATGTCGATGCGGAACTGCGGCGCGTCTTCCTGCCCGTTCGGGCGCACGTTCACGAGCAGCGGATTCTGCATCGCCGCGCCAAGGAACTGGTTGCGCGCGCCGACGAGCGCTTCATGTCCAAGGCCTGCGTTGTCCTTGAGATAGAACACGAAACCGGCAGACGTGCCGAGTTCCGGCATCGCGGGCGGCGCGAATGCAAACACCATCGCGTCCTTGATCTGCATGAGCGCGCCCATCGCACGACCGGCGACGGCGTTGATGTGCAGGTCTTCGGATTCGCGCTCGCTCCAGTCCTTGAGTTTCACGAACGCGATGCCGGTGTTCTGTCCCGTGCCGCCGAAGCTGAAACCCTGCACGCTGAACACGGATTCCACGGCGGGCTCGTTCTCGAGGAAGTAATGCTCCAGCTTCTCGATGGACTGCATGGTGCGCTCCTGCGTCGCACCGACCGGCGCCTGCACCATGGAGAACAGCACGCCCTGGTCTTCCTGCGGCAGGAAGGAACTCGGCAGGCGCACGAACAGGACGCCCATGACGACGACGAGTGCTGCGAACACGGCCATGAAGCGGCCGCCGCGCGCGATCATGCCGCGCACGCCGCCGCGGTACTTCGCGCTGCCCGCATCGAACGTGCGGTTGAACCAGCCGAAGAAGCCCCTCTCGCCACCCATGTGCTCGCCCTTGTGCAGCGGCTTGAGCATGGTTGCGCACAGCGCGGGCGTAAGCACGATCGCGACAAGCACCGACAGCGCCATCGCCGAAACGATCGTCGCGGAGAACTGCCGGTAGATGACGCCGGTCGCACCAGTCATGAACGCCATCGGCACAAACACCGCGGCAAGCACGAGGCCGATGCCGACAAGCGCGCCGGTGATCTGGTCCATCGACTTGCGCGTGGCTTCCTTCGGCGAGAGCCCCTCCTCGCTCATGATGCGCTCGACGTTCTCGACAACGACGATGGCATCGTCGACGAGGAGACCAATCGCCAGCACCATCGCGAACATGGTGAGCATGTTGATCGAGAAGCCGAGTGCCGCGAGCACGCCGAGCGTGCCGAGCAGCACGATGGGCACCGCGATCGTCGGGATCAGCGTCGCGCGGAAGTTCTGCAGGAAGAGATACATCACGAGGAACACGAGGATGATCGCTTCAAGCAGCGTGGTGATCACGTTCTCGACCGCGACGCGCACGAACGGCGTGGTCTCGAACGGCACGACGGTCTCAAGGCCCCGCGGAAAGAATTCCTCGAGCTCGGCAAGCTTCGCCTCCACGCCCGCGGCGGTGTCGAGCGCATTCGCGCCGGTCGCCATCATCACCGCGAGACCGCTCGCGGTCTGGCCGTTGTAGCGCGTCATGAACTCGTAGTTCTCGGCACCGAGTTCGACGCGCGCGACTTCACCGAGCTTCAGCACGGAGCCATCGGGATTCGCACGCACGATGATGTCGCGGAATTCCTCCGCGGTCTGCAGCCTCCCCTGCGCGGTGATGGTTGCGTTGATCTGCTGGCCGGGAACCGCGGGCGCCGCACCGAGCGAGCCGACCGCGACCTGCTGGTTCTGCGCCTGCACGGCGGCGATGACATCCGACGGCGCGAGCCTGTATGTATCGAGCTTGTTGGGGTCGAGCCAGATGCGCATCGCGTACTGCGCGCCGAACACCTGCAGGTTGCCGACACCGGGCACGCGGCTGATGGGATCGACGAGATTCGCGGCAACGTAGTCCGCGATGTCGTCCTTCGTCATGCTGCCGTCCTCGGACACGAAGCCGATGACCATGAGGAAGCCCGAGTTCGCCTTGCTGACGTTCACGCCCTGGCGCTGCACTTCCTGCGGCAGTCGCGGCATCGCAAGCTGCAGCTTGTTCTGCACCTGCACCTGCGCGATGTCGGGATCGACGCCGTTCTGGAAGGTGAGCGTGACCGACGCGCTGCCGCTCGATGAACTGCTCGCGGACATGTAGATGAGTCCGTCGAGACCTTTCATGCTCTGCTCGATGACCTGCGTCACCGAATCCTCCACCACCTTGGCGGACGCACCTGGATAGTTCGCGTTGATCGAGACCGTCGGCGGCGCGATCGACGGATACATCGACACCGGCAGCGTCGTGAGCGACAGCGCACCGGCGAGCATGATGATGATCGCGATCACCCACGCGAAGATCGGGCGATCGATGAAGAAACGTGCCATGTGAATTCTTCCTTACTGTTCGCCGGCGGCGGCTTCCGGCGCAGCCGGCTGCTGCGCGTTCGCGGGCGGCTGCTCGCCTCTTTCCTGCGCCTGCACGGGCGCGCCCGGGCGAACCTTCTGCAGGCCTTCGACGATGACGCGATCGCCGGGCGCGAGACCTTCATCGATCAGCCACTGATCGCCGATGGTGCGGTTCACCTTCACGGGGCGCATTTCGGCGACGCCTTCGGCGTTCACCACCATCGCGGTCGTGTTGCCTTTCGGATCGCGCGCGATGCCCTGCTGCGGCACGAGGATCGCGTTCTGCCGCATGCCGCTGCTCACCACTGCGCGTACGTACATGCCGGGCAGCAGGATGTGATCGGGATTCGGCACCACGACGCGCAGCAGGAAGCTGCCGGTCGAGGGATCCACCGTCGCTTCCGCGAACTTGAGCTTGCCGGGCTGCGCGTAGCGCGTACCGTCTTCAAGCAGGATGGTGACGGGCACGTCGTTCGTCGCCGTCAGCGTGCCGGCGGCGATCTGCTTGCGGAGCGCGAGCAGTTCGCTCGCCGACTGCGTGAGATCGACATACATGGGATCAAGCTGCTGCACGGTCGCAAGCGGCTCGGCCTGGTTCGCGGTGACGAGCGCGCCCTTCGTCACGGACGACTTGCCGACCTGCCCGCTGATCGGCGCGTTGATGCGCGCGTAGCCGAGCACGACCGCAGTGCTTGCAACCGCCGCTTCCGCAACGCCGACATCCGCTTCTGCACCGCGCAGCGCGGCGATGGCGTTGTCGTTCTCCTGCGTGCTGACGGCGCCCGTCTTGACCAGTTCCGCCATGCGCTCGGCGGTGAGCCGCGCGGATTCCAGCGTCGCCTTCGCGCGCGCAAGCTGCGCCTTCGCGCTGTTGTGCTCGGCGCGGTAGGTCGCGTCATCGAGCTGGTAGAGCGGCTCGCCGGCCTCGACCATGCCGCCTTCCGTGAACAGCTGCTTCGTCACGATGCCGGAAACCTGCGGGCGCACTTCGGCGACGAGGAACGGATTCGTGCGGCCCGGAAGTTCGCGCGTGAGCGTGACGGGCGCGGCCTTCAGCGTCACGACGGTGACGGCCGCCGGCGGCATCTGCTGCTGCGGTGCCTCGCCGTCGCACGCGGCAAGCAGCGCGGACGCGATCATCACGGTGACGGCGGCGGAAACGTTTTTCTTTTTCACGGGAAACCTCTTGCCGGTGCGCCGCAGCGCGCCGCTCGTATACATATAAAGAAGGTGTGGACATGACGGCAAAGACGCCGAAAAGCAAGCGGCGTATTTTATATTCATGCATGAATGAATATCAATCATTCATTCATCCTTGAACATGAACTACCATGACCGCGCACCGGGGCAGGGAGTTCCCCCGCGACGCAAAAAAGGCGCAACTCGAATGGCAAAACGTCGGAAGGAAGAAGCCCAGGAAACGCGCGAGGCGATCCTCGACGCGGCGATCACCGTATTCCACGAGCGCGGCGTCGCGCGGCCATCGCTGACCGATGTCGCGGCGCTCGCGGGTGTGACGCGCGGCGCGGTCTACGGTCATTTCCGCAACAAGGCGGACCTGCTCAACGCGCTCACCGACCGCGTGCGCCTGCCGGCGGAAACGCTCTGCGAGGCGGATGCGGAACGCGGCCGCCACGACCCGCTCGGCGAGCTGCGCGCGCGCTGGCTGTTCCTGTACCGCGAAGTCGCGCGCAACGCGCAGTGGCGGCTGATCCTCGACATCGTCTTCCATCGCTGCGAGCTCGTGACCGAAAGCGGCGAGATCCGCGAACGGCTGATGCAGGGTCACGCAGAAGGCAACGCGCGCATCGCGCAGCTCCTGGAA
This sequence comes from uncultured Gammaproteobacteria bacterium, assembly GCA_964599565.1. Taxonomy (GTDB): domain Bacteria; phylum Pseudomonadota; class Gammaproteobacteria; order Natronospirales; family JAJUFS01; genus JAJUFS01. The sequence continues at coordinate 5,027 of CAZRFE010000066.1, forward strand.
CGTGCCATCGAGAAAGGACAGCTTCCGAAGGAACTCGATGTCCGCATCGCCGCGCCGCTGCTGCACGGCTCGCTCATCGGCGTGCTGCAGGACTGGCTGCTGCAGCCCGACGCGCACGATCTCGCCGCCGTCGGCGAGCGCTACGTGGATGCGCTGTTCGAAACGCTGCGCACCTCGCCGGCGTTGCGGAAATCCTCATGAACGTGAAGATTCCACCGCTCGCGATCGTGTTCATCGGCGCGCTGCTGATGTGGTTGCCTGGTGCGCTGCTGCCGGTGCCGCAACTTCCCGCCATGCCGCTGATCGCGGCCATCCTCGCGCTCGCCGGCATCGCGACATGCGCGGCGGGCGTGCTGTCGTTTCGTCTTGCGGGAACAACGGTGAATCCGCTGGAACCGGAACGCGCAACCGCGCTCGTCGTGCGCGGCATCTATCGCTTTACGCGCAACCCGATGTATCTCGGTTTCGCGCTGCTGCTTGCAGCCTGGGGCGTGTTCCTGGCGAATGCCATCGTGTTGCTCGTCGTGCCCGCGTTCGTCATGTACATGAACCGCTGGCAGATCGCGCCGGAAGAGCGCGCGCTGGAAGCGCTGTTCGGCGACGATTACCGCGCGTACCGCGCATCCGTGCGGCGCTGGATCTAGGGATACTTCACCGGCGGCGGCTGCTTCTCCGGCGGCAGCGGAATGAATTCCGTCTCGCCGGGCACGGCGGCGAACCGCCCTTCCCGCCAGTCCGCCTTCGCCTGCTCGATCCTCTCGCGCGAACTCGACACGAAGTTCCACCACACGAAGCGCGGCCCGTCCATCGCCTCGCCGCCGAGCAGCATCACGCGGGCGCGCGTTGATGCGTTGATCGTGACGGGCGCATTCGCACGGAACACCACGAGCTGGCCCGCCTCGAACGTGCCGTTCCTGATGCGGATGGAACCATCGACGACGTACGCCGCGCGCTCCTCGTGCTCCGCGGGCAGTTCAAGCGCCGCATTCGGCTCAAGCACGACATCGGCGTAGAACATTTCGGAGAAGGTATTCACCGGTGCGCGCGCGCCGTACAGCGAACCTGCAACCAGGCGGACGCGGCAGCCGTCCGCTTCCATGACCGGCAGCGATTCCTCGGCGTGGTGCACGAACGCCGGTTCATGCTCTTCGTGTTCGAGCGGCAGTGCGATCCACGACTGGATGCCGAACAGCGGCGCATCGACGGGGCGAAGCGCCGCGGGCGTGCGCTCGGAATGCACGATGCCGCTGCCCGCCGTCATCCAGTTGACCGCGCCGGGGCGGATCGGCTGCACGCTGCCGAGACTGTCGCGGTGAAGGATCTCGCCGGTGAAAAGATACGTTACCGTTGCAAGGCCGATGTGCGGATGCGGACGTACATCGAGACCCTTGCCCGCCGTCATCACCGTCGGTCCCATCTGGTCGAAGAACACGAACGGCCCGACCATGCGGCGCTTCGCGGACGGCAGCGCGCGCTGCACAATGAAACCGTCGCCGAGATCGCTCGCGCGCGGAACGACGACGACCTCGACGTTGTCGGGATCAGGCGTATTCATGGCGTTTCTCCTTGTTCCTGCTGGCCGTTCGTGCAATCGCTGCGCGCATGCCATTCCATGCTTGCCGCTTCGGCGAGCAGCGCGAACGGCGCGGTGAGTTCCGGGCCGAGCATGCGTTCGCGCCAGCCGGGAACGAGTTCACTCGCGAGCAGCGCGAGCACGAAACCTTCGTCCTGCACCCACGCGTTGCGCGCGCGCACGAGTTCACCGTCCGTTTCCGTGCCGTATCCCAGCCGGTGACTGGTCCACGTCGCAACGCCTTCCATGTTGAGGAAGACATCCTCGAGCGGTGCGAGCATGGCGTCTTCGCCGCAGAAGTACCTGTTGCGGCGGCTGCGGGCGACTTCAAGGCCCCGGCGCACGAGCGCCATGCGTTCATCATCATCTGCAGCGCAGTGCGCGCTGGCGGATGCCGATCGCGACTTCATGCAGCACGCGCTCGATGCGTGGGAGCGAGGTGCGGACGACGTGCTGCGGATCGATCCTGGCAGGAAAGCGAGAAATATCGCCGCGCTCATTTCGACGTCCGCGTTTCGCTGCCCGCGCGCCACAGCATCACGGTGCCGACCACTGCGGAAAGCATCGATGCAATGAACACCGCAATCTTCGCGGCCGCGAAATCCGCGGGCGCGGGAAAGGCCTGCGCGGCGATGAACAGCGACATCGTGAAACCGATGCCGGCGAGCATGCCGGCGCCGGCAAGCTGCATCCAGGAGTAGGCGTCCGGTTTCATCGCGAGGCCTAGGCGCACGGCGAGCGCGGACGCAAGCACGAGACCCACGGGCTTGCCGATGCAAAGCCCGACGATGATCGCAAGCATCAGCGATGCGTGGCCCGCGAAGACATTCCCCGTGATCTCGACGCCGGCGTTCGCGAGCGCGAACAGCGGCAGCACGATGTAGCTCGAACGCGGACCGACATGCCGCAGCATGCGATCCGCCGGCGATTCGAGCCGGTCGTGAATGGCATCGAGCGCGTGCATCGCCGCTTCCGACGGACCGCGACGATACGCTTCACCGCCGCGCGCCGCTTCCGTTGCGAGAATGGCGTCCGCCTGGATGGACAGCGCGCGGAAGTTCGGCGGCGGTCTTGTCGGGATGAACAGCGCGAGAATCACGCCGGCGAGCGTTGCATGCAGTCCGCCCGCATGCACGCAGTACCACAGCACCATGCCGAGCAGGATGTACGGCGAGGCGCGATACACGCGCGCATTGTTGAGAAGGCCGAGCGCGGCGGCGACGACCGCGGCCGCGACGAGATATTCCATGTGCAGGTCGTTCGAGTAGAACAGGGCAACGACAACGATCGCGCCGATGTCATCGACGATTGCAGCCGCCGTGAGAAAGATGCGCAGCTCGACCGGCACGCGCTGCCCGAGCATCGCGATGAGCGCGATCGCAAACGCCGTGTCCGTCGCCATCGGCACGCCCCAGCCGTGCGACCACGCATCCGGAACGACGGCGACATAGAAAAGCGCGGGCACCGCCATGCCGCCGATGGCAGCGGCGATCGGCAGCGCCGCCGAGCGACGGCTTGCAAGATGCCCGACCGTGAACTCGCGCTTGATCTCAAGACCGACGACAAGAAAGAAGATCGTCAGGAGTCCGTCGTTGACCCAGTGGCCGAGCGACATCAGGAAGCCTGCATTGCCGAGCGTGAATCCCGCGCGGCTCTCCCACAGCGCATTGAAGACGTCGCGAAACGGCGAATTGACGAGCAGGACCGCGAGTACGGAAGCGAGCAGCAGCAGCACGCCGGCGGAAGGCGCCCAGCTCGCGAAGCGCAGCGCGGCGATGCGCATGCGGTGGCCGAGCGAGTTGAGCATCGCGTCGATGAACGCGCTTTCATCCCACGGGCCGTCGTAACGCCGGCCGTTGATGAAGAATGTCGGTGTGAACGCAACACCGCTTGCGCGCGCGCTCTGCATGTCGGCCTCGACGCGCGCCTTCGCACGCTGCGCGCTTTCGCGCGCGGTTTCCGCATCCTGCGTGTCGATGCCGAGTTCGGCGGCGACCGCGGCAAGATCGTCCTCGGAGAGCTGCGGCGAGCGGTTCATCAGCGCGACGTGCGCGTTCCAGAAACGCTCGGGCGTCTCCGCGCGCTCGACGAGTTCCGCCGCGCGGCGCGCAAGCTCGCTGCCGGTCACCGGGCGGTGACGAAACGCATAGCGCACCCGGTCGCCGAATTCCGCGCGCACTTCCGCGATGCGGTCGTTCGCCGCACGGCAATGCGGACAGTCGTAGCTGCCGTATTCGACAAGCGTGATCTCCGCATCCGCGGGACCGAGCGTGTGATCGGTGCTTTCGTCCACGGGACGGTCAAGCTTCTGGACCATCTGCGCGTGTGCCATCCAGCGCTCCTGTTTCGGACTGTCAAAGCGTAGCAGGCATTGCGCAGGGGCAACGCATCGCTTATGTCATGTTGCCGCGGATTCTTTGCCCCGCATGCCTTGCGCGACGATGCATGCGCACATAGATAAGCAGCATTGCACGCGAAGAGGAACTCCCTATGGCACGTGGACAAGCATCGCTGTTCGTCTGTTCGCTGTGGATGATCGGCATCAGCCTGATCCTCTTCTTCCTGCCCGCGCTCAACGGTCTCATCGGCGGCGGAGTCGGCGGCTACAAGGCGGGCTCCGTCGGGCGCGGACTCGGTGCGGCCGTGCTGCCCGCGGTCGTGGTCGGGATCGGCATCTGGGTGCTGCTTGCGATCTTCGATGCGCCGGTTCTCGGCTTTCTCGGCGGGCTGGCCGTCGGCCTGTGGGCGCTGTTCTCGAGCATCAGCCTGCTCATCGGCGCGCTCATCGGCGGCGCGCTCGCGCCGGAACGTCCCGAGATCATCTACCGCGACCGGCGCTGATGCGCATCGCGATGCAAAACCGGGGACGCGCGCGGCGCATCCCGTGGCTTCCATGACTCCGTTCCCCGTGTTCGTTCATTACGGTGGCGGCTCCATTCACACCGGAGACCGCCATGCCGAACCTTTCCCGCTTCACGCTCTGCCTTCTGGTGATGTCCGCGCCATTCATCGTCGTTGCGGACGATGACATCGCGCTGCTCGCAGCGCTCGATCGCGCCATGCAGAAGACGTTTATCGACAAGGACGTCGAGACGTTCAAGCGACTCGTCGCGGAGGACTACACGCTGGTGCTTTCAAGCGGCGCAATGCTCGATCGCAGCGCCGTGCTTGCGGATTTCACGCCCGGCGTGCATTACGAGATCAACGCATCGGAGATCGTTTCCATCCGCACCTTTGGCGATACCGCGATCGTCATCGCGGACCTGCACCAGAAGGGAACCGATCACGGCAAGGCGTTCGAGCACCGCGTGCGCTACACGGACACCTGGCATCGCGAGAACGGCCAGTGGCGCAATGTCGCCGCGCATGTGAGCCGCGCACCGTGACGGCGCATGAACCGGTTGCACGGCCTGCGCACCGGCGACTAGGCTTTCCGGATGAAATACCTCGAATACGCGCCGGCGGAGTCGCTGAAGCATTTCGTCAACTGCTTCTGGTCGATCGAATCGGATCCCGGAGAAACGCAACACGGCGCCTGGGACCGGACGGTGCCGGACGGCTCGCTGGAACTCGTGCTGCATCTCGGCGACCCGATGCGAAGGAAACCGCTGCACGGCGCAGCGGAACGGGAAAGCCGCGGCGTCCTGATCGGCCAGACAACGCAGCCTTACCTCATCGCGCCCACCGGCGCGACACGCATGCTCGGCGTGCGGTTCTTTCCGCAGACGGGCTTCCTGTTCCTGGACGGTCCCGTCGTGCGTTTCAACGATCTTTCCACGGACATCGACGCAGCGCTGCCGCTCGGGCAACGCATACCGCTCGAACAGATCGGGAATGCACAAGGCATTCGCGATGCGATCGGCGTTCTTGAGCGCTGGTGCCTGAAACGGCTGGCGGTCTTTTCTCCCCGCCGTTCCGACGACCGCTTTGCACATGCCTGCGAGATGATCCTGCGGCACCGGGGCGCGGCATCCATCGCCGCGCTGAGCGGACAGCTCGGCGTCAGCAACCGGCACCTTGAGAAGATATTCATCGAAAGAAGCGGCATTTCGCCGAAGCTTCTCGCGCGCATGATCCGCTTCCAGCACACGCTCGGACACCTGGCCATGCGCTCGCATGCAACGCTCACATCGCTCGCGCAGGAAACCGGGCACTTCGACCAGTCGCACTTCATCCGCGAGTTCCGCCGTTTCACCGGGTTGTCGCCGCGCGAATTCATGCGTGAACAGCATCCGTTCACGCAGCATTTCGCGGAACCGGACAACCGTTCGTATCTGTACAACTTTCGGTAACGCTTCCGGATTACCGTGGCGTGCAACGCCATCCCGGAGCACGCCATGAAAGCCGTTCTTCTTCTCGCTGCCGCCCTGTGCCTGCTGCCACCGGCCGCGCGCGCCGAAGACCCGTTGCGCGGTGACGCCGCGTTCCTTTTCGCCTACCACGTGGAAAGCGGAAAGGCGTCATCATTTGCCGAAGGGTACCGCGCGCATCTTGACTGGCACCGGCGAAACGGCGATCCGCTGCCGTGGTATGGCTGGACGGTGAGTTCGGGCGATCGCATCGGCATGTTCATCGACGGCAGCTTCGGCATTTCCTTCGCCGCGTTCGACAACCGCATCAAGCCCGCGGAGGATGGCGCCGACTTCAGCCGGACCGCAGCGCCGTACAGCCGTGCTGCATACCGGAAGGTCTTGCGACTGATGCCGCATCTTGGCAGCGCAACGCGCCTGGAAGCGCGGAATCCATCCGCCGCGATCGAGGTCGTGACGGTCGCCGTTCGCGCCGGCAAGCGCGCGCTGTTCGAAGCCTGCCTTGAGCGACTTGTGGCGGCGTCTGCGCGGCACGCGGAATTCACCGTCTATGAGCAGCTTTCCGGTGATGAACAGCCGTCCTACCTTGTCATGTTCCCGCGCGACGGATACGCGTACTTCGAGACGCACACCTCATCGCTGGATGCACTGATCCGCGCACATGCCGATGCCGATGCCGATGCTAAACGCGAGCTGCTTGCGATGCTCGCGGAAAGCGTGCATTCCGCGCGCGCAGAAACCTGGCAGTACCGTGAAGACATGAGCCATCTGCCGCGGGAATGACGGCAAGGACATCGCACTCATCGAGGAGGTTGCGGATCATCTTCTGACAGGGCGTATCGTGCCGGCTCGTCAGTGTACCTGCGGCTTCACGCCCTGGGCCGATGCCAGGCGAACGCCTCTTCCACGCGGTCGTTGCCCCAGAACATTTCATCGTCAACGAGAATCGTCGGCGCACCGAAGATGCCGCGCTGCTGCGCGTGTGCCGTCTGCTCGCGCAGGCGAAGTTTCGCCTCCGGCGTCTGCGCACGGTCAATGACGGTGACAGGCAGGTTCAGCGTTTCAAGGATGCCGGCGATGACGTCTGCGCTCGTGATGTCGCGGTCCTCGCCGAAGCTCGCGGCATACGTGGCGCGCACGAACGCGGGCAGCCAGTCGGCGTCCGCAAACGCACAGGCGATGCGCGCCGGCAGCAGCGCGTTGCGCGGGAACACGGACGACTTTCGAAACGGCAGGCCGTCACGTTCGCAGATGCGTTCGAGATCGCGCCACATGTAGCGGCCTTTTGCCGGATATAGATTGAACGGCGAATCGTTCCAGCCCTGGCCGTGAAAGATCGGGCCAAGCAGGAACGCGCGCCAGTGCACGCGCACGTCGTGCGCTGCTGCAAGACGTTCGATGCGCATCGCCGCGGGATACGAATAGGTGCTCGCAAACTCGAACCAGAATTCCATCGACACCTCACGCAAGCGGCAGCGGTTCGGCGAGACCTGCAAACAGGCGAACCGCAAGACCGGTCAGCCACAGTCCACCGGCGCCGTAGAGCGCGAACATCAGCCAGAACGAAAACGGCTGTTCATCGCGATGAAATTCGAGCCGCCCTTTCAGCCCGTTCGGCCCGCATGGCAGCCAGCCCTTCGACAGCGATTGGTAATCCACGACAAGCAACCCGATGCCGAAGAAGAGAAACAGCACGCCCTGGAAGATCGCCATCATGCATTCCTCCGGCGGCGCGCCAGCCGGCCGCCGAGCTGCGCGACACCGACAGCGGGCAGCGAAAGCATCGCGAACAGGATCAACCCGAGCGGCAGCAGCCCGAACCCGGTACTGCTGAATGCAAGCACGACGGGCTGCACGAGCATGATGGCGAACGCCCAGCGCCACGGACGCTCGGGGTGCGCGTAGCCGAGCACACCTGCCGATGCCACGCACAGCGGGTACGCCGCGCTCCAGTACAGCGGGGAATCCCACGCTTCCGTGCGCCCGCCGATGGCGGCCGCAAGCAACCACAGAGTCGCGCCGGTGGCGATTGCAATGGCGTATGCCCGCTTGTCCGCCGGCGTCATGGCGTCACGTCTTCAGCTTGTAGCCCGTGCGGAACATCCACCACACAACGCCAAGGCACAGCACCAGGAAGACGAGGATCATGCCGAGACTGAAGCCGACGCTGACATCCGAGATGCCGTAGAAACTCCAGCGAAAGCCGTTGATGAGATACACGACCGGGTTGAGCAGCGTGATCTTCTGCCATACGGGCGGCAGCATGTCGAGCGAGTAGAAACTGCCGCCGAGGAACGTGAGCGGCGTGACGACCATCAGCGGCACGATCTGCAGCTTCTCGAAACCGTCCGCCCAGATGCCGATGATGAAACCGAACAGGCTGAACGTGACGGCGGTGAGCACGAGAAAGCCGATCATCCAGAACGGGTGCGCGATGTCGTAGTCCACGAACAGCCGCGCGGTGAGCAGGATCAGCACACCGAGGATGACGGACTTGCTCGCCGCCGCGCCGACATAGCCGATCACGATCTCGAACGCGGAGATCGGCGCGGAAAGGAGTTCGTAGATCGTGCCCGTGAACTTCGGAAAATAGATGCCGAACGAGGCGTTCGAAATGCTTTCGTTCAAGAGCGAGAGCATGATGAGACCCGGAATGATGAACGCGCCGTAGCTCACGCCGTCGATCTCGACCATGCGCGAACCGATCGCCGCGCCGAAGACGACGAAGTACAGCGAGGTGGACATCACCGGCGAGAAGATGCTCTGCATGAGCGTGCGGCCGGCACGCGCCATTTCGAAACGGTAGATCGCGCGGATGGCATGTGTGTTCATTTGCGCTCCCGGACGAGGCTCACGAAGATTTCCTCCAGCGAACTCTGGCTGGAATGCAGGTCCTTGTAGTCGATGCCGTGCGTGGCAAGCCTGCGCAGCAGCTCGGCGATGCCTGTCTGCTCGCGCTGCGTGTCGAAGGTGTAGACGAGCGCATTGCCGTCCTCGGCGAGCTCAAGCGATTCGTTGCGCAGATCCTCGGGGATCGCGGCGAGCGGCTGCTGCAGCTGGAGCGTGAGCTGCTTCCTGCCGAGCTTTTCCATCAGCGTGCGTTTCTCCTCGACGAGAATCAGCTCGCCCTTGCTGATGACGCCGATGCGGTCCGCCATCTCCTCGGCTTCCTCGATGTAGTGCGTGGTGAGGATGATGGTGACGCCGCTCTCGCGCAGGCCGCGCACCATCTCCCACATGTCGCGGCGCAGCTCCACGTCCACGCCGGCGGTGGGTTCGTCGAGGAAAAGAATCTGCGGCTCGTGCGAGAGCGCCTTGGCGATCATCACGCGGCGCTTCATGCCGCCGGAGAGCGTCATGATGCGCGCATCCTTCTTCTCCCACAGCGACAGATCGCGCAGCAGCTTCTCGATGTATGCGGGATCCGGCGCCTTGCCGAACAGTCCGCGGCTGAAGTTCACCGTCGCCCACACGCTTTCGAACGCATCCGTTGCAAGCTCCTGCGGCACCAGGCCGATCTTCGCCCGCACCGCGCGGAAATCCGTGACGATGTCGCGCCCGTCGGCAAGGATCTGCCCGCCGCTCGCCTTCACGATGCCGCACACCGCGCTGATGAGCGTGGTCTTGCCCGCGCCGTTCGGCCCGAGCAGCGCGAAGATCTCGCC
>CAZRFE010000067.1:0-14566 GCA_964599565.1 uncultured Gammaproteobacteria bacterium
ACGTCGCCCTTCACGGTTGCGAGAAGCACCTTTCCCTTCGCGCGCGCACCGGCGTCCTTCTCCGCCTCGATGTACGGCGTGAGATACGCCACGGCCTTCTTCATCACGCGCGCGGATTTCACGACCTGCGGCAGGAACATCCTGCCGTCGCCGAACAGGTCGCCGACAACGTTCATGCCGTCCATCAGCGGACCTTCGATGACATCGATCGGACGATCCGCGCTGCGTCTTGCCTCCTCGACATCCTCTTCGACGTACGCATCGATGCCATGCACGAGCGAATGCGCGATGCGCTCTGCGACCGGAAGCTCGCGCCACGCGAGATCGGGACCGCTGTTGCGCCGCTGCGCGCTGTAGTTGTCCGCGATCTCCAGCAGCCGCTCGGTTGCATCGCTGCGGCGGTTCAGGATCACGTCCTCGACACGCTCGCGCAGCACAGGATCGAGTTCGTCGTAAACGCCGAGCTGGCCGGCATTCACGATCCCCATGTCGAGACCGGCATGAATGGCGTGATAGAGAAACACGGCGTGCATCGCTTCGCGCACGGCGTCGTTGCCGCGGAACGAGAACGACACATTGCTCACGCCACCGGACGTGCGCGCACCCGGGCACGCGCGCTTGATTTCGCGAACGGCTGCGATGAAATCGACGGCATAGCCGTTGTGCTCGGCAAGACCGGTTGCGACGGCGAAGATATTCGGATCGAAGATGATGTCTTCTGGCGCGAAACCGGCCTTGCCCGTGAGCAGCCCGAACGCGCGCGTGCAGACCGCGACGCGGCGCTCCAGCGTATCCGCCTGGCCGTCCTCGTCGAACGCCATCACCACGACAGCCGCGCCGTAACGGCGCGCGAGCTCCGCCTGCCGCAGGAACTCCGCCTCGCCTTCCTTCAGGCTGATGGAATTCACGATGGGCTTGCCCTGCACGCACTTGAGACCCGCCTCGATGATCTCGAAGCGCGAGGAATCGATCATCACCGGCACGCGCGAGATATCCGGCTCGCTCGCGATGAGCGACAGGAACTCGCGCATCGCGGCCGCGCCATCCAGCATGCCTTCATCCATGTTGACGTCGATGACCTGCGCGCCGCTGTCGACCTGCTGGCGCGCAACGTCCAGCGCGCCGGCGAAATCGTTCGCCGCGATCAGCTTGCGAAAACGCGCAGAGCCCGTGATGTTGGTGCGCTCGCCGATGTTCACGAACAGCGTTTCAGGGCCGATGTTCAATGCTTCGAGGCCGGACAGGCGCAGCCGCGACGGCCGTTCCGGTATCGCGCGCGGCGCGCGGCCTGCAACGAGAGAAGCAATCTTTCGAACATGCTCAGGCGTCGTGCCGCAGCATCCGCCGAGAATGTTCACCAGGCCTTCGTCGACCCAGCTGGCGAGAAAATCATGCATGGCCTGCGGCGATTCGTCGTACTCGCCGAATGCGTTCGGCAGCCCGGCATTCGGGTGCGCGCTGACGCAACAATCGGCGATGCGCGCGAGCTCCTCGACGTATGGCCGCAGCTGTTCCGCGCCCAGTGCGCAGTTGAGCCCCACGCTCAAGGGCCGCGCATGCCGCACCGAATTCCAGAACGCCTCCACCGTCTGACCTGACAGCGTGCGGCCGGATGCATCCGTGATGGTCGCGGAGATCATCACCGGCACACGCGCGCCGCGCGCGGCGAACACGTCCTCGATCGCGAACAGCGCGGCCTTTGCGTTCAGCGTGTCGAAGATCGTCTCCACCATCAGCAGGTCCGCACCGCCGTCCAGCAGGCCTTGCGTTGCTTCGCGGTACGCGGCGGCAAGCATGTCGAAATCCACTGTGCGGTATCCCGGCCGGTTCACGTCCGGCGAGAGCGATGCCGTCTGGTTCGTCGGCCCGAGCACGCCCGCCACGAAGCGCGGCTTCTGCGCGGTCGAATGCGCGTCCGCTGCCGCACGCGCAATGCGCGCCGCCTCGACGTTGATCTCGCGCACCAGGTGTTCGCAGGCGTAATCACGCTGCGAGATGGACGTGGCGTTGAAGGTGTTCGTCTCGATGATGTCCGCGCCTGCTGCAAGGTAGGCGTCATGTACACCGCGCACGGCATCCGGACGTGTAAGGCAGAGAATGTCGTTGTTGCCTTTCAGATCGTGCGAATGATCGCGCAGCCGTTCGCCGCGAAACGCCGCTTCGTCCAGCTTCAGCTGCTGCAGCAGCGTGCCCGTCGCGCCATCGAGAACCGCCACGCGATCGGCGAGGAGACTTTCGAGAGAGGATTTCACGTCGTTTCCGGACCTTCGCAGTTGTCGATATTCGGAAAAGCGCAAACAGCAGCGATTCAACCCGCCGCAGCGGCGACATTCCCGCCGTCGCTGCCTGTTCGCACAGCCGGTGCCAGCCCGAGCATCCTGCAGATCGCGCAGGCGAGCTGCGAGCGGTTCAGCGTGTAGAAATGAAACTCGTTGACACCCTCGGCGCGCAGTGCGTGGCAAAGCTCGGTTGCAACGCTCGCTGCAACGAGCTGGCGGGTTTCCGGTTCGCCGTCGAGACCCGCAAACAGCCGCGCCATCCATTCCGGCACCGTGGCGCCGCAGCGGCGGCTGAAGTTCACCACCTGCTCGAAGTTCGTCACGGGCAGGATGCCGGGAACGATCGACGCATCGATGCCTGCGTCCGCCGCGCGATCGCGGAAGCGAAGATAGGTCTGCGCGTCGAAGAAGTACTGCGTGATGGCGCGAGACGCGCCCGCGTCGAGCTTGCGCTTGAGGTTGTCGATGTCGCCTTGTGCGCTTGGCGCATCCGGATGCACTTCCGGATGCGCCGCGACGCTGATCTCGAAATCGCCGGCGCTGCGCAATCCCTGGACGAGTTCCGCGGCATTGCGAAAGCCATCGGGATGCGGCGTGAAAGCCGCGCCGTCAACCGCATCGCCGCGCAGCGCGACGATATGCCGCACGCCGCTGTCACGGTAACTCGCAGCGATGTCGAGAATTTCCGCGCGCGATGCACCGACGCATGTGAGATGTGCGGCGGGAACCAGTTCCGTTTCGCTTGCGATGCGCCGGACGGTTGCATGCGTGCGCTCGCGCGTCGATCCGCCCGCGCCGTAGGTGACGGAAACAAAGCGCGGTGCAAATGGCGCAAGACGTTCGATGGACTGCCAGAGCGTCTGCTCCATTGCAGCGGTTTTCGGTGGAAAGAACTCGAACGACACCTGCGGTGCAGGCAGCGCGTGACAGCGCTCCAGCGATTCGACCAGGTAAGCCATGACGTCCTCGACGATTTACAGAATTTCTTTTCCGCCCTGAAGTGGTCCTAAACGGCGGCGCCTTTTGACGGGCAACAAAAAAGCCCGCTCGGCTTTGCAGCTGAAGCGGGCTTTCTGCGCCCTCTTTAGCAGTATTTGTAAAGCGCCCGCAAGCTGAGTATCAAATCGGCGCTGTGTGAAAGTATATGCGCGATGCGGTGAATTGCAAGCAAGGCCTGCACGTCACCGGTCATCGATCACTGTTCATTCATCGGTATATGCCGTGTGTCCTGCAATATGTCCCACCGCACGATCGATGCGCAAAAGCGCGGTGTCGCGTCCGAGCAGCTCGAGCGTGATGTCGATCGGCGGCGATACGCCCTTGCCCGCGATCGCGACGCGCAGCGGCTGCGCAACCTTGCCGAGCTTGAGGTCCAGCGATTCGGCAACGCCGTTCACCGCATCGTGGATGGCGGCGGCCTTCCACTCGTCGAGCGACGCGAGCGCGTCGCGTATCTTCGCAAGCGGTTCGACGGCGTCGGGCACGAGGTTCTTGCGTGCGGCCTTGTCCTCGTATTCCGCGAAGTCCCGATAGAAGAACGTGCTGTTCTCCGCCATCTCCTTGAGCGTCTTCGCGCGTTCCGCGTTCGCGCGCACGACGTCGGCGAGCGCGGGTCCGTTCACGGTCGGCACCCCCATGCGCTCGAAGTGCCAGCCGAGTTCCGCACCGAGGCGCTCCGGGTCGCCCTCCTTTATATAGTGCTGGTTCAGCCATGCGAGCTTGTCGGGATTGATCGCGGATGCCGAGTGATTGACATCGGCGATGTCGAACAGCTTCACCATCTCCTCCGTGGAGAAGATTTCCTGGTCGCCGTGCGCCCAGCCGAGCCGCACGAGGTAGTTGCGCACCGCTTCGGGCAGGAAGCCGTCGTTGCGGTATTCCATCACCGATACCGCGCCGTGGCGCTTGGAAAGCTTCGCGCCGTCCGGGCCGAGAATCATCGGCAGGTGCGCGTACTCCGGCGGCGTGGCGCCGAGTGCGGCGAAGATGTTGATCTGCCGCGGCGTGTTGTTGAGGTGATCGTCGCCGCGGATGACGTGCGTGATCGCCATGTCCATGTCGTCGACGACCACGCAGAAGTTGTACGTCGGCGTGCCGTCGGAGCGCGCGATGATGAGATCGTCGAGTTCCGCGTTGCGAAACGTCACCGTGCCGCGCACGTGATCCTTCACCACGACCTCGCCGTCGAGCGGATTCCTGAAACGCACGACGGGATCGACGCCCGCGCGCGGCGCCGTGCGCTCGCGGCAGCGGCCGTCATAGCGCGGCTTTTCCTTGCGCGCCATCTGCGCGGCGCGCATTTCCTCGAGTTCTTCCTTCGTGCAGTAGCAGTGATACGCCTTGCGCTCGTCGAGCAGCTGCTGCACGACTTCCCTGTAGCGGTCGAAGCGCTCCGTCTGGTAGTACGGGCCTTCATCGTGGCCAAGTCCAAGCCACGCCATGCCATCGAGGATCGCCTGCACCGCTTCCGGCGTGGAACGCTCGCGGTCCGTATCCTCGATGCGAAGCACGAAATCGCCACCGTGATGCCGCGAGTACAGCCAGCAGAACAGCGCCGTGCGCGCACCGCCGATGTGCAGGTAACCGGTGGGGCTGGGGGCGAAACGGGTGCGGACCTTCATTGAAAACCCTCTGGCGGACGGGAAATTTCGAGGCCGCGAATTCTAGCAAATGCCACGCGCCGCGTACCGCCTTGCCGGCTGCGTACGCAGCGCTCGTCAGGAACCGCCGCGAACGGTATTGTGTGCCACTGGAATCTTCCGGAATCACCGATGACGACCGACGTTCTCTACATCCTGTTCGCGTTCCTGCTCGTGCTCGCCAATGGTTTCTTCGTCGCCGCGGAGTTCGCGATCGTCAAGCTGCGCCAGACGCAGGCGAACGAACTGGCGGAAACGCACGGCCTGCGCGGCCGCGTGCTGAAGAATGTGCGCTCCCACCTCGACGCCTACCTTTCCGCCTGCCAGCTCGGCATCACGCTCGCCTCGCTCGGGCTCGGCTGGATCGGCGAGCCCGCGTTCGCACGCCTGCTCGAACCCGTGTTCGAGAACTTCGACGTCGAGCCGGAGCTTGCGCACGGCATCAGCTTCACCTTCGCGTTCACCGTCATCTCCTTCCTGCACATCGTGCTCGGCGAACTCGCGCCGAAATCCGTGTCGATCCGCTATTCCGAGCAGAGCTCGCTGTGGACGGCGATCCCGCTGTTCCTCTTCTACTGGCTGATGTACCCGTTCATCTGGGTGCTGAACGGCAGCGCGCTGCTGCTGCTGAAACTCTTCGGCCTCGATGCCGCGCACGAGGGCGACGAGGCGCATTCCGCGGACGAAATCCGCCACGTGCTGCTCGCGAGCCATCGCCACGGCGAGCTGGACCGCGCCGAAGCCGAGATACTCACGCGCGCCATCGATCTCGGCGAACTCACCGCCGGCGATCTCATGCGCCCCGCGCGCGAGATGATCGCGCTCGACATCGAGGACGGCGTTTCCGAAAACCTCGCCACCACGCAGAAATACCGCTTCTCGCGCTATCCCGTGTACGAAGGCGACCGCGACCAGGTCATCGGCCTCGTGCACGTGAAGGATCTGTTCGCGAAGCTGCGCGACAGCGGCGAGATTCTCGCGCTGCGCCCGCTGCTTCGACCCGTTGTCCGCATCGAGGAAGAAACACCCGCGACCGACGTGCTCACGCGCTTCCAGGCCGGCGACTCGCACTTTGCCGTCGTCTACGACGAACTCGGCCACCTGATCGGCTTCATCACCATGGACCACGTCATGGGTTCGCTGCTCGGCGGCATCCGCGACGAGTTCGAGCACCTGCACCCCGAATGGGAGCCGGCGCCGGATGGCAGCTACGTCGGCGCCGGCTCGCTGCCGATCTACTCGCTCGAACGCCTGCTCGGCCAGGACATCGACGAGGAAGAAGTGAACAGCGTCGGCGGACTCGTGATGAACGCGCTGGAACGCATCCCGCGCAACGGCGACGCCGTGGATTTCGAGGGCTTCCGCATCGAGGTGCTGACCATGCGCGGCCCGCGCATCGCGCGCGTCCGCGTGCGCCCCGCCGACCGCGGAGAGACGGACGAAGACTGAGCAGGAATGCCGCGCCGCACGCGCGTTGACCCGCCCCGGTCGAGACCGTAGAATTCCCGCCCTCTCCAACCCGAGAACCATGGGTCGAGAACCATGGGTGGTTAGCTCAGCGGTAGAGCACTGCCTTCACACGGCAGGGGTCACTGGTTCAATCCCAGTACCACCCACCAGAAAAAACAAGGGCTTGCGCCATCCGACGCAAGCCCTTTTTTTTTCGAATCCCGGCTCCGCTCCCGTCGATCGCGCGAGAGCGGAGGTCCTGGATACGGACGCAGGACGCGTTACTGTTCCCGGCCGGCCGCACCGATGTGCGTGGCGAGGAACTTCTCGAGCTTCTCGTAGAACTCGATCTCGTTGCTGCGCACATAAAAACCGTGGCCTTCGTCCTCCACCGGCATCCAGATCGGTTTGTTGCCGGCATCGCGCAAGGCATCGACCAGGTCCTCGGCCTGTCCGAACGGTGTGCGTTCGTCCTCCTCGCCGTGCGCGAGGAACACGGGCGCCTTGATGCGCGCAGCCATCCCGAGCGGCGAGTTCGCCAGCAACTCGTCGTCATCGTCGCCGACGGTACGCTCGATAAAGGCTCGGCCGAGGAAGCTGCGGGAGGTGTCGCTCTTGTTCGCCATCGAGCGCAGGTCATAGAGCCCGGACATGCCGGCCGCACACTGGATCAGTTCGGGCGCCTTGGCCGCGAGCATCATCGCCGAGTAGCCGCCAAAGCTGACGCCGTATACGCAGATGCGCTTCGGGTCGGCGTAACCTTTCGAGACCGCCCAGCGTATGCCGTCGATGAGGTCTTCCTGGACACGCGCACCCCACTCCCGGTAGCCGGCTTCATGGAACGCATAGCCGCGACCGCTGGAGCCGCGGTAGTTCACCTGCAGCACCAGGTAGCCGCGCGATGCGAGGAACTGCGCGTCCGTGTCGAAGCCCCATTCATCCGAAATGAAGTGCGGACCACCGTGCGGCAGCAGCACCATCGGCAGATTCTTGAGCTCGGTGACGCCCGCAGGCACCGTGACGTATGCATCCAGTTCGAGTCCGTCGCTTGCCTCGAATCGCACGTAGTGCCGCGACCCCATTCTTGCCGGATCGATCTGTGGATTGCGCTGCAGAAGGCGCGCAAAGACGTTCGTCTTGCGGTTCATCACCGCCCATTCGCCCGGGTTGCGATCGCTGTAGATATAGATGAGTGAGACGTTGCCGTCGGCGCTGTGGTCGACGAACTTCACGTGCTGGCCCGGAAAGCCTGCGCGGATCTCCTGGTAGAGCTTCGCATCGGGGGACGCGGGGTTGAGAATCTGCACGCGCGGCAGCGCGCCCTTGAATTCGATGGCAAGCGGCTGCCACTTGCTGTCCCATATCACGTCACCGACGTTGTTGAATCCGTCAGTCGCCAGCACTTCGCGCTCGGCAAGAGAGAGGTCGGCCTTCACCAGCGAATGCGGACCATTGCCGACCGCATAGGTGCCAAACACATGCTTGCCGTCCGGAGTGAACGCGATCGGCACGAATACGCCGCCGACCGTTTTCCCGGGCACCCTGCTCCAGTTCTTGCCGTCGGCGTCGTCTGCGACGTAAAGCAGCTGAATCTCGTTCTTGTCAGCGCCATACGCGAAGCGCGGAATGCCGGCAGCATCCAGCAGAAAGCTCATGTTCTGGCCGCCGCCGACGTCTGCAACGAGATCATGGCGGGCGGTGTTCACATCCACCGAGTACAGCAGGCTGCGGCCGATGGCGCTCTCCGTTTCCGTGCGCGTCATGTAGAAGGTGCCGTTGCGTTTCAGCGGCAGTCCCACGACATTGCCGTGGCCGGGCAGCAGGCCCATGCCCTTGGTCGATTCCTTGTAGCCAAAGATGTACTTGTGGTGCTTGCCGTCGTAGTCCATCGCGATGATTTCACCGTAGTCATACGGTTCCTCGCGCGCGCCCCACTTGCCGCCCTTCACGTAGATCAGCTGCGTGTCACTGACCCAGTAGATTTCATTCGCAAGCTCGTACCTGGGCAGCTTGATGTACGCCGTCTGTGACATGTCCGACAGGCGGAACACCATGATTCCGTGCTCGTCGTTGCCAAGGTCCGCGGACACCGCGACGTAGGTCCCTTCGCTGGAAATGCGCGGATTGTCGAACGTCTGCTGCGCCACGAAAGCATCGATCGGAACCTTCTCATCCGCCTGCGCACCTGCGGACACCAGCAGGATTGCCGGCAAGATCAGCGCGGCCACGAAACCGCGCACCGTATTCATCGATTGCATCGTATGCCCCCCTCCCATGGATGACGGGCCGTGAGGCCCGCGGCGGCTGCGGCCGCCATTTCTGATTGGAGCCGGTGCGCAAGCCCGCTGCATCGGCGATCAGGATCATAGCGCAGCATGGGCCGGTTACCCGAGTGAAAATCCCATAAGAACGCGGCGCTGGTACTGGCCCCATTAAAGGTGTTCTGCATCAATGGTGCATCGAACACGAAACCGGAACCGGCACCCGTAGCGGATGCTGCGCGGGACGGGCGTTGCCGCGATCAGGCGTGGGTGAGCTAAACGATGCGCGACTCGCAGGCATGCAGCACGAGATCGCGCAACGCGAACGCGGACAGCGATGGCGTCCACCTCTTCGCGCGAGATGCTGAAGCGCTTGAGGTAGCGAGCGACGATGCAGGCTTCGCAGAGAAGTTTGAAAAGGCGCTCATCTTCCTCGGTATCGGCAGGAATCACGGAAGCAAAACGGGCATCGTACAGCGCGCACTTTTTCAGGCGCTCCTCGAGATCGCGCCCTGCCACTACCGGCCGGAACGGTCCGGTCGTCCGGTCTGAATCTGGAACGTGGTCTTGCCGCAGCGGCTCGCGAGTGCGGGACGCGCCAGTGATGGCGTTGCGCGGCAGCCGATAAAGCCGCGTTCGAGCATCGCCGGATCCAGGTGCTGCTCAATGAAACGGATCGCATCGCCGCCGAGAACCTGCTGCCTGTGTGACGCGTGCCACGCCTCGCCATCGGCGCTGAAGCGATATTCGCCGACGAGCGCGGAAACCATGTTGCCGCCCGCATCATATTCAATGAAGGCGGAGGCGAGATCCGCGCGACGCATTTCGCCGCTGCGTTCGTCGTCAAGCAGCTGGACGATGGCGATGTTGATCTCGGAACGGAACTCGTGAACCGGGTTGTTTCGTCTCATGGCGACTCCGTGGTAACGCGCGATGACGACGTCGTTCTCCATGTCGCGATCTGCCGCCTTCGCCAGCGCTTCCTCGAAACGGCCGGGTCCGGATAGCGCGGTCGTTATTTCGATGACACCATGCACCGGCCGCACCTGGCTGCCGTCGGGTAGATCGGCGAAGGCCGCGATCATGTCCCTGTCTGCGTTCCTGGTGGCAGACAGGCTTTCGTGCTGCGATGTCGTGCAGGCGACCAGCAGCGCGGAGGCGAAGGCAAGCGGACAGATGCCGTGCGTGCGATATGACATGAACCCTCCCCTGTTCGGGCTGGAAGGAAAAGACACCTAGAACGTGACGGTGATCGCCACGCTATCCGAGTAACTGCCTGGTACAGCCTCGACCTGCGCCGGCACGCGACCGTAGACCGTGTGCAGCGTGCCGGTGATGTCCGCGCTGCCGGCAACCGTCTGCGACCCACCGGTGCCGTCTCCCCAGATCAGCGTCCGCAATTCATCCACGTAAAGGTTGTATTCCAAAAGATTGCCACCGCTCACCATCGTGCGTGCGGCAAATGCGCCGGCGCCGCTGCCGAGCACGATGCTGTAGGGCGTGAGCGCATCGCAGCTCACGGCGATCGAACCTGCGCTATCGACATTCACGGCATCCAGCGGATTGATGGTGCCAAACGCGACCGGAACGACGGATGAGATGGTGCATGCGGCGTTTGCAGCGATCGGAAGCACTGCGAAACCGAGCACCGGCAAAGCAACAAGGGAATGCGCGAGCGATTTCAGCGGCATGCAACTTCTCCCGCGTTGATGAATGCCTGCCGCTGGTCGCGATGCACGAGCTGGGCTTGGCAACTGCCGCCACGCCATTCAATGACGGTCTGCGTGATGCCGCGCGAGCCGACAGCCAGATAGACGAAACCATCGTGCCCCACGACAAAGTCTTCACCGCCTTCGCTGCGGCCATGCGCGCCCACCGGCACGAAGGAACCATCCGCACGGCGCAGCGTCGCGCTCACGAAACGGCTGGCGGAACTTTCCATCGCGAGCGAGACGACGTGGCGACGACCCGGCACAACCAGCAGCTCCGGCGTCTCGAGCTGCATGTTCATAGGCAGGTCGGTGATGTCGAAGCGCACGCGGTTGCGCTCGTAGGGCCGCAGATCCGTGATGACGGCAACGCCATCCGCGTCGGTCACCGCCACGAGCTGGTTGTCGCGGTAGATGCGCACGCCGGATGCGGGCAGTTCGACAATGGCCGCGCTGCCGAACTGCTGGCGCGACAGCCGCGGCGTGCCGCCGGCGACGATGACGCTGCCGGAAAGCTGCATCTGGCCGGCCGTGTCGTAATCGCTGTGTCGTGCCGCCGCCCGCAGGCGCACGGCGTCGTTCTGCGCGAACAGTTCGCCGCTGCCGGAACGCGCGCCATCGTTGTCCGTCGCCGATACGCGGTAGCCCATGCCCGAACCGGCGCCAAGACCGCGCTGCGCGGTGATGAAGGAACCTGAAACGTCGCGTGTGCCGCTCACACCGGCGGAAAATGTGCTGCGCTCACCGAACGGCAGCACGAGACTGAGCATGTATTGAACGTCCGCGGATGCCGATGTGTCGATCGCCACCAGGCTGAGCGAGCCGTGGCCAACCGAAACACCTAGCGTCGCCGTGCGAATCTCGCGCTCGGAACCATCCGCGAGTTCATCGCGAAAGCCGTTCACTCCCAGCGAAAGCCCGCCCCGCAGGTTCACGCCGATGCTCGCCTGCGTGCGCTCCACCGGTGGCTCGAAACCGTCGGCCATGCCGACCGTCACGAATGCCGGGTCACGCGACTCGTACGACAGCGCAAACCCGAGATGGCGGCCGCGCCGCGACAGCCTCATCGCAGAGGCTTCGCCGCGCACGCCGCCATCCGTTTCGCTCATGGCGTGCGTAGCTTCCAGGAGACCAAGCGTGCCGATGCGAAACACGCCGCCAAGACTTGCGTTGCTGAAGTCGTCGGCGCTTTCCAGCCGGCTTTCCAGCGTTAGCCAGTCGCTGAATCCGCGCCGTGCATCAACCAGCGCGAAGCGCTCGCCGTATTCGTTGCCCTCGAAACCGTAGGCACTGCGCAGGCGGCCCGCGTGAAACGACCAGTCGACCAGCCCCGGTGCGAGCAACTGCGGATCGGAATAGAAGGATGCGTTGATGATTTCCTGCACGCCGAGCGCGTTGCGGATGACGGCACGGACTTCGCCCGGCCCCGCTGGGGGCGTGACATCGGTGAGTTCGTGCACGCCCGGTTCAATCTCGCGGCGCACCGCCAGCGTTTCATCCACCCAGACTTCCAGCGTGGACGGAATGCGCGCCGTGCCAAGGTAGTTGTACGCCGGCGTGGTGACGAAATGCGGTTGCAGGCCGTAGTCGGTGCCGAAGCGAATGCCGCCGTAACGCAATGGATAGCCAATGCGTCCGCCGCGCGTGACCTCATCGCCAAGCGTGAGCGAATGCATGGATTCCGGCCAGTCAATGATGCAGCGGCTTTCCAGGCGACGTACGCCGTTGACATGCGCGAACTGTGCGTGGCGCGAGGAACACATGGTCGTGCCTTCGCCAACGGCAAGTTCCAGAACGCCGGCGTGCCAGTCATCGCTCTCGCGGCTATCGCCGACGATGAGATCGTAGCCAAGCATCGCGGAAAGTCCGTTGTCCGGCGCCTGCGGTACCGGACGCGGCGTTGCGCGCAACGAGAGCCGCCGGGGCAGAAAGTGTTCCGGGTTCACGCCAAGCTCGAGCGTCATGTTGCGGTAGTCGAAGACGTAGTTTTCGCCGGCGAGCGCATGCAAGGGCAACTGCGCGCTGTCATCAAGCAGTAGGCGCAGGCTGTCTTCATCCATGCCCAGCGCCGCAGGATCCGGCGTGACCAGGTACATCTCCTTGCTGGCGTCGCTGTAGCGGACAAGGAAGATCTCGTCCCGTGGCTGGCGGTTCACCGTCACCGCAACCAGCAGCTCGGACTGCGGCGGCGGCGCGTCGTGCCCGCGCCTTCGCGTGACGAGATGCAGGCGCTGGTTGATCTCGTCCACCCAGGCTTCGTGATCGGGAAACTGTTGCGGGTTGTAGTAGTTTTCGCCGGCATGGCGGCGATCCGGTTCGCCATCCAGCGGCAGGCCCAGTTCGATCATATCGAGACCGCGAATGAACGGCTGGCCATCATCCACGTACACCAGTGCGGTGTAGCCGACATCAACATGATTCACTGCGACGTGGAGCCACCGTTCCGTGTCCGCCGCTGCAGGCGCCGGCAACAGGCAGCAAAAGACGAGGAGCGCGAGCCACCAGCCTTGTCGGATCATTATTCAGCGCACAATGATCGGCAGCGCCGAATTGTCGTCCGTGCGAGCGGGCATGAGGCGCAGCCCATGGATGGTCCGCACAGCAGCATCTGGAATGCGCCATTCGCGTGCAGCACCGGCAAGCACGTAGTAGGAACCCGGCAGACGCGCCAGTTCGCGATTCTCGCCGTCCACGAGACGCGCCGACGACAGCCGCGCATAACCGCTGCCATGATTGCGCAACACGATGCTCAGCTCGCCGCCAGGAAGTGGCGTCGCGATGAGCGCGAGTGCCGCCTGCGCATCTTTGGCCTGGAAGAACAGGGGCACGTCGAGCACCAGGTATGTACGTGCGGCGGCGCCGGGTGCAGCGTCATCGGTGAGTACTTCCGTGAACGTCACACGGTAGGCCTGTTCGCGCGATGCATCGCGCTTTCGCGGCGCGATGCGCACGATGCGCGTTTCGCCGGACGCGATGGCGAGCATGGCAGGCGCGATCAGCAGATCCTCCGCCGACGTGTACCATTCTTCCGCGCCATCCTGCATCCAGCGTCTCGCCGTCACCTGCAAGGTCACCGGCTCCTCGCCCTGGTTCGTGACACGATAGGCCGCGCCCGAGGCATCCGGCGCGATCTCCGCGACAATGGGATTCAGATTGATGCTCGCACCAGCCTGCGCGATATCCGCGGGCAGCGCGGCGGCGAGCATGAACAAGGGCATCGCGAGCACGGCCCGAAGGCCGTGCTGCAATGCAGCCGCAGCGAACGTCATCATCAGTAAGTGACGTTGATTGCCACGGTGTCGCTGTAGTTCTTCGGGGGGGCGGTTTCCTGGCCGGTCGGAATGCGGCCGTAGACCGTGTGCGTCTGCGCCGTGCCATCGCCAGTATCGGTGACGGTGTCCACGGCATCGGCCTCACCCCAGTTGGTGGTGTAGCCCGCATCCTGGAAGAGCTGGTAGCTCAACGTGTCACCGGAGGCGTCGGTCGCCGTCATGACGCGCGTCGTGGTGTCCGCACCAGCGCCTGAACCGGCGTCAAGACCGATGTCGTAATCAGTGCCATTGGTGCAGGTGACGGTGATGTCCGCGGTTGCGTCCGTCGGGTTCGCGTCAAGCACGTCCTCGGCGGCGAAGGCGAGCGGTGCGGCGGAAACCGTACAGCTTGCGGCAACACTGCCGGTGACCGTGAGCGTCCCGTTGGCGTCGGCGGCAGTGGCCGATGAGGCGAAGAACAGCAGGCCGCCAGCGCAGCCGAGCAGGAGGAGATTCTTCATATCGTTACCCTCGAAGTTTTGACAATCGGTTCCGCCTTGGCGGAAGCCCCTTTCACCGTGCGAAGGCCGGGACGCAAAACTCCCTCATCCTTGAGCAATATCATTCCCTCCACTTGGAAATTCGCGGTTCTAGCGGCCCCGCTACCGTGGACGAATCCGCGTTGCGGACCCTCGTCGACAGGCCGGAAACTTTGCGTCCCCGTCTTTCGACGGGTTTGCCCTTTCGCGCGTATGTGAACGGTATCACATTTGACGATATATCCAAATTCCCACGCCCGGAAAAGCGGGATCGCCGGATTTCTTGTCCGCGTGCGTAAAAAAAGGGAGCTGGGTCAGGCGTGGGTGAGCTCGGCGATGCGCGACTCGCAGGCATGCAGCACGAGATCGCGCAAGGCGCGAACGCGGAGAGCGATGGCGTCCACCTCTTCGCGCGAGATGCTGAAGCGCTTGAGGTAAC
>CAZRFE010000068.1:0-14446 GCA_964599565.1 uncultured Gammaproteobacteria bacterium
TCCCACTGGCGGCGCTGCTCGGTGAGCTGGTCGCGGCCTGCGGTGGTGATGCCGTAATACTTGCGGCGCCGGCCGGTGCCCGCCGTTTCCCAGCGCGACTCGATGTGGCCGAGCCGCTCCAGCCGGTGCAGCACGGGATAGAGCATGCCGTCCGTCCATTGCATGTGTCCGCCCGACAACTCGCGAACGCGCTGGAGGATGGCGTAGCCGTAGCTGTCTTCCTCGGCCAGGATCGCGAGCACGAGCGGGGTCGAGGAAGCGGCGATCAGGTCCTTGTTGAACTCCATGGCGCACCTGTCAGTCTTTACCTGGCAGCACTATACATTGAAGCACAATGTATACAACAGCCCGGATTCCGCTTGACAGGTTGGAGACGCCTCACTAGCCTACTGTACTGTTACAACTAATACAGAAGGTACAGCATGTCCCGCACCGTTCCCTTGATGCTGCAACTCTCCGCGGCCGATCCGCGACCGATCACGAAACAGATCACCGACGGCATCCGCCGGCTGATCGCGAGCGGCGAACTTGATGTCGGCGCGCAGCTGCCGAGCGTCCGCGGCCTCGCGCGGCAGCTCACCGTCAACCCGAACACCATCGCGAAGGCATACGGCGAGCTGACGGGCGAAGGCTGGCTCGATGCGCGCCAGGGTCTCGGCCTGTTCGTCGCCGTGCCACGGCAGCGGCTTTCAAACGCCGAGCGCGAACGCCGCCTCGCGCTCGCGGTGGATGCATTCACCGCCGAGGTGGTCGGTCTCGACTATTCACTGCAGGAAGTTCTCGATCGCGTCGAGGACGCGCTCGCGCCCTGCTTCGACAAGCGCACGGCGTAAAGGAACGCATCATGTCCGCACCCAGCCTCCACGTTGTTCCGCGCGGCGAGGCGCGCAATTCGCCCGCCGCCTGGGCGTACGTGATCGAAACGGAAGATCTCGATCTGCATTACGGCCAAAGAAAGGCACTGAACAGACTCACGCTGCGCATCCCGCGCGGCCGCATCCACGCCATCGTCGGTGCGAACGGCGCGGGCAAGTCCTCGCTGTTCCGCATCCTGCTCGGCTTCCAGTCGCAAACGAACGGCCGCGCGACGATACTCGGCCGCGACTGCGACGCGCTCACCGAGCATGACCGCGCGCGCATCGGTTTCGTGAACGAGGAACACAGTCTGCCCGCGTGGCTTCGTGTCGATGAAGTCGTCGCCATGCAGCGCAGGCTTTACCCGCAGTGGGACGATGCGCGCTACCGGAACATCGCGGGACATTTCCACGTGCAGCCCGCGCAGCGCGTGCGCGAACTGTCGCGCGGCGAGCGCGCGGGCGTGAACCTCGCCATGGCGCTCGCGCAGCAGCCGGAACTGCTCATCCTCGATGAACCGACGCTCGGCCTTGATGTCGTCGCGCGGCGCGCGTTCCTCGAAGCGGTGCTGTTCGCCGTCGATACGGACGACTGCACCGTCATCTACTGCTCGCACCAGATGGAAGAGATCGAACGGCTCGCGGACAACCTCGTCATCCTCGAGCGCGGCGAACTGAAACACATGTCGCCGCCGGATGAATTCTGCGAGCGCGTCTCGCTGTGGGTTGCGGAGCATCCGTTCGTCGCGCCCGCCGCGCACGAGCTGCCCGGCGTGCTGCAGGTGCAGCGCATCGACGGCCTGTTCCATTACCTCGTGCTCGACCAGCACGACAGCTTCGGTGCGCTGCTCGAAGCGCGCGGCGCACGGCGCCACTACCGCGGCGATGTCGATCTCGAACGC
Organism: uncultured Gammaproteobacteria bacterium; assembly: GCA_964599565.1. Lineage (GTDB taxonomy): Bacteria > Pseudomonadota > Gammaproteobacteria > Natronospirales > JAJUFS01 > JAJUFS01. The sequence goes on from CAZRFE010000068.1 coordinate 1,757, forward strand.
GCGGTGAACGCATTCCTTGCGCGCAACCATGCATCGCCCGTGGAAGGAGCCTGAGATGAAGGACATTTTCTTCTCCGAGCTGCGCCGCTTCCGCACCGCCGCACTGGTCGCCGCCACCGCGCACCTGCTCCTGCTCCTGCTGCTGAACCGCACGAGCGACCTCCTGCAGCAGTCGTACTACGAAAGCGCGCCGATGTTCGGTGCGTACCTGCTGCTCGGCCTTGCGCTCGCGATCGTGCAGGTCGGCAGCTACCGCAAGCCAAGCCAGTGGCTGTGGCTCATGCATCGCCCGCTGCCGCCGGAACGCATCTTCATGGCGCTTGCGCTCTCGGCGCTCGCGCTGCTTGCGTTCGCGGTGTTCATCCCGATGCTTCTTTTCGTGGTCGCGACGGATGCGTTCACGACGCGCGTCGTCGATGTTCGCCATTACGTGATGGTGCTGCACGTGCTCGCGTTCACGATGATGGCGTGGTCTGCGGGCGCGCACGCCTGCGTGAGCCGGCACAAGGCCGCCGTCGCGGTGCTCGCAGCGCCCGTGCTGCTCGCGCTGCACCTGGTATCGGTGTGGTGGCTGCTGCTGCCGGTCGCGTTCTGCCTCGCGTGGCTCATGTACATCGCGATGCGCAGCTTCCGTGCAAACCGCGATGCGCCGGTGAAAGGCAGCGTCGCGCTCGTGATGACGGCGCTGCCGCTGCAGCTTGGCTTCTTCGTGCTGATCTTCTTCATCGGCAAGATGCTCTTCACCACCGGCAGCATCATGCTCGGCACCGATCCGCTCAACACCGAGTTCCCGCCCGAAGGCGGGCTCATCGAGATCGAGCGCAGCACGCCGGCCGACGCGCTGGTGCTCGGCCTCGCCGGCAGTTCCGATGCGCGTGCGGAATCGTGGCGCGAACAGCTGGCGCTGATGGAACCCATCGGTCTTCGCGTCAACATCCAGCGTTTCCCGATCCGCCACCAGTTCGGCAACCTCGCGTGGGAAAGCTCGCAGTGGTTCGATGAAGAGCGCGTCATCGAATGGACGTTCAGCCACGACCGCATGCTGTACCACGGGCGCGATCCGAAAAGCGGCGCGGATCGTGGCTGGTGGGGCGTGCGCGGTGCGGGCGATGAAACGCCGTTCACGAGCATTCCCATCGCGAGCGACAACGCTTTCCTTCTGACGCAGGACGCGCTGTATGCCATCGATCACGACGCCGCGCGCCAGCACGAACTGCTGCATCTTGCGCCGGGCGAGCTTTTCATCGGCGCGCCGCGCGCCGAGTTCAACCGCATGCTCGTGCTCACGAACCATCGCCTGCTTGCGTATCGCGCGGACCGCGCGGCGGCGTCCGACTTCGCGCCGCCGATCCTCGACTGGGAACTGCCGCTGCCTCGCGGTGCTGCGCATCTTGAAACCGTGCACATCGCCGAGCTGATGGATGGATGGCTTGCCTCGTTCGTGTATGGCGCAGGCCACCGGCAGATCGGCTTCAACCAGTTCAATGTCGTCACGCAGCCATGGCAGCAGGTTGTGCATGTGGATGAAGACGGAAACGCCGCGGTGATGAATGCGCGCGCGATCCGCCGCGATTACCCCGCGCTCTATGAAACCTCGTGGTGGTTCTCGCCTGCACTGCATGTGCTCGCCGAGTGGCCCGACAGCGCGCTCGACAAGGGACTCGCCTGGCCGCTCGAACTTGAGCTCCTGCCGAAGGTGCCGGTGTTCTATCCCGTGGCGGCGGTGTTGATGCTGCTCTCGCTCGCGCTCGGCGCGTGGTGGCTGCGCGGCGCGAAGGTGAGCCCCGCGCGGCGGCGCGTGTGGCTTGCGAGCTGCGCGCTGCTTGGCCTGCCGGCGTTTCTCAGTCTCATGTGCCTGGAGCCGCGCGCATGACGCGGCATTTCCTTGGCGCGGCGCTCGCGGCATTGCTCGTTTCGCATGCACCGCATGCAATCGCGGATGCAGGTACAACGCGTGCAGCGCTGAAAGCCGCGGCACGGGAAGCCGCTGCGAAAGACAAGGCGCCGCCGCTTTCACGCGACCTGCTGCTGCAACGCGCACCGGTAGCCAACGTGCAGATTTCGCCCGACGGCCGTTACCTCGCGTATCTCCGGCGCGACGCGCAGAAGACCGGCGTGATGCTCAAGGAAATCGCGCACGGCGAAGCGCAACGCGTGCTCGCCGACGCCGGGCAGACTGAAATGTACTGGTCGGGCGACAGCCGCTACCTGTGGCTCGTGGACGATGCCGGCCTTGCGGTTTTCGATGTCGCGAAACGCGAAGCGCGGCGCATTCATCAATGGGATGAGAACCGTCACCAGCGTTTCTGGCTGGTGGATGTGAACGCGCCCGCGCATGCCGTCATCCGCGAGAAGGTCGCGAAGGGAAATGCGTGGCGGTATCGCTACCTTCGCATCAACATTGCCGGCGAAACGCATCTGCTGCACGAATCCGCGCTGCCGCTGCGCGACGCCTTGCTGACGGTGAATGGCGAACTCGCATTCTCCGCAACGTATGACGGCGCGCCGTTCGACACCGTCATCCGCCGGCACGATGCCGGCGGCGCGCACGAGATACTGCGCTGCGCGGGCGCGGAGCAATGCCGCTTCGCGGGCTACAGCAGGGAACGCGGTGCGCTGTGGCTCCTTTCGCATCACGGTGAAGACACGCTTTCCCTTCAGCGCTGGCAGGCGGCATCCGGATGGCAGACGGTGCACCGCGATCCTGCCGGCATGGCGGATGCCAGCGGACTGCTGTGGTCGAAGAAGGACGAAGACTGGATCGCGATTGCGTATCACCCGGATCGCAAACGCTGGTACGGCAATGGCGCGAAGACAAGCGCGCAGCTTGCCGCACTCGCGACGCGCATTCCCGGTGCGAACCTTTATCTTTCTGCATCGATGGACGGCAACCGCTGGCTGGTGCACGCGCGCCACGCCACCTGGCAGTTCGACCGCTACTACCTGTACCAGCCCACGGACGATGTGCTTCTTCCGCTGTTCGAACACGCGCAGCGTGCGGCGATGGCAGCGCCGGATGCGCTCGCGCGCGCGCAAGCCGTGCGCTATCGCTCGCGCGACGGGATGCTGCTGCACGGTTACGTGTACCTGCCGCCCGGCATCGAAGCCGCTAACGCGCCGCTCATCGCCGTGCTGCACGGCGGACCGTTCAGCCGCGAACGCGACAGCTACGATGCGATCACGCAGTTGCTCGCAAACCGCGGCTACGTGGTGTTCACGCCGAACTTCCGCGCATCGACCGGCTACGGCAAACGCTACCTGCTCGCACCGCAGGGCGAGTTCGGCAACGGCAAGGTGCTTGAAGACATCCTGGACGGTATCGACTTCCTGCTCGCACTCGGCATCGGCGATGCAAAGCGACAGGCGGTGATGGGACATTCCTTCGGTGGCTACGCGAGCCTGCTTGCAGCAAGCCACGACCCCGCGCGTTTTTCCTTCGCGCTCGCGAGCGCCGCACCGGTGGACTTCACGTGGGGCATGCAGTGGATCGCGGACAACGGCGGCAGCGCGCTGCCGGAAGACGGCCCGCCCGCGGAAATTTTCTTCGCGCATCACGGCATTCCGTTGAACGACGCGAACTGGCGCAAGCGCATGCAGGAAGAATCGCCGCTTGCGAACATCGGCAGGCTTCGCGCGCCCGTGTATCTCTGGGCGGGCGCGCAGGATGACCGCGTGCCGCTCAAGGGTATCGTTCGCTATGTTGCACAGGCGCGCGGGATGCATGCGAGCGCGGACCTGCTGATCGATCCCGATTCCAGCCACAACCCGGGATCGCGGCTGAACCTTGAGGCGATCGTGTTTCTCATCGAAGCCGCCGCGAACCGGCACTTCGGCGGCGGACTCACGCCGCCGTCACCGGCGCTGGAAAGATTTCTCAGGAAGAACCTGCGCGTGGATGACGCCGCGCTCCTGGAGTGAAGCGCCGTTCAGCCGAGGCGCGAGGTCACCCAGTCGAGGAATGCATTCAACGGCAGCGCGCCGGACTGGCGTGCGACTTCCCGGCCCTTGTGAAAGATCGCGAGCGTTGGAATGGAACGGATGCCGTAAGGCGCCGCGGCCTGCGGATGCGCCTCGGTGTCGAGCTTCACCAGCCGCGCGCGCGGCTCGAGCTTCGCCGCAGCCTGCTCGAAGACGGGCGCGAACATCCGGCACGGTCCGCACCACGGCGCCCAGAAATCCACGACGACGGGAATGTCGCTGTTGGCGAGCAGGCGGCTGAACTGCGCAGCGTCCGCCGCGATGGGCTTTCCCTGGAACAGCGGTTCGGCGCACTTGCCGCACTTCGGTGCATCCTTCAGCCGGTTCTCCGGCACGCGGTTGACGGAAAGGCACGATGGACAGACGACATGGCTTGCTTGCGTCACGCGTTTTCTCCGCTGGCGGTGGCATCGCGAAGATGGTGGCGATGCCGCAAAAATCAATGTGCCCGGCGTTGCCGGATATCGCCTGCATGCACTGCGCTTCCCGTAGAATGCGCGCCCATGATCCAGCTCACCGACATCACCCTGCGCCGCGGCACGGACGTGCTGCTTGAGAAGACCGGCGCGACGATCTTCCCCGGCCACAAGGCCGGCCTGATCGGCGCGAACGGCACCGGCAAGTCTTCGCTGTTCGCGCTGCTGCGCGGCGAAATCTCGCTCGACGCCGGTTCCCTGTCCTTGCCCGCGAACTGGCTCGTCGCGCACATGGCGCAGGAGTTCACCGACCTCGACAAGCCCGCCATCGAGTTCGTGCTCGACGGCGACGGCGAGTTCCGTGCGGCCGAACGCGAAGTGGCCGAAACCGAAACCTCGGACGACGGCGAAGCGATCGCGCACGCGCACCTTCGCTACGAGAACGCGAACGGCTACAGCGCACGCGCACGCGCGGGCGAACTGCTGAACGGTCTCGGCTTCGCGCCGCACGAGCACACCAAGGCGGTGCGCGCGTTTTCCGGCGGCTGGCGCGTGCGGCTCGGTCTTGCGCAGGCGCTGATGTGTCCTTCCGACCTGCTGCTGCTCGATGAGCCCACCAACCATCTCGACCTTGAAACCGTGCTGTGGCTGGAGAACTGGCTGCGCGCCTACCAGGGCACGCTGCTGATCGTCTCGCACGACCGCGAGTTCATCGACAACGTGGTGAACGAGATCCTGCACATCGAGCAGCAGAAGCTGAATTTCTACACCGGCGGCTACAGCGCGTTCGAGCGGCAGCGCGCCGCGAACCTCGCGCACCAGCAAAGCCTGTACGAGAAACAGCAGCGCGAGGTCGCGCACATGCAGAGCTACGTGGACCGTTTCCGCTACAAGGCATCGAAGGCGCGCCAGGCGCAGAGCCGCCTGAAGGCGATGGAGCGCATGGAGAAGATCGCGCCCGCGCATGTCGACTCGCCGTTCGATTTCGCGTTTCGCGATGCACCGGCCGCCGCCAACCCGCTGCTGAAGCTCGACGATGTCGCGCTGGGCTACGGCGAGCGCACGGTGCTCGGCGGCGTGACCTTCAGCGTCGCGCCGGGCGATCGCATCGGTCTTCTTGGCGTGAACGGCGCGGGCAAGTCCACGCTGGTGCGCGCGCTCGCGGGTGAACTTGCGCCGCAGCACGGCGAACTGCTGACCGGCGCGAACGTACGCATCGGCTACTTCGCGCAGCACCAGCTCGAGCAGCTCGATCTCAACGCGAGCGCGCTTGAGCAGCTGCGCCGTCTTTCACCGAAGACGCGCGAGCTTGAGCTGCGCAAGTTCCTCGGCGGTTTCGATTTCAGCGGCGACATGGCGACGGCGCCTGTCGCGCCCTTCTCCGGCGGCGAGAAGGCACGCCTCGTGCTCGCGCTGCTGGTGTGGCAGGCGCCGAACATTCTCCTGCTCGACGAACCCACCAACCATCTCGATCTCGACATGCGCCACGCATTGACGATGGCGCTGCAGGGTTTCGAGGGCGCGGTGATCACCGTCTCGCACGACCGCCACCTGCTTGAGAACACCGTCGACAGCTACCTGCTGATCGCGGACGGACAGGTACGCAACTTCGACGGCGATCTCGATGACTACCGCAAATGGCTGAACCAGCAGCGCGTGGACGCAAGAAAGGAAATGGTCGCGGACGCTCCCGCCAGCCGCAAGGCCGCGCGCAAGGCAGCCGCGGACGAACGCGCGGCGCTGCAGACCCTGCGCAAACGCTCGAAGCAGCTGCTGGAGCGCATCGACGCGGAATCGCGCAAGCTCAAGGACATCGAAGCACAGCTCGCCGACCCCGCGCTCTACCAGGACAGCAGCGCGAAACTCGAACCGCTGCTCCGCGAGCAGTCGGCGCTGCGAAAGGACATCGGCACGCTGGAGGCGGAATGGGCCGAGGTGGAGGAAGCGATCGAGGAACGCGCATCTTCCTGAGCGCGGCTACACTTGCCTGATCCGCCATCCGTTCGCGAGATCATGAAACGCACTGTCCTTCTTTATGGCATCGCCCTCGCCGCCGCCGCGTTCGCGCTGACCTGGCTTGAATACCAGTACGCGCTGCGGCTCATCCCCCCGGAGGTGTACATCACCGTGATCGCCGTGGCGTTCACGCTAGTCGGCGTGTGGGTGGGGCGGCAGCTCACCGGCGGCGCGGCAACGCAGGCATTCGAGCGGAACGACCAGGCGCTGGACTATCTCGGCATCAGCGCGCGCGAATGCGAAGTGCTGGCGCTGCTGGCGGAAGGCCACAGCACGCGCGCGATCGGCGAGCGGCTGTTCGTGTCGCCGAACACGGTGAAGACGCATCTCGCGCGCCTTTATGAAAAGCTCGGCGTCGGCAACCGCACGCAGGCCGTCGGCAAGGCGAAGTCGCTGCGTCTTGTTCCCTGAAATGCGAAATCACCCGTTCGGGTGACGCGCATTTTCGCGGTCTCGCCTAACGTGGCCACAGGTTCAACCGGAGAAACCACATGCAGCGCATCATCTTCACCTACGGCGCCATCAGCGGGCTGATCGTCATCCTGAGCATCCTGGCCGGCCTCATCATCAGCAAGGGCGACAACACCGCGCACACCTCGTCGGTGTGGCTCGGTTACCTCATCATGCTGATCGCACTCAGCCTGATCTTCGTCGGCGTCAAGCGTCACCGCGACCGCAACCTTGGCGGCGTGATCCGCTTCGGCACGGCGCTGCTGACGGGCCTTGGCATCGCCGCCGTCGCGGGCGTGATGTACGTGATCGTCTGGGAGGTCTATCTCGCCATGACGGACTACGCGTTCATCAACCAGTACACGCAGGGCATCATCGAGGCGAAGCGCGCAGCGGGCGTGGGCGGCGCGGAACTCGAGCAGATCATCGCGAACATGGAAGCGATGAAGCAGCAGTACGCGAACCCGGTGTTCCGTATCGCGATCACGTTCAGCGAGATATTCCCCGTCGGGCTGCTGATCGCGCTCATCTCCGCCGCGATCCTGCGCGACCGGAGAAAGGCCGCGTGACGAAACAATGAAAACGGAGGCGGCATGACGCTCGAGGTCCGCAGTTTCTTCCACGAAGCAACATCGACGTATTCCTACGTCGCATGGGATGGCGCAGGCGGCGTCGCTGCGATCATCGATCCCGCGCTGGATTTCGATCTTGCTGGCGGTTCAACGGGCACGGCGTTCGCGGAAGGCATTGCGCAATTCGTGAAGGATCACGGCCTGAAGCCAGCGTGGATACTCGAGACGCACGCGCACGCGGATCATCTCAGTGCAGCACCGTTCTTTCGCTGCGCGTTTCCCGGCGCGAAGGTCGCCATCGGGCGCGGCATCACGGACGTGCAGGCGCACTTCAAGCCGCTTCTCGACCTCGAGGCGGACTTTCGCACCGACGGCTCGCAGTTCGACCGCCTGCTTGATGACGGCGACACGCTGCCGCTCGGGGAACTTGAAATCCGCGTGCTCGCCACACCGGGGCACACCTCAGACAGCGTGACGTACTGCATCCAGGATGCCGCGTTCGTCGGCGATTCCATCTTCATGCCCGACATGGGCACGGCGCGCTGCGATTTTCCCGGCGGCGACGCCGCAACGCTTTACCGTTCCATACAAGAACTGTTCGCACTGCCCGACGATACGCGGCTCTACATGTGCCACGACTACGCACCCGGCGGACGCGAACACTGCAACGTCACGACGGTCGGCGAGGAGAAGGCGCACAACATCCACGTCGGCGCCGGCATGACGGAAGCGGAGTTCGTGCAACTGCGCCACGCCCGCGACGCGACGCTCGCCGCACCGCGCCTTCTCTACCCTTCCATCCAGGTGAACATCCGCGCCGGCGAACTGCCGCCGCCGGATGCCAATGGAATCGCGTACATCCGGATTCCCCTGAACGCATTCGCGCGCGACAGGTGATGAAAAAAGTCGGGCGGGCGTGTCGATCTTCACCGCGCTCGTCCGTCGCAGTTTCAAGGCGCGGGCCATCGCCCGCCGCAACGGAGACAGGCACATGCGCAAACTCGTGGCAGGCACATTCATCACGCTTGATGGCGTCATGCAGGCACCCGGCGGCCCGGACGAAGACCGCGACGGCGGCTTCGCGCACGGCGGCTGGCTGGTTCCATATTTCGACGAAAGATTCCTCGAGATCATGACCGCGTGGACCGTGAAGGCCGGCGCGTTCCTGCTCGGGCGAAGGACCTACGACATCTTCGCGGGCTCCTGGCCCAACGCCACCGATCCCGCCGATGAAGTTGCAGCAGCGCTCAACACGCGGCCGAAGTACGTCGCCTCGCGCACACCAAGAACGCTTGAGTGGAACAACTCGCACCCGCTCGACGGCGATATCGTGGAAGCGGTGACGAAACTCAAGATGCAGCAGGGTAACGAAATCCAGGTGCACGGCAGCGGCAACCTGCTGCAGACGCTGCTTCGCAACGATCTCGTCGATGAACTTCGCCTGTGGACCTTCCCCGTCGTCATCGGCGAAGGCAAGCGGCTGTTCGGCGAAGGCGCGATGCCGCGCAGCTTCAGGCTGATCGAGACGCAGCAGAACACCACGGGCGCAGTCCTGAATGTCTATGAACGTGCGGGCGCGCTGCGCCATGGTGAAGTGGAAGTCGGCCAGGAGACGGTGATCTTCGACTGAGGTGCGGGCGGACGCGGCAGCGCGTCCGCTCTTTTCAGCCGGGGCGCTTCCTTGCCTGCGGATGAATCGTTTCGCCGCGCTTGAGCATTTCGACGAACATCGCGATCTTTTTCTTCCGGCCCGCTTCCGTCTTCATGCTGTGCACGCGAAAGGCGAGCGCGAAACGGTTCTGCGCGCTGAGCTTCGCGAGCATGGCTTTCGCCTTCGGCTCGGCATCGATGGCGGCCTTGAGGTCGCCGGGAATCTCCATGTCCATGCTGTACGCGCGATCCCAGCGTCCATCGCTCTTCGCCGCCTCCACCTCGCGCAGGCCATGCGCCGTCATCCGGCCTTCCTTGATCAGCCGTGCGACGTTCTCGACGTTGACGCGGCTCCAGATGCTTTTCTTCCGGCGGGGCGTGTAACGCTGCAGGTAACTCCGCTCGTCGAAACCCTTGCGGATGCCATCGATCCATCCGAAGCACAGCACGACGTCGATCGCTTCCCTTGGCGTGATCGACTTCAATCCCGAGCCGACCTTGTGGATCTTGATCCAGATTTCATCTTCCTTGTCATGATGCCTGCCGAGCCAGCGGTAGAAACTTTCCGCATCCTTGAACTCGCGGACCTTGCCGGGATCGATGGTGACGGAAGCCACTACCGGCTCTCGCCGTCGACGAGACCGTGGCCGCCGACCGGCGCCGTCGCGATGTGCGTGTCGAAACCCGCGATCATCGGCTTCGCGCGGCTGATCGCATCGCGCACGGCGGGCAGCGACAGCGACGCGCGATGGCTCGCCTCGCTGTCCCACACTTCCGTGATCCAGATGCCGTTTTCATCCTCGACGTCCTTTGCGATCACGTAGCTCAGGCAGCCCGGCATCGCATCGGTGCCTTCAAGCAGGATCGCGATCAGCGCGTCGCGCTTTCCCGGAGCGCTCGTCATCTTTCCGATCAGGCCATGCATCGGCTTCTCCTCTTCATGTGACAGGCATGAAGGATAGCGCCTCCGTCACGGAATACGACCCGTCATCGTCACGCAGCGGCGGCGGCATCGTGCGGATGCGCGGAGCGGAAGCCGACGGCGATGCGGTTCCAGCCGTTTATCGCAACGATGAGCATGGTGAGCGCGACCTGGTCCGGCTTGCTGAATTCCTGCGCCATCGTTTCATAGACATCGTCCGGCGCGTGCGTTTCGGCAAGCCGCGTGAGCGCTTCCGTCCAGCCGAGCGCGGCCTTCTCGCGCGGCGTGTACATCGCGGATTCGCGCCAGGCATCCAGCAGGTAAAGCCGCGCTTCGCTCTCGCCCGCGGCGCGTGCATCGCTGCTGTGCATGTGCAGGCAGTACGCGCAGCCGTTGATCTGCGAGGCGCGCATCTTCACAAGATGCACCAGGCTGTGTTCCAGCCCGCTGCGCTCTACGGCGTCTTCCAGCGCGCGCATGGCCTTGAGAAGGTCGGGGTTGGCGGTGTATGCGTCGAGGCGTGGTTTCATGTTGCGTCTCCCTTTGTGTATCTGTCGCAGGGAAGACGAAGGGGCGCGGGCGGTTGTGACACTCAGAGCGGGTTGATGTACGCGAGCTTGTCGGGATTGATGATGTTGTAGCCGGCGAGAATGTGCACGCCGTCGGTTTCCAGCGAGAGCACCCAGAACGGCCGGCCAGCGAGGTATGCAATGACGCCCAGCCTGCCGTTCACCGGCGCGAGGCGGAATTCGAATTCGTCGATGCGCGGGCGAAGCAGCACGCGCGAGATGCCGGCGAGCAGTTTTGCAACGCGCTCGCGGCCTTCGATCACGCGCGATGCCGCCGGCACCTTGCCGCCGCCGTCCGCCGTCCATGTCGCATCCTCGCTCAGCATGCCAAGCAGCGCCTCATGGTTGCCGCTGCGCATTGCGGCCATGAACTGCTCGACGAGACGGCGATGCGCCTGCTCGCTCACCGTGAAGCGCGGCTTGTCGCGCCGCACGCGCTCGCGCGCACGATGCACCATCTGCCGGCAGTTCGCTTCGTTGCGGCCGAGCATCGGTGCGATCTGTGCGTACTCGCAGTCGAACACGTCATGCAGCAGGAACGCCGCGCGCTCCTCCGGTGCAAGACGCTCAAGCAGCAGCAGGAAAGCCACGGACAGCTCGGACACAAGTTCGGCGTGCGCGTCCGCCGCCGGCGCCACGATCGGTTCGGGCAGCCACGGCCCGGAATAGGTTTCGCGCTCCTTCTGCGCGGCGCGCAGGCGATCGATGCAAAGCCGCGTCGCCGTCGTCACGAGCCACGCCTCGGGCTGCTCGATGCGTGTCGCATCCGCGCCGTTCCAGCGCAGCCACGCATCCTGCACCACGTCATCGGCATCGGCGCGCGAGCCGAGCATGCGATATGCGATGGCGTGCAGGCGCGCGCGATGCTGCTGGAATGTTCCGGTATCGGTCATGTTCACAGTATGTGTCATCTCAATGCTCCAGGAATGACATGCTCCAGGACGAACGGCGGACAGGGTTTGTGACAGCGGCCGGAAATTTTTCTTCGGCCGGGATCCATGCAGGTGATTGACGTCCGAAAACGGCGTGAAGCCGGAATGTCCCGCTGCTATCGTGTGCGGATTCAAACGATCGACGGCATGACAACGGGGATTCGCATGGTACACCGGGTTTCCTGCAGGCAAAGGTTGCGCAACGGCCTCATCGCCATTGCGCTGTCCGTATCCGGCGCGGGATCCGCCGTTGCCGGTGATCTGCCGCCACTCAACGGTTACGTGGCGCTGATGAGCAATTACATCGGGCGCGGGCTCGCGCAAAGCGTCGGCGAGCCTGCGCTGCAGGCGGAACTCAACATCGGTCTCGACGACGGCCTGTATGGCGGCATCTCCGGCTCGGGCATCAACTGGATCGACCAGCTCCATCCCGGCAGCTCTGTCAGCCTGGAACTGGACGGCTGGCTCGGCTACCGCAGATCGTTCGCGGATGGCTGGACGTTCAAGGGCGGCGTGCTGCGCCTGCAGTTCCCGGGACGTTACGCGCCGAACGTCATGCGCCCGGACACCACCGAACTGTTCGGCTTCATCGGCTGGCGAACCGTGAGCGCGAAACTCAACTACGCGATCACCGATTCCTTTGGCACGCCGGACTCGCGCGGCTCGTGGTATGCGGACCTGTCGGCTTCCCTGCCCTTCGGCGATTCGTGGAGCACAGGCGCGCACATCGGGCGCAAGCACGCAAGCGGCAACGATCCGGACACGGGCGCCCCGCACGATCGCAACGACTACACCGATTACAAGGTCTCGCTGTCGCGCCACTTCGCGCAAGGCATCAGCGTGGATGTCGCGTATGCCTGGACGAACGCCGAGGCTGCGCTGTACACGCTCAACGGTTACAACGTCGCGGGACATCACATGCGCGTGGTGCTGCAGAAGGATTTCTGAGCAGCAGTCATGGACGCGCGTGTGCAAAGCGTGGGTCCCGGACAATGCGCCGGCCGGCATGCTCGCCTTTGTCTGCATGAACGCGGCGCATTTCCGGGATGACTTCGGTGATGGCGATGCAACGCTGAAGCTGACGACGCCGGCTTGCAGTGCGCGCGGCAATACCGGGTTGTCGAAGCCAGTCCGGCGGCGAGTCCACGCCAACCTCTGGCGATGTCATCCCCGCGCAGGCGGGGA
>CAZRFE010000069.1:0-14353 GCA_964599565.1 uncultured Gammaproteobacteria bacterium
CACTCGCGCGCGATGGCCTTGTGACCTGCCGCGAGGAAACGCAGGAGAACCGCCCGGACCGCAAGATGTACGCGCTGAACCGCTCCGGCCGCGACGTCTTCCTCAAATCGCTGGCCGCGACACCGCCGCGGCACCGGATCCGCTCCGAGTTCTACGTGCTGCTGCACTTCGCGCACCTGCTGCCGCCCGAGCGGCTCGACGCGATCATCGATGAGCGCATCGTGGACGTGAACCGCGTGCTGCAGGAACTGCGCCGCATGCTCGCATCCGCCGACAGCGGCGAACACGCGCTTGAACCCGCGCAGCGCTTCGAGGTGGAGCTCGGACTTGCGACGCTCGGCGCGCACCACGATTTCATCGTCGCAAACCGCACCGCACTGCTTGCATCCGTGGCGTCGATGCGGTCGGACATGTAACGCATTCACAAAAATACGGCGCGTCATGAACGGCGCGCCCGGATACATCAGGGAGTCTTTCATGAAAGTACGCATGAGCATCGCCATCATCGCGCTCGTCGTGGTGTTCGGCGCCATCTTCGGCTGGGTCGCGCTGAAGGGATATTTCATCGGCCAGTACTTCGCCAACTTCCAGCCGCCGCCGGTCACGGTCTCGGCAACGCAGGCGCGCACGGAATCCTGGCAGCCGCGCATCGAGGCGGTCGGCAGCCTGAGCGCCGTGCAGGGTGTGGACCTCGCCGCGGAAGTCGCCGGCGTGGTGAAGGAAATCGCGTTCACGTCCGGCGACGATGTCGCAAAGGGCGCGCTGCTCGTGCAGCTCGACGACGCGGCGGACCAGGCGGAACTGCCGGGGCTGCGCGCGCGCGTGAAGCAGGCGGAGCGGAACCTCGAGCGCACGCGCAAGGTTGTCGAGCAGGGACTCGCCGCACAGGAAGCGCTCGATGCCGCGCAGAGCGAATACGACCAGGCGCGCTCCACCCTTCGCGCGCGCGAAGTCACCATCGACAAGAAGGCCATCCGCGCACCGTTCGCGGGCAAGCTCGGCATTCGCCAGGTGAATGTCGGTGGATACCTGCAGCCGGGCGACATCGTCGTCACGCTGCAGTCGCTGGATCCGCTGTATGTCGATTTCACCCTGCCGCAGAAGCAGCTCGGCAGCGTGCGCGCCGGACAGCCGTTGCAGATCTCCTCCGATGCGTTCCCCGATGCGCCGTTCGAGGGACGGATCACGGCGGTGTCGCCGAAGGTCGACCCTTCCACGCGAAACTTCTCCATCCAGGGCGAGGTGCGCAATCCCGATGGCGCGCTGCGTCCCGGCATGTTCACGGAAATTCGCGTCGTGGCCGGCGAGCCGGTCGAGCGCGTCACCGTGCCGCGCACGGCGATCAGCTATTCGCTGTACGGCAATTCGGTGTTCGTGGTGGAGAAACAGGAAGGTGAAGACGCACCCGTCGCGAAGGAACGCTTCGTGAACACGGGCGAGGAACGCGGCGGCCGCGTGGCGATTCTCGACGGTATCGACGCCGGCGCGACGATCGTCACCGCCGGCCAGCTCAAGCTGCAGGACGGTGCGCGCGTGGTGATCGACAACGACGTCGCGTTGCAGGACTGAACAAGGGAGTAGTGCACTGATGCATTTCACCGATCTTTTCATCCGGCGCCCCGTTCTTGCGACGGTGGTCAGCCTCATCATCCTGCTGCTCGGACTGCGTTCGATGCAGGCGCTCGACGTGCGCCAGTTTCCCGACGTCGAGACGACGCAGATCGTCATCACGACGGTGTACCCCGGCGCGGACGCGGATCTCATCCAGGGATTCATCACCACGCCGATCCAGCAGGCCGTCGCGGGCGCCGAAGGCATCGACTACATCACCTCGGCAAGCCGCCAGGGCATGAGCACGGTGACGGCGAACCTGCAGCTGAACTTCGACCGCAACGCCGCGCTCACCGAGATCATGGCGAAGGTGAACGAGGTGCGTAACCAGCTGCCGCCGGCGGCGGAATCGCCCGTGATCCAGTCGTCCGACATTCATGCCGCGGCACTCGTCTACATCAGCTTCTACAGCGACATCATGGAAGGCGAGCAGGTCACGGACTATCTCGTGCGCGTGGTGCAGCCGAAGCTGCAGACGCTCGAAGGCGTCTCGCAGGCGCAGATTCTCGGCAGCCGCACCTTTGCGATGCGCGTGTGGCTTGATCCTGCGAAGCTTGCCGCCTTCAACGTCACGGCGGCGGAAGTCGCCACGGCACTCACGCAGAACAACTATCTCGCCGCGGTGGGTTCCACCAAGGGCGAGAATGTTGCGCTGGAGATCAACGCCAACACCGATCTCAGCGATCCGGAAGGCTTCGGCAGCATCGTGATCCGCAACGGCGAGAACGGACTCGTGCGCGTGCGCGATGTCGCCGACGTCGAGCTCGGCTCCGAGAGCTACGACAGCTCCGTGCGCTTCTCCGGCCAGCGCGCGGTGTTCATGGCGATTTCGGCAACGCCCGGCTCGAATCCGCTGGACGTCATCCAGCGCGTGCGCGACGTCATGCCGCAGATCGAAGCGAGCCTGCCGCCTGGCCTTGAAACCACGATCGTGTACGACGCGACGGAGTACATCGCCGATTCCATCGACGAAGTCGTCAACACGCTCGTGGAAGCGGGCCTGATCGTGATCGTGGTCATCTTCCTGTTCCTCGGCGCGCCGCGCGCGGTCGCGATCCCGGTCATCACCATCCCGCTGTCGCTGATCGGCGTGATGTTCTTCATGCTCGCGCTCGGCTACTCGCTGAACCTGCTGACGCTGCTCGCCATGGTGCTCGCCATCGGGCTCGTGGTGGACGACGCGATCGTCGTCGTCGAGAACGTGCACCGGCACATCGAGGAAGGCATGTCGCCGACGGATGCCGCGCTGCAGGGCGCGCGCGAGATTGCGACGCCTGTCATCTCGATGACGCTCACGCTCGCCGCGGTGTATGCACCGATCGGGTTCCTCACGGGACTCACCGGCAACCTGTTCCGCGAGTTCGCATTCACGCTCGCCGGCGCGGTCGTCGTCTCCGGCATCGTCGCGCTCACCCTTTCGCCGATGATGTGCGCGAAGTTCCTGAAACCGGCGGGATCGGAAGGCCGCCTCGCCCACTGGCTCGACCACAAGTTCGAAGGCCTGCGCGCGTTCTACCTGCGCCGTCTGCACAGCGCGCTGAACTTCCGCCCGGTGATCGTCGTGATCGCCGCGGTCGTGCTCGTGAGCTGCGGTTTCCTTTACATGTTCGCGCAGAAGGAGCTGGCGCCGGTCGAAGACCAGGGCTTCATCTTCGTGATCGCGAACGGGCCGCGCAACGCGACGCACGACTACATGGAGAAGTACGCCGACGAGATCGACGAAATCTTCATGAACATCCCGGAGACGCGTGCGTACTTCATGGTCAACGGCATGGGTTCCGTGAACAACCTCATCGCCGGCCTGAACCTCAAGCAGTGGAGCGAACGCGAACGCTCGCAGATGGACATCCAGCCGGAACTGCAGCAGAAGCTCGACGGCGTGGTGGGCGTACAGGGCGCTGCGATCAACTTCCCCTCGCTGCCGGGCGCAAGCGGCTTCCCCGTGCAGTTCGTGATCAGCTCGACGGACCGGTTCGAGAATGTCTTCGAAGTGACGCAGGCGATGATGAAGGCGGCGAACGAGAGCGGACTGTTCGCGTACCTCGATACCGATCTCAAGTTCGACAACCCGCAGCTGATGATGCAGATCGACCGCGAGAAGGCAGCGGAACTCGGCATCGAGATGAGCGACATCGGCTCCTCGCTCGCCACGCTGCTCGGCGGCGGCTACGTGAACCGTTTCTCGCTCGAAGGCCGCAGCTACAAGGTCATTCCGCAGGTGCGCGACGAGTTTCGTCGCGAGGGCGACCAACTCAACCAGTACTACATTCGCACCGGTACCGGCGAAACCGTACCGCTTTCCACGGTGGTAAGTTTCTCCGAGCGCACGCAGCCGAGCCAGCTGACGCAGTTTCAGCAGTTGAATGCAGCCACCATCCAGGGCGTGCCGCGGCCGGGCGTGTCGCTCGGCGATGCACTCGATTTCCTCAACCAGAAGGCGGAGGAACTCTTCCCCGGCGGCTTCTATGCGAACTACGCGGGCGAATCGCGACAGTTCGCACAGGAAGGCTCGGCGATGATGATCACCTTCTTCTTCGCGCTGCTCGTGATCTACCTCGTGCTTGCGGCGCAGTTCGAGAGTTTCCGCGATCCGCTGATCATCCTCGTGTCCGTGCCGATGTCGTTGTGCGGCGCGCTGATCCCCCTGACCCTGGGAGCGGCGACGATCAACATCTACACGCAGGTCGGACTGGTGACGCTCATCGGCCTCATCTCCAAGCACGGCATCCTGATGGTGGAGTTCGCGAACAAGCTGCAGGAAGAAAAAGGCATGAGCGTGCGCGAGGCGATCGAAGAGGCGGCGTCGATTCGCCTGCGGCCGATCCTCATGACGACGGCGGCGATCGTGCTTGCGGTGTTTCCACTCATACTCGCAACCGGTGCCGGCGCCGCCAGCCGCTACAGCATTGGACTCGTGATCGCGACGGGCATGACAATCGGTACGGCATTTACCCTGTTTGTCGTGCCGGCGATGTACACGCTGATTGCGCGCGATCATCACCGCGAGACGCAGTGACAACGAATCTTTATCGAAAGGAGAAAAATATTTCGTTTTGAATCCGCGTTCATGCCCGTTATATAGCGCGCAAGAACGAAGCCTTTTCGTTCTGTCATCCAACTCTTGCACGCGAGGTGCCGGCGACGATGGGTGTTTCAAAAGGCGCGGATTTCGACGATTTCATCGACGAGGAATTCGAGGGCGAGGATTTCGGCTACATCGAGGATTCCGCCGAGCGGCGCAGGGCATCGAAGGCTCGCAAGAGCAGCAAGGTCTCGTGGCGCTCCGTGGAAGATTACCTCGAGAACAAGCGGCTGAAGCGACAGCTTTCGGACACCTTTGACGACGAATGAAAGCGCACTGAAAAACCCGGCCTGCGCCGGGTTTTTCCTTTCATGCGGTGACGTTGATGAACGCGGCGATGCTGTCGCGGCGTTCGCCGCGGTTCGACCACGCAGCGTACATGTCGCGGGTGAATGATGGCGCATCCGCAACGGCATGAAGCCCGCTCTCGCGCTGCACGATGTCTTCCGGCAGGTACGCGGCACCCGCATTGTTCCTCAGCCAGCCGAGCGCGGTGTGCATGGAATCCATGCGAAGCGCCGCCGCCTTTCCTTCCATGAATTCCGCTTGCGCCGCTGCAAACGCGCTGCCCCATTCAAGCTCGATGTATCCCTGCCGAAGGATGCCCGCGAATTCCAGGCCTTCGCGCGTTGCGGCGAGCACGAGGTGCAGTTCGCCGAGACGCCGGTGTTCGACGTCGGCGGCGCGTGGCGCATCGAACTGCAGCACGATATCGAGCACGCCTTCAACGAGTCTCGGCATCAATTGATCCGCTTCGCGCGATTCCGTGCGTATCCTGCTCTCGCCATGGTGCGCGTGGAACCTCGAAAGCCAGTCGAGCCCGCGTGCTTCCCACAGCGATGGAACGGCGCCGATGCGAAGCGGCGAACCGCCGGCCGCGCTTTCCGTCATGTCGCGCCGCGCGCGTTCCCACTGCTTGAGCAACGATTCGGCGTGGCGCAGGAATCGCTCGCCGTCGGCTGTCGGCTGCACCTGCTTGCGCTCCCGGACTAGCAGCTGGCAGCCGAGCGTGGTCTCGAGCTGGCGAATGCGCGCGCTTACGGCGGACTGGGTGATGTACAGGCGATCGGCGGCCTTGCCGAAATGGCGACAACGGTAGACTTCGACGAAGGTGCGGAACAGTTCGATGTCCATGCCAGCCGGGAACGGGTGTCAATCGGGACGGCAAGGATACTGGAAGCGGCGCGGGGAAAGTAAAGGTAAAGGACGTTTCGGGCGTGGCTGCGGGGCTGCGCCGGAGGGGTATGAAAATTTTCCTTTTGAATCATGCGCTTAATGAAAATCACGTGACCGCGTGACGAGTGCGCCCAGCAGTGCTGTGTGATCCTCCAGCCGGTGCGCGACAAGGTGCAGGACCTCTCCCTCCACCTGCAGCACGCCGGTCACGCCCAGCAGGCGTGCGCCAAGAAAGACGCGCCGCTGCTTCTCTGCGATCTTGCTCCAGACGACAAGATTCACCTGGCCGGTCTCATCTTCCAGCGTCATGAAGGTCACGCCTTTTGCAGTGCCGGGACGCTGCCGGTTGATCACGATGCCCGCCACGCGCACCCGCTCGCCGTGCTTCATCGCCCCCAGTTCCGCGGCCGTCGCGAAGTTCAGCTTCGCAAGCCGTGCACGCAGCAGCGCAACGGGGTGCCGGCCAAGCGTGAATCCCAGCCGGCTGTAATCGCTGACGATGTCCTCGCCTTCGCTCGGCGTGCGCAGCAGCGGTTCGCCTTCATGAAAGCGCGGCGCCTCGAACAGCGGCATGCCAGATTCCACGCCGGCTGCCTGCCAGTGCGTCCTGTGCCGATGACCGCCGAGCGACTGCAACGCACCACCCGCCGCCAGCACGTCGAGTTCGCGGCGCGCGAGTCCTGCGCGCACCGCGAGATCGGCGAGATCCTCGAACGGCTGCGCACGGCGCGCCGTCACGATGCGATGCGCCGCATCTTCAGCGAATCCCTTGATCATGCGCAGCCCGAGCCGCAACACCGCTTCAGTGTCATCGTCATCGCCAGGTTCCAGCGTGCAGTCCCATTCACTGGCCTGCACGTCGGCTGGACGTATCGCGACATTGTGCCGCCGCGCGTCCTGGATGAGCTGCGCCGGCGCATAGAACCCCATGGGTTGCGAATTGAGCAGCGCCGCCGTGAACGCCGCAGGCTCATGGCATTTCAGCCAGGCCGAGACATACACGAGCAACGCGAAACTCGCCGCGTGCGATTCGGGAAACCCGTATTCGCCGAAGCCTTCCAGCTGCCGGAATATCTGCCGCGCAAACGCTTCGTCGTAACCGTTCGCGAGCATGCCGTCGATCAGCTTGTTCTCGAAATGCCCGATGCCGCCGCGCCTGCGCCACGCGGCCATCGCACGGCGCAACTGGTCCGCTTCGCCGGCGGTGAAGCCCGCAGCAATCTCCGCGATCTTCATCGCCTGTTCCTGGAAGATCGGTATGCCGAGCGTACGTTCAAGCACGATGCTCAACCTTGAGGGGAACTCGACCTTCTCTTCACCGTTACGTCTTCGAAGATACGGATGCACCATGTCGCCCTGGATCGGACCCGGTCGCACGATCGCGACTTCAATGACAAGGTCGTAGAACTTCTTCGGCTTGAGTCTTGGCAGCATCGCCATCTGCGCGCGCGACTCGATCTGGAATACGCCGACGACATCGGCGCGCTGCATCATTTCGTAGGTTTCCTTCTCTTCCTTCGGCAGGCTCTGCATGGTCCATGCCGTACCGCGAAAATCGTTGACAAGGTTCAATGCGCGACGGATCGCGGTCAGCATGCCGAGCGCGAGCACGTCGACCTTCAGCAAACCCAGCGATTCAAGGTCATCCTTGTCCCACTGGATCACGGTACGATCCGGCATCGCGGCGTTTTCCACGGGCACGAGTTCGTCCAGTGAACGGCGCGCGATGACAAACCCGCCGACGTGCTGCGACAGGTGCCGCGGGAAGCCGACAAGCTCGTTCACCAGCACGCGCAGCCGGTGCATGACGGAACTCGCCGGATCAAGACCGGCTTCACGAATGCGTGCATCATCGACTTCCCTGCCATCCCACCACTGCATCGCGTTTGCGAGATTCTCGATCTGCGCACTCGCAAGGCCGAGCGCACGGCCGACATCGCGCACAGCGCTGCGGCGGCGGTAGGTGATCACCGTTGCGGCGAGCGCGGCACGCTCGCGGCCGTATTTTTCATACATGTACTGGATCACTTCCTCGCGTCGCTCGTGCTCGAAATCGACATCGATATCCGGCGGTTCGTTGCGCTCCTCGGAAATGAAGCGGCCGAACACCAGCGTACCCACCTCCGGGTTCACCTCCGTGATGAACAGGCAATAACAGACGATCGAGTTGGCCGCCGAACCGCGGCCCTGGCAGAGAATGCCGCGCGATCGCGCGAATGCGACAACATCGTGCACAGTGAGAAAGAAAGGCTCGTAATGCAGCTTCGCGATCAGAACGAGCTCCTGTTCGAGCTGATCTTCGATTTCCCTTTCCTTTCCTGCATCGCCGATTCCGCCGGGCCAGCGCCGTCGCTTGCCTTCTTCGACCAGCTTGCGCAGATGACTCGCCGGCGTCTCACCGGCTGGCACGAGTTCATCGGGATACTCGTAGCGCAGTTCATCCAGCCTGAAGGTGCAGGCTTCCGCCAGGCGAACCGACTCGGTCAGCCACTCGGCGGGATAGATTTCCGCCAGCCGCTCGCGCTTTCTGAGGTGACGCTCGCCGTTTGAATGAAGTCGATAACCGGCTTCAAAAACCGGTGTCCGCACGCGGATCGCCGTCAGCGTGTCCTGCAGCGCACGTCGTCCGCGCACGTGCATGTGTACATCGCCGCTCGCCACCACGCGAAGCCCCACCGCATCCGCAAGCGCCTGCATGCGTGCAAAATAAGCAAGCCGGTTTCGTCCTCCCAGCCACTCGGCGGCGATGCGCGCATTTGCGCCGAACCGGGCCTGTATCCATTGCGCGGTTTCCATTTCAGGATGCTCGCCGGGTATCCACAACACCCAGCAGCCCGGCAGGCCGTTCTCGACGTCCGCGCGCGCGAGGTGATATTCGCCCTTCTCCGCCGAACGGCGACCGCGTGTGATGACACGGCACAGGCTGTTGTAGCCCGCACGATCGCGTGCAAGCGCGATCAGTTTCGGTCCGTCGGCGAGCTGGAACTCGGCGCCGATGATCAGGTGCACGCCATGCTCACGCGCCGCTTCCCAGGCGCGCACCACGCCGGCCACGGAACATTCATCGGTGATTGCAATGGCGCGATAGCCGAGTTTCGCCGCGCGCTCGACGAGTTCCTCGGGATGCGACGCACCGCGCAGGAACGTGAAGTTGGAGATGCAGTGGAGTTCGGCGTAGTTCATGCGCTCACCCGAAAATTCCCTGCAGCCACCATCGTCCTGTCTTTACCTCCCTGCACACCCACAGGTAGCGCGCATGCGCATCGCGCGCGATGTAGTAATCGCGCACGACGTCTGCATCGTTCCACCAGCCGCTCTCGATGCGTTCAGGGCCATCGACAATCTCGAGCGCACCTTCACACAACGGTTTGCCCTCCTTCGTACGCAATGCGCGCGGTTCTTCCAGCAGCCAGTGCGGCCGGCCCGGAATTCCTGGATCTGTCGTCGAGCTTCCCGGCGCAACGAAACGCCAGGCGCGCTCCGGGCGGTGATCTTCCTGCGTCTCGATACCGAGAACCGCATCCGCACCGAGACGTGTTGACAGCCTTTCCACGAGCTGCGGCCAGCTTTCGCTGTCACGCTGTTCGATGAACAGCGCGCTGTCGCGGCCGGCCAGCGGCATCATCTCTTCGGAATGCAGCGCAACTTCAAGCACGGGTGCAGGCAGGATGACGTTCTCGAACTTCTGTTCCGCCAGCTGCAGGATGCGTTTCACTTCGCGTGTCGCTTCCGCAAGGCCGAGCATGATCGGTGTCATGCTCCTGTCGCGATGAAGCAGCTCCAGCCGGATGCGGCTGACACCCTGCTGCGTCGCCTGCAGGTAATCGCCGAGTTCATGCAGGAGTTGCCGCAGGGGATGCAGCAGCCTGCCGGTATCCTGGATTTCGTAGAGAAGATCGATACGCGCGGAGAATCTGCCTGGCAGCGGCAACGGCCGGCGCACATCGACGCTGCGTCCCAGCGCCTGGTCGAGTTCGCGCAATGCACGCGCGCCATAACGGCGCGCGAAACCATCACGCGGCAGACGCATGAGATCGCGCAGGCAGCGTGCGCCGATCCCGCGAAATCTTTCCTGCAGGCCTTCGTCAAAGCCCGCCGCACTGATCGGCAGGTCACCGAGCACATCGGGAAGCGACTCCAGCCCGTCGACATGAATTTCGCGCGCGGCATGCGCCAGCCACAATGCGGCGCGCGGCGTCGGCGCGATGGCAGTACGCGCCGAAAAGCCAAGCTGCGTCATGTCATGGCGCACACGCGCCTGCAAGGCAGCCGCGCCGTTGAACAATTGCAGGGAACCGCGCACTTCGAGCAGAAGCGCCTGCTCATCGAGACTCACCGCGGGCGTGAAGCGTCCCGCCCGAATCGCAAGGCGCTGCAATGCCTGTCGTTCGCGCACGGCATCGCGCTCGTGCACTTCCAGGTTCGGCAGCAGCGCCCATGCGGCGGCGAGCGTCATGCCGGACATGACACCGCCACGAACAGCGCGCGCATCAGCGGATACGATGCGTGGCGTACTGCCGTTCGTATCGATCACCGCCTGTGGCCGGTTCGCGCTCCGCCCGCGCAAGCGCACATCAAGCGCGAGATCCGGCAGGAAGATCGCAAGCCACAATGGAACACGGCGCCGCACGAAGGCAGGTCGCGGCACATGACGCGGAACGCGCAGTGCCGGCCGCGAAACCGGCAGGGATGGGAACAACGATTGCTGTGCCTGTTTCATGCCATGAAATCCTGCGCGTCGCCGTCGGCGGACGCGCGCATGCATGTGGTCACAGCAAGCAGGATGAAAATGAAAAGGGCCCGGTGCCTGCAGGAACGATCCGATCGAACGTCGGTCTGGGAGGATCGCTTCTACAAATTCGTAAAAGCGCGCTCGCCGGTTCGTTCCTGTTCAGCGGGCACCGGGCCCGAAAGCGTTTCGTCTGACAGTTGCAGTCCCTTGACGGGTCTTCCGCCGCGGCACTTGAGAATGTCGACAACGAGCATTCCGCTTTGCGTGTCGCGTTCAACGGTCATCCGCAATGCCGCCGGTGAATGCGCGGCGGCGTGATGCCGCGGCCGGATGAGTACGCCAAGGCTTCCGCCTTCGGCAGCGGCGAGTTGCAATCGCCGCAGGGCGCGCTCGTTGCAGTTATCCATCCAGACCAGGACCGCGGAGCGGTTGCCGTGGCGGAGCGCCTGCTCGGCGGACCAGAGCAGATCCGGGGTCCGTCGCGGGCGGATAACCAGCATCCTGGAGAGGCTTATCCCCCACGCTGCCAGGGAAGGCGCGTAGGGAATATGCGGTGGTGCTATCCAGGTGATCCAGCGGTTCCGGCTGCCAAATTGCACCAGCGCCGGCAACAACAATGTTAGCTCACCCGATCCGGTTCGTCTGCTTAGAATCTCTGTCAAACTGCCCAGCGGCCATCCGCCGCCGGGTAGAACCTCATCCAACTTGCTGAATCTTGTAGAAAAAATCTCATTATCCGGAATTACCCCTCGCCCGCTGCCGCGCCAGACGCCCGGCAAGGCGTCCAGTTTTACTGGATTCTCACTGGAGATGCCCATTCCGGATGACACCCACCACGACCCCTTCGATCACCATGCGCTGAACTGCAAGATCAACGTGAATCGGTTCGAATTCAGGATTCTCCGGCAGAAGCCAGACTTCCCGTCCGCGCTGCCGGTAGCGCTTCACGGTGACTTCCTCGTCGTTCAGGCGCGCGACGATGATCTGGCCATTGCGGACCTCGGGCGTGCGGTGAATAGCCAGCAGATCGCCGTCCAGGATGCCCGCGTCGCGCATCGACATGCCCTGCACGGTCAAAAGGTAGTGCGCCTTCGGCCGGAACATGGACGGATCCATGCGGTAATGCCGCTCGATGTTCTGCTGCGCGAGGATGGGATAGCCCGCGGCGACCTTGCCGACCACGGGCAGGCCCTGGTCTTCCTCCGCGAGGCGGATGCCGCGCGAAGCGCCCGGCACCAGCTCGATGACACCCTTGCGCGCCAATGCCCGCAGATGCTCCTCGGCAGCATTCGCGGAGCGGAAGCCCAGGGTTTGCGCGATTTCCGCACGGGTTGGCGGCATGCCCGTTTCCTCGATCACGGTGCGGATCAGCTCCAGGATCTCCGCCTGGCGCTCGGTCAGTACGCTCATGCCACCCCCACTACTGTTGATAAATACAGGTACTGTGAATATATACAGCTTCAATTCGTGAGTTGCAAGTACCAGACAAAGAAAAAGCCGGCACAAGGCCGGCTCTTCACAAATGATTGGCTGAAGTCGTTCTACCGCGCTTCCGCGAGCGCTTCCAGTCCTTTCGTAAATCCCTTCAGGGACAGGGGGATACCGATGCCGCGACGCTGCGCATCATGGAATGTCACCCGGGCTTCCACGGCCTTGCGGAAAGCGTCGACGAATGGCTCCTCCATGGCGACGTAGGCCAGGCAGCCGCCGGCATCGCAGCGCTGCACGGGGATGCGGATGGTTTCATGACCTTCCACTTCAACGGTGATGCCCATCGGCAGCAGGATGCCGAGCGGCGCGGTGACAAGCAGCACCGGCTTGTCGTTGCCCTCGACGTACCTGACCTGCGTCAGCAGCACGCGCTGCGCGGATGCTTCCTTGTCGTCCTCCTGCTGGACATTGAGCAGCGCGGTCTGGAACAGGTTGCAGCTTTCCTTCGCCTGCGCATCACCGGCTGCCGTGCAGACGAAACCCCAGTCGCCGATTTCCTCGCGGCGCGTTTCGGCAGCCTGCCCCGGTACGGCGAATGCCAGCAGCGCCAGCCACAGAACGTGTTTTCCTCGCAGCATCATTTCCCCCTTGTTCGCATTGAACGGCACCAACCGTTGCATGGCCCGATGATCAAGTCAACGCACTCAGCACTCGGGCACGTTGACCGCGAGTCCGCCGAGCGACGTTTCCTTGTAGATGCTCTGCATGTCCTTGCCGGTCTGCCGCATGGTGCGGATGACCTGGTCGAGCGAAACCTTGTGTTCGCCGCCGCCGCGCTTCGCCATGCGTGCGGCATTGATCGCCTTCATCGAACCCATCGCGTTGCGCTCGATGCAGGGAATCTGCACAAGACCGCCGACAGGATCGCAGGTGAGGCCAAGATTGTGCTCCATGCCGATCTCGGCGGCGTTCTCGATGATTTCGTTGCTGCAGCCAAGCGCGGATGCAAGTCCGCCCGCCGCCATCGAACATGCGACACCGACTTCACCCTGGCAGCCCATCTCGGCGCCGGAAATGCCTGCGTTCTTCTTGTACAGCGTGCCGATTGCGCCAGCGGTCAGCAGGAAACGGATGACGCCTTCCTCGGTCGCGTCATCGACGAAGCGCATGTAGTAATGCAGCACGGCCGGAATGATGCCCGCGGCACCGTTGGTCGGCGCGGTCACGACGCGTCCGCCGGCCGCGTTCTCCTCGTTCACCGCAAGCGCGAAGCAGTTCACCCAGTCGAGCACATCCATGTGATCGCGCTTCGCCTCGGACTGCAATTCCCGGTACAGCTTCGGCGCACGGCGTTTCACGTTGAGCCCGCCGGGAAGAATGCCTTCCTCGCGCACGCCGCGCGCGACGCAGTCCTGCATGACCTGCCAGATACCGAGCAGTTTCGCACGAACTTCGTCCTCGCTGCGCCAGGCCTTCTCGTTCGCCATGACAAGTTCATGGATCATCAGGTTGTGTTCGCGGCACAGCGCAAGCAACTGCTCGGAAGAGTCGAACTCACAGGGAACGCTTTCGCCGGTCTGCGTCGAGCCGTCGCCTGCGTCATCCGCACGCACGATGAAACCGCCGCCGACGGAAAAATATTCCTGCGCGTGCAGGGTATTGCCGTCGGCATCCAGTGCAGTGAAACGCATGCCGTTGGAATGCCGCTCAAGCACTTCGTTCTTCAGGAAAAGAAGATGCATGTCGCGATCGAACGCGATGCGATGCCCACCGAGCAGCGCGATCGCCTCTTCGTCATCGATGCGCTTCAGGATGCCGGCAACGGCATCGGGATCGACCTGGTCCGGCTGCTCGCCGGAAAGTCCGAGAAGAATGGCGGTGTCCGTGCCGTGGCCCTTGCCTGTCAGCGCGAGCGAGCCATACAGCTGCGTGATGACCTGCGCGGTTCGTGCAAGCAGTCCGCGCTCCTCGAGTTCGAGACAGAACGCGCGCGCGGCGCGCATCGGCCCGACGGTATGTGAACTCGACGGACCGATGCCGATCTTGAACATGTCGAAAACGGAAATCGCCATTCAACCTCCCGCACGTTGCGCGGTCATGTCATTCCGCGCGCAGCGACAGCAGCGACGCGTTGCCGCCGACGGCGGCCGTGTTGATGGTGAGCGTGCGTTCCGTCGCGAAGCGCAGCATGTAATGCGGACCGCCCGCCTTCGGACCGGTACCGGAAAGTCCCTGCCCGCCGAACGGCTGCACGCCGACCACCGCACCGACCATGTTGCGGTTGATGTACGCATTGCCGACCTTGATCCGGCGCGCGATGT
>CAZRFE010000070.1:0-14109 GCA_964599565.1 uncultured Gammaproteobacteria bacterium
GCACTGCGCTCGCCGTCGCCTCGCGATTCTCCGGCAACAGGGGATTCGGCACGCCGTTCGGGAACCTGCCGTCCGGATCGAAATGCACTTTCTCGAAGACGAACGGCAGATGCGGCTCAAGCGCGTTCACGACGAGGCCCGCGCCACCGTTTCCCGGGTTCGCGGCAATCTTCAGCTTGCGCAGCCGGTCGCGGTCCACGTAACCGAGCAGGTGCTCGACGAACGCGGGGCGGTTGTCGAGCTTCTGCACCCTGGGTTCGCGGTCGAGATCGCCGGCGTCCATGCCCGCGGCAAGCGCCTTGATCTCGTTCAGGCCTTCGTCGCTGCTGATCGGGCGCGCTTCCTCGCGCACGAGCTTCATGCCGTTCCAGCCGAGCGGATTGTGGCTTGCCGTCACCATCACGCCGCCATCGAGTCCGAGATGGAAAGTGGCGAAGTAGATTTCCTCGGTGCCGCAGGTACCGATGTCGATGACCTCGCAACCGGCATCGTTGATGCCGAGCGACAGCGCCTTCTTCAGCGCATCGCTGCTGTCGCGCACGTCACCGCCGACAACGACACGGCGCGCGCCAAGATGTTCGACGAACGCGCGGCCGATGCGATACGCCAGCGCCTCGTCCAGCACTTCCGGCACGCGGCCGCGAATGTCGTACGCCTTGAAACACGCATCCAGGCGCTGCTCAAGCTCCATTTCCACCCCCTACCTGATGAATCCGAGACTTTCGAGTTTCAGAACGATGGCCTGCGCTGCCTCGCCCGCGCTCATCTCGCGCGTGTCGATGCGCAGTTCCGGCACTTCCGGCGCCTCGTACGGATCGCTGATGCCGGTAAATTCCTTGATCACGCCCGCGCGCGCCTTCGCGTACAGCCCCTTGCGGTCGCGCGCTTCGCAGACTTCCAGCGGGGTCGCGACGTGCACTTCGATGAAACCGCCCAGCGGCTCGATCATCTCGCGCACTTCGCGGCGCGTGCCGGCATACGGCGCAATCGGTGCGCAGATCGCGACGCCGCCATTCTTCGTGATCTCGCTCGCAACATAGCCGATGCGGCGGATGTTGATGTCACGGTGTTCCTTCGAGAAACCGAGCTCGCTGGACAGGTGCTTGCGCACGAGATCGCCGTCGAGCAGTGTGACGCTGCGCCCGCCGAGTTCCATGAGCTTCACCATCAGCGCATTGGCGATCGTCGATTTGCCTGAGCCGGAAAGGCCGGTGAAGAACACGGTGAAACCCTGCCGGTTGCGCGGCGGATGGGTTCTGCGCAGCTCGGCGACAACGTCCGGGAAGGAGAACCATTCGGGAATATCGAGACCTTCCTGCAGGCGGCGACGAAACTCGGTGCCGGAAATGTTCAGCACCGTTTCGCCTTCCTTTGTCTCGTCGACGGGCGCATAACCGCCGCGCTCCTTGACGTAGACCATCATCCGGAACGGCACGAGCGTGATACCGAGTTCGTCCTGGTGCTTCTTCACCAGCTCCTGCGCGTCATACGGGCCGTAGAAATCCTCACCCTTCGAGTTCTTGCCAGGGCCCGCGTGGTCGCGACCGACAATGAAATGCGTGAAGCCATAATTCTTGCGGATGATGGCGTGCCACAGCGCTTCGCGCGGGCCGCCCATGCGCATGGCGAGCGGCAGCAGCGAGAGCATGGTGGTCTGCTCCGGATACTGCTTCACGAGATGCTCGTAGCAGCGCACGCGCGTGTAGTGATCGATGTCGCCCGGCTTGGTCATGCCAACCACCGGCTGGATGACGAGGCTGGCCTCTTCCTGCTTCGCCGCACGGAAGGTCAGTTCCTGGTGTGCGCGATGCATGGGATTGCGCGTCTGGAAGGCGACAATGCGGTGCCAGCCGAGCGCACGGAATTTCTCGCGCAGTTGGGCAGGCGTGTTGCGCAGGTGGCGAAAGTCATAGTGCGTCGGCGCTTCGACACCGCGCAGCCTACCGCCGAGATATACAGGGTTGGAGCGATTGAGCAGGAAATCGACGGCCGGGTGTTTCTCGTCATCCGAACCGAAGACCGCCACTGCCTCCGCGCGCCGGTCCGGCTCCCAGTTGTCGCTGACTTCCATGGTTGCGATCAGCACGCCTTCCGGGTCGCGCAGCGCGATCGTGTCACCTGCCGTGACGGTGGATGCGAATGCCTTCGTGACATCGAGCGTGATCGGCATCGGCCACAACGTGCCATCGGCGAGACGCATATCGTTGCAAACGGATTCGTGATCTGCCTCGCCCATGAAGCCTTCCAGCGGCGAGAAGCCGCCACTGAGCAGCAGTTCGATGTCGCACAACTGGCGTGCCGTGAGATCCCATGACACGAGATCGCGCGCACGCTCCCGCTCCGCACGCGCCGACGCGGCATCCAGGTAAAGATCCTTGAGTTCGCCGCCGTGCGGCGGGTTGAGTTCCACGAACTTGGCGCTGTAGGGCTGGTTAAGATTGGTCATCGTGTCTCCCGGATAATCGGACAGAGAATTTCAAACGCACGCGGAGCCGAAAGGCTCCGCGTCCCGAAACTCTCCAAGACCCGCCCAATCAGAATGGAATGTCGTCGTCGAAATCGTCCGCGCTGCTCTGGCTGCGGCTCGTGTTCTGGTTCTGGTTCTGGCCGCCGCCCTGGCGTGCCTGCGGCGCGCGTCCGCCGCCGAAACTGTCGTCACCGCCGCCGCCCTGGCCACGGCCGCCGAGCATCTGCATCTCGTTGGCGATGATGTCGGTCGAATAATGCTTCTGACCTTCCTTGTCATAGCTCGAGGTGCGCAGGCTGCCCTCGATGTAGACCTGCGACCCCTTGCGCAGGTACTCGCCGGCGATCTCGGCGAGGCGTCCGAAGAACACCACGCGGTGCCACTCGGTGCGTTCCTGTGAATCGCCGGTCTGCTTGTCCTTCCACTGTTCCGACGTGGCAACGTTGATTCGCGTCACGGCGTTGCCGTTGGCCGCGTATTTCACATCCGGGTCCGCGCCCAGGTTGCCCACCAGGATGACCTTGTTGATTCCCCGAGCCATTGAATTCTCCTTGTCTCTTTCAGGCGCAGCCAGAGGCCGAAAGCTGCTTATTTTACTGAGTTTTGGGTGCTCCTGCACCCTGCCTGAAGCGGCGGACCGCGAGAACCAGGAGCCAGGTTGAGGCGATGGCGGCGTTTCCCGCCAGGACTGTCGTCGGCCCCCCAAAGCTTGCCAGCAGACCGCCGGCGACGCCGCCGGTGAAAGCCCCGAGAAATTGTGCGGTGGCATATATGCCAAGGGCCGAACCCCGGTTGCGATTGCCCGACACCGCGGATACAGCGGCCGGGAACTGGGCCTCGATGAAGTTGAAGCCGCCGAAGAACACGGCGAGCGACAGGAAGAAGGCTGTGTCGGAGGCGGAACCCGCGAGTCCGCCCTGCCCCAGCGCGAGCGCCAGCACGGCCAGCAGCAGGGCAAAATGCGGCGAATGCCGCTCCTGCAGCATCACCAGCGGTGCGAGCAGCAGCAGCGAACCGAGCATGACCGGGAGATATACCCAGCCGTGCGCATCGCGCGGGATATCGAGTTGTGTTGCGAGCAGCACCGGCACGGCGAGGAACGTCGCCGTCATGATGGCGTGCAGCGCAAAGACGCCGATCGCCTGCGGCGCGACCAGCGGAAACACCTCGCGCAAGGGCAGCATCTGCGCCGCCGGAGCGGGCGGCAGCGAACGCAACGGCGCGACGATCAGCATGCCGAGCAGCGCAAAGCCCGCGGTCAGCCAGAAAAGACCGCGCACGCCGACCGACGATGCGGCTGCCGGCCCGACGACAAAGGCAAGGATGAATGCCATGCCGATGACAATGCCCACGAGCGCCATGACGCGCGTTCGACGGCTCTCCGGCGTGAAGTCCCCCACCATCGCGATCACGGCGGCGGAGATCGCGCCGGCGCCTTGCAGCGCACGGCCCGCAACCAGCCATGCCGGCGTATCGGCAAGCGCGGCGAGCACGCTGCCCGCCGCGAACAGCGCGAGTCCAAGCACAATGACCGGCTTTCGGCCAAGACGATCGGAGAGCCGGCCGAACGGTATCTGGAGGAGCGCCTGTGTCAGACCGTAGATCCCGAGCGCGAGTCCAGCCGCGAGCGGCGTCGCGCCGGGCATTTCGCGGACATGCAGCGCCAGCACCGGCAGCACCATGAACAGCCCGAGCATGCGCAGGCCGAGCAGCGTGGACAGTGCACCGACCGCTCCCCAGCGCACGCGGTCCGCGGCGGCGTTTTTACTCTGCACGTTGCTTTGCTGGTCTGCCATGAGGCCGCGTATAGTAACAGGTTCGTTTCCACTCCCTCGCACAAGGCTCGTGACAGCAGAATGGACAAGATCCAGATCCGCGGCGCGCGGACGCACAATCTTCGCAACCTCGACCTCGACCTGCCCCGCGACAAGCTGATCGTCATCACCGGCCTGTCCGGTTCCGGCAAGTCATCGCTCGCCTTCGACACGATCTACGCCGAAGGCCAGCGCCGCTACGTGGAATCGCTGTCCGCCTATGCGCGCCAGTTCCTCTCCATGATGGAAAAACCGGATGTGGACGACATCCAGGGGCTCTCGCCGGCGATTTCCATCGAGCAGAAATCCACCTCGCACAATCCGCGTTCAACGGTCGGCACGGTCACGGAAATCTACGATTACCTTCGCCTGCTGTATGCGCGCGCGGGAACGCCGCGCTGCCCCGAGCATGGCACGGAACTCGAAGCGCAGACCGTTTCGCAGATGGTCGACCAGGTGCTGAACCTGCCGGAAGGCACGAAGCTGATGCTGCTCGCGCCCGTGATCGAGAACCGCAAGGGCGAGCATGTGCAGCTGCTCGCCGAGCTGCGCGCGCAGGGTTTCATCCGCGCGCGCGTGAACGGCAAGGTGGTCGATCTCGATCAGCCGCCGGCGCTGGATTTGCGCAGGAAGCACACCATTGAAGCCGTCGTGGATCGCGTCAAGGTGCGCGACGATCTCGCGCAGCGGCTGGCAGAATCCTTCGAGACCGCGCTCGCGCTTGCGGACGGCACGGCGAAGATCGCACCCATGGAGGGCGAGAAGGGTGCGGAGATCGTCTTCTCCGCGAAGTTCGCGTGTCCTGCGTGCGGCTACTCCTTGCCGGAACTCGAACCGCGCCTGTTTTCCTTCAACAATCCCGTCGGCGCGTGCACGGGTTGCGACGGCCTCGGCGTGAAGCAGTTCTTCGATCCCGCGCGCGTCGTCGCGCATCCGCATCTCTCGCTCGCCGGCGGTGCGATTCGCGGCTGGGATCGGCGCAACGCGTATTACTTCCAGATGATCCGTTCGCTGGCGTCGCACTACAAGTTCAACATCGACAAGCCGTTCGAGGATCTGCCGGAGAAGACGCGCGACGTCGTGCTGCACGGCTCCGGCGACACGAAGATCAAGTTTCGCTATTTCAATGACCGCGGCACGACGATGACGCGCGAGCATCGCTTCGAAGGCATCCTGCCGAACATGGAGCGCCGCTATCGCGAAACGGAATCGCAGACCGTGCGCGAGGAACTTGCGAAGTATCTCTCGACACGGCCATGCCCGGAGTGCGGCGGCACGCGTCTCAATCGCCCGGCGCGCCACGTGTATGTCGATGGCAAGAGCCTGCCTGACGTGGCGGCAACGGCGGTCGGCAAGTCAAAGCGGTTCTTCGAAGAACTGTCGCTGCCCGGCCGCAAGGGCGAGATCGCGAAGAAGATCGTCAAGGAAATCTCCGATCGCCTGACCTTCCTCGTCGACGTCGGTCTCGATTACCTCACGCTGGATCGCAGCGCGGAAACGCTGTCCGGCGGCGAGGCGCAGCGCATTCGTCTTGCGAGCCAGATCGGCTCTGGCCTTGTCGGCGTGATGTACATCCTCGATGAACCCTCGATTGGCCTGCACCAGCGCGATAACCAGCGGCTGCTCGATACGCTGATCCGCCTGCGCGATCTCGGCAATACCGTGATCGTCGTCGAGCATGACGAAGACGCGATCCGCCACGCCGATTACGTACTCGACATGGGTCCTGGCGCTGGCGTGCACGGCGGCACCATCGTCGCGCAAGGCAAGCCGCGCGACATCGAGAAGAACAGTGCGTCGCTGACGGGACAGTTCCTGTCAGGCCGCCGCAGCATCGCCGTGCCGAAGTTGCGCACGCCTGCGCAGAAAGGCCAAGCACTGGTGATCAAGGGCGCGCGCGGCAATAACCTCAAGAACGTGACGGTTTCCATTCCGCTCGGCCTGATGACATGCGTCACCGGTGTCTCCGGGTCCGGCAAGTCCACGCTGATCAACGACACCCTGTACAAGTACGCGGCGCGCGAACTGTATGGCGCGTCCGACGAACCCGCGCCGTTCGATGGCATCGACGGCCTTGAGCACGTGGACAAGGTCATCGACATCGACCAGTCGCCCATCGGCCGCACGCCGCGCTCGAATCCCGCGACGTACACGGGGCTGTTCACGCCGATACGCGACCTGTTCGCGGAGACCCCCGAATCGCGCGCGCGCGGCTACAAGGCCGGACGGTTCTCGTTCAACGTCAAGGGCGGGCGTTGCGAGGCCTGCCAGGGCGATGGCGTAATCAAGGTGGAAATGCATTTCCTGCCGGATATCTACGTCGCCTGCGACATCTGCAAGGGCAAACGCTATAACCGCGAGACGCTGGACATCCGTTACAAGGGCAGGAACATCAGCGAAGTGCTGGATATGACCGTGGAAGATGCGCTGGCATTCTTCAGCCCCGTGCCATCGATCGCACGCAAGCTGCAGACGCTCGTGGATGTCGGTCTTACCTATGTCCGGCTCGGGCAGAACGCGACGACGTTGTCGGGCGGTGAAGCGCAGCGCGTGAAGCTCGCGCGCGAGCTGTCCAAGCGCGACACGGGACGCACGCTGTACATTCTCGATGAACCGACGACGGGCCTGCATTTCCATGACATCGAGCAACTGCTCGGCGTGCTGCACCGGCTGCGCGACCACGGCAACACGGTCGTGGTGATCGAACACAATCTCGATGTCATCAAGACAGCCGACTGGATCATCGACATGGGACCCGAGGGCGGCGACGGCGGCGGGACGGTAGTTGCAGAAGGTACGCCGGAGAAGATCGGCACGGTGAAGGCATCGTACACGGGCCATTTCCTGAAGCCGATGCTGCCCGCCGTCGCCGCGAAGCCGGGCAAGCGCGCACGAAAACGCTGACGCATGGACCAGCCACATGCAGCACTGCGATCAGTAGAATAATTTCGCTTCGCCCTACCGGCGCGAAGGCGGGACAAGGGGACACGCATGAATGTGGACGCACTGATCGCCGTCGCTACGACGCTCGCCTGCCTCGCGATACTCATCCTGACGCGAATATCCGCGGCAAATGTCTTCGCCGGCGCACTCGCCATGCTGCTGCTCACGGGCGTGCTGGACACGCGCACCGCCGTTGCAGGCTTTGCAAATCCCGGGCTCCTGACCATCGCTGCGCTGTATGTCGTCGCCGCCGGCCTGCGCCAGACCGGCGCCATCAGCAGCATCAGCAACACGCTGTTCGGCCGCACACGTTCGACGACGATTGCGCAGCTGCGCGTCATGGCACCCGTCACACTGCTCAGCGCATTCATGAACAACACGCCGGTGGTGGCGACGTTCGTTCCCGCCATCCTCGACTGGGGCCGCAAGCAGGGGATTTCCGCGTCGAAACTGCTCATCCCGTTGTCGTATGCGGCCATCTTCGGCGGCACGTGCACACTGATCGGTACAAGCACCAACCTCGTCGTGAACGGCATGCTGCTGGATGAAACCGGCCGGGAGTTCGGTTTCTTCGAGCTCGCCTGGCTCGGCATACCCGCGGCACTGATTGGCATCGCATACGTGGTGCTTGCCAGTCGCTGGCTGCTGCCATCGCGGATACCAGCGATGGAGAAGCTCAAGGATCCGCGCGAATACACCGTGGAGATGGTGGTGGAAGCGGAAGGCGCGCTGCACGGACGAACCATCGAAGAAGCGGGACTGCGCCACCTGCCCGGCCTTTACCTGATCGAGATCGATCGCGACGGTACACTGATTCCTGCTGTCGGTCCGAGGGAACGGCTGAAAGGAAACGACCGTCTCGTGTTCGCAGGCGTCACCGGATCCATTGTTGACCTGCAGCGCATCAAGGGACTGGTGCCTGCCACCAACCAGGTTTTCAAGCTGGCTGCTGATCGCGCGGAGCGAACACTGATCGAGGCTGTCGCATCATCGAGCGCCGCATTCATCGGCAAGACCATCAAGGAAAGCCGTTTCCGGAACCGCTATGATGCGGTCGTCATCGCGGTTGCGCGTGATGGGCAACGCATCGATCGCAAGATCGGCGACATTCGCCTGCTTCCCGGCGACATGCTGCTGCTCGAAACGGATCGCGGATTCGCGGAGCGTCATTCCAATAACCGCGACTTCCTGCTCGTGAAGCCACTGGAGAACGCTGCAACCTTTCGTCACGAACGGAGCTGGGTGGCGTGGCTGATCCTCATCGGCATTGTGACAACGGCCACGTTCGGCATTCTCGACACGTTCACGGCAGCGCTGGCCGGCGCGGGTGCGATGGTTGTCACACGCTGTTGCAATGCCGCGGATGCACGCCGTTCGATCGACATCGAGGTTCTGATCGTCATTGCATGCGCCTTCGCACTCGGTGAAGCGCTGGATCGCAGCGGTGCGGCCCGTGCACTCGCCATGACATTGCTGAAACTGACGGGCAACCATCCCTTCGCGATTCTCGCGGTCGTCTATTTCACAACCGTTCTCATGACGGAAATGATCACCAACAACGCAGCGGCGGTCCTGATGTTCCCGCTCGCCTATGCCGTTGCCGGTTCAATGGAACTGAATTTCATGCCATTCGCGATCGCGATCACGTTCGCGGCATCGGCAAGCTTTGCGACACCGATCGGTTACCAGACAAACCTCATGGTCTACGGTCCTGGCGGCTATCGCTTCACGGACTACATTCGCTTCGGTCTGCCGCTCAATCTCATACTCGGGGTCACGTCACTGTTGATCATCCCGCGAGTCTGGCCGTTGACTTAGACGATGACCGGTCACAGGTGATAAGTGGTGGCAGCTGTGTTCTGTTCTTCGCATGCTGAGACAATGCGCAGCGTGCATGACAAAAGCTGAACAACAAAAAAGCCGGGCATTGCCCGGCTTTCTTGTTGTTCACGCGAAACCTTACTCGGCGCTTTCGGTACCGGCTTCTTCCTGGCCTTCCGCTGCATCACGATCAACGAGCTGGATGTACGCCATCGGCGCATTGTCGCCCGCACGGAATCCGGCCTTGAGAATGCGCAGGTATCCGCCCTGGCGCGTCTTGTAATGCGGACCAAGGTCATTGAACAGCTTGGTCACGATCTCGCGATCACGCAGGCGGTCGAACGCCAGGCGGCGCTTGGCCACGGAATCTTCCTTCGCGAGCGTGATGAGCGGCTCAACCACGCGACGGACTTCCTTCGCCTTCGGCAGCGTGGTCTTGACGGCTTCGTGACGAAGAATGGACGCAGCAAGATTGCGCAGCATGGCGCTGCGATGGCTGCTGTTGCGGCTGAGTTGCCGGCCTACATTGCGGTGACGCATGGCTCTTTATCCTGTCTTGATGGCCGAGGTCCGTTCAGAAGGACCGTTCGTCGCGACCGCGCAGGCTTGCCGGCGGCCAGTTTTCCAGTTTCATGCCCAGGGCGAGTCCGTGCTGCGCGAGCACGTCCTTGATCTCGGTAAGAGACTTCTTGCCCAGGTTCGGCGTCTTGAGCAGCTCGACTTCCGTCCGCTGCACGAGATCGCCGATGTAATGAATGCTTTCCGCCTTCAGGCAGTTCGCCGACCGCACGGTCAGTTCGAGGTCGTCGACCGGACGCACCAGGATCGGGTCCACCTGGGCTTCTTCCGCACGACCGGCGGCCTCTTCGTCGCCCTTCAGGTCGACGAACACGGAGAGCTGTTCACGCAGGATGGTGGCAGCGCGACGAATCGCTTCTTCCGGATCCAGCGTGCCGTTGGTCTCGATGTCGATGACCAGCTTGTCCAGGTCGGTGCGCTGCTCGACGCGCGCATTTTCCACGGAATAGCTCACGCGACGAACGGGGCTGAACGTGGCGTCAAGCTGGAGGCGGCCGATCGGGCGCGTGCCTTCCTCGTCCTCGCTCCGCGCGGTCGCCGGCTCGTAGCCGCGTCCCTTGCGGACACGCAGCTTCATTTCCAGCGAGCCCTTGTCGTTCAGGTGCGCGATCACCAGCGACGGATTCACGATTTCAACGTCGTGATCGGTCTGGATATCGGCCGCGGTGACAACGCCAGGACCTTTCCGGGATACGGAAAGGACGGCATCGTCATGCTGGTGCATGAGAATTGCGAGCTGCTTGAGGTTCAGCAACACGTCGATGACGTCTTCCTGCACGCCTTCCAGCGTCGTGTACTCGTGCAGCACGCCTTCGATCTCGGCTTCGACGATCGCGCAGCCCGGCATCGACGACAGCAGGATACGGCGCAGCGCATTGCCCAGCGTGTGGCCGAAGCCGCGCTCCAGCGGCTCGATCACGACCTTGGCGCGACGCTCGTTCTTGACGTCGACATCGACCAGCCGCGGCTTGAGGAATTCAGTGACGGAACCCTGCATGGAGTCTGTAACCTCTCGTGTTTACTTCGAGTAAAGCTCGACAACCAGATTTTCGTTGATGTCCGGCAACAGGTCGGAACGCTCCGGCACGGACTTGAACGTGCCCTTGAGCGACTTTTCGTCGACCTCGATCCATTCAACACGGCCCATCTGCTTGGCGATCTCCATCGCGTTCTGGATACGAAGCTGCTTCTTGGCCTTCTCGCGCACTTCGATCGCATCACCCGCCTTCACGGAGAAGGACGGAATGTTGACGATCTCGCCATTGACGACGATGCCCTTGTGGCCAACCAGCTGACGGGCTTCAGCGCGTGTCGCAGCAAAACCCATGCGGTAGACCACGTTGTCCAGGCGGCACTCGAGCAGCTGGAGCAGGTTTTCACCCGTCGAGCCCTTCAGGCTGGCAGCCTTCTTGTAATAGTTGCGGAACTGGCGCTCGAGAACGCCGTACATGCGGCGCAGCTTCTGCTTTTCGCGCAGCTGCAGACCGTAGTCCGACAGGCGGCCGCGACGCGCACCATGCTGGCCAGGCGCCGACTGGCGGCACTTGGACTCAAGCGGACGCACGCCGCTCTTGAGGAAAAGATCGGTGCCCTCACGGCGGGAGAGCTTGCACTTCGGACCAATGTAACGTGCCATTTTCTCTAAACCCTCGTTAAACGCGGCGCTTCTTCGGCGGACGGCATCCGTTGTGCGGAATCGGCGTCACGTCAGCGATGTTCGTGATCTTGTAACCCACGGCATTCAGCGCGCGGACGGCGGATTCACGGCCAGGTCCAGGACCCTTCACACGCACTTC
Source organism: uncultured Gammaproteobacteria bacterium (assembly GCA_964599565.1). Classification (GTDB taxonomy): domain Bacteria; phylum Pseudomonadota; class Gammaproteobacteria; order Natronospirales; family JAJUFS01; genus JAJUFS01. Next base: position 11,421 of record CAZRFE010000070.1, read on the forward strand.
CAGGTTCTTCAGGCCGTAGTCGAGCGCTGCCTGGCCAGCCTTCTCCGCGGCAACCTGCGCAGCAAACGGCGTCGACTTGCGCGACCCGCGGAAGCCTGATCCACCGGACGTCGCCCAGGACAGCGTGTTCCCCTGGCGGTCGGTGATCGTGATGATCGTGTTGTTGAACGACGCGTGGACGTGGGCGATGCCATCGACCACCGACTTCTTCACGCGCTTGCGAGGCTTGGTACCGGGCTGTGCCATGTTTCAGTTACCCAAAATGCTCGAGTTGATTCGGTTGTCGCCGATACGCTTAACGCGTCACCGGGCGACGCGGACCCTTGCGGGTGCGCGCATTGGTGCGCGTACGCTGACCGCGCATCGGAAGGCCGCGACGATGGCGGATGCCGCGATACGTGCCGAGGTCCATCAGGCGCTTGATGTTCATCGACACTTCACGACGAAGGTCGCCTTCCACCAGGAACTTGGCGACTTCCGCGCGTACCGCATCGACCTCGGCTTCGCTGAGATCCTTGACCTTGGTTACCGGCGCTACGCCCGCGGCGTCGCAGATATCCGCTGCGCGACTGCGGCCGATGCCGTAGATCGCCGTCAGCGCGATCACGACATGCTTCTGTACCGGAATGTTTATGCCAGCTATACGGGCCATCTACGTCTTTCTCCCTTGCACGGATCGCGCGCGGAAACGCGCCAATTTATACGATCACCCTGCAAAAATCAATCTGAATCAGTACGTTATCCGACACTCAGCCTTGACGCTGCTTGTGACGGGCATCCGAGCTGCAGATCACGCGCACCGTGCCATTACGGCGCACGATCTTGCAGTTACGGCACATTTTCTTGATAGATGCTCTGACTTTCATCGCTCTAGTCCCACTCTCGGGCCCGTTCCCGGGCGCTTACCTAATTTGTCCGGCGCGGCCATAACCCTTGAGGTTGGCCTTCTTCAGCAGGCCCTCGTACTGGTGCGACATCAGGTGCGCCTGCAACTGCGCCATGAAGTCCATGACCACCACCACGATGATCAGCAGCGACGTACCGCCGAAATAGAACGGCACGTTGAAATAGATGATCAGGAACTCCGGCAGCAGGCAGACCGCGGTGATGTAGATCGCGCCCCACAGGGTCAGTCGCGTCAGCACGCTGTCAATGTATTCCGCCGTCTGCTTTCCTGGACGGATGCCGGGAATGAAGGCACCCGATTTCTTCAGGTTCTCTGCCGTCTCACGGCTGTTGAACACCAGCGCCGTATAGAAGAAGCAGAAGAAGATGATCAGGCTCGCGTAAATGAACGTGTAGACCGGCTGCCCCGGCGACAGGCTTGCCGCAAACGTCTGCAGCCAGCCGGCGCCATCGCCCGAACCGACCCACGTACCGAGCGTTGCCGGAAACAGGATGATCGATGAGGCAAAGATCGGCGGAATCACGCCCGACATGTTCATCTTCAGCGGCAGGTGGCTCGTCTGGCCGGCGAACATGCGGCGTCCCTGCTGGCGCTTCGCGTAGTTCACCGCAATGCGACGCTGTCCGCGCTCGACGAAAACCACGCCCCACGTCACGGCGATCGCGAGAATCAGGATCAGCAGCACGATGCCGTAGGACAGCTCGCCCGTGTTCGCCAGTTCCAGCGTTCCGCCGATTGCGGCAGGCAGACCCGCCACGATGCCCGCGAAGATGATCATCGAGATGCCGTTGCCGATACCGCGTTCCGTGATCTGCTCACCCAGCCACATCAGGAACATGGTGCCCGTCACCAGGGTGACGGCAACGATGAACACGAACGAAATACCCGGGTTGATCGCCACGCCCTGGTTCTGCAGCGCGAACGCCGCGCCCGCGCCCTGGAACATGGCCAATGCCACCGTTGCATAACGCGTGTACTGCGTGATCTTGCGCCGGCCTGCCTCGCCTTCCTTCTTGAGCTGCTCAAGCGTCGGCACCACGACCGTCATCAACTGCATGATGATGGAGGCGGAAATGTACGGCATGACGTTCAGCGCAAAGATGCTGAACCGTTCCAGCGCACCGCCCGAAAACATGTTGAACATGTCCAGGATGGTGCCGGATTGCGATGCGAACAGGTTCTGCAGCGCAACCGGATCCACGCCCGGCACGGGTATGAATGCGCCGATGCGGAATACGACAATCGCACCCAGCAGGAAGAACACCCGCCGACGCAATTCCGTCAGACGGCCGATCTCGCCGATGCCGCTCATCGCGCTGGTACCGCTGCGAGCCATCAGTCTTCCACCTTGCCGCCGGCCTTTTCGATCGCCGCGCGCGCACCCTTGGTCACCTTGACGCCCTTCAGCGTCACGGCCTTGCTGATCTCGCCCGACGCAATGACCTTCACCTGCTGCGCCTGCTGGCCGACGATGTTCGCCGCCTTAAGCGCGAGAATGTCGATCACATCGCCTTCAACCTTCTCCAGCTCGTGCAGGCGCACCTCCTCGGAGAATTTCGCCATGTGCGAAATGAAGCCGATCTTCGGCAGGCGGCGCTGCAACGGCATCTGGCCGCCTTCAAAGCCGACCTTGTGGTAGCCGCCTGCGCGCGCCTTCTGACCCTTGTGACCCTTGCCCGACGTCTTGCCGAGGCCGGAACCGATGCCGCGGCCGAGACGCTTCTTCCCGGGCTTGCTGCCCTCTGCGGGCTTGATCGTATTCAGCTTCATGTCAGGCTTCCT